>NZ_BAABWX010000001.1:1829662-2144494 GCF_040364665.1 Cognatishimia sp. WU-CL00825
ACCAGAAAAAGACTTGCAGAATGACCGGCACGTTGCGGAACACTTCAACATAAGTGGTGCCAACCAGCTTCATCAAACTGTTGCTCGAGATGCGCATCAACGCCAAAAACAAACCAAGCAGCGTTGCGAAAAATAGGGTCATGAACCCGACAAGCAGCGTATTCAGCAAACCAGCGAAAAGCACTTGCGTGTATGTGGATCTCGGTCCGACATCGGTTAGGGAAAAACTAACAGGCCATCCTGTGGTTTGGTTTAGAAACCCAAATCCGGTCGCAATACCCTGATCGGCGATATTCGTGCGCCCAACGATGATCATTGCGAGAATGAGCAATACCACTACAGTAACGAACATTACTTGCACTGCAGTTCTTCTGAATTTTTGTGAGGTAAAGAGCGTGGTCATGATGGCCCCTTTTTCTGGAAAAAAAAGGGCGCGCACGGAGCGCGCCCAATCGGGGATTAGTCAAGAACCAGCGGGTAAAGCAGACCGCCATTGTTCCAGAGGTTGTTCAAGCCACGTGGTAGTTTGTAGCGAGAGCCGTCGCCGACGGTACGGTCGTAAATTTGACCATAGTTACCAACGGTTTTAATCACGTTGTAAGCCCAGTCATCTTGCAGACCAAGACGCGTGCCCACGCCAGGTGTCACACCCAGCAAACGCTCAACCGTTGCCGACGGTGGGTTGGCTTTCATTTCGTCAACGTTTTCAGACGTGATACCGTTTTCTTCTGCCAGCAGCAGAGCAGTTACCATCCAGTTGATGACATCAAGGAAATCATCCTCGCCTTGGCGAACAACAATGCCTTCTGGCTCTAGCTTGATAACATCGCCAATGATTGTGAAATCATCCGGGTTTGGTGCATTTACGCGCGTTGACGACAGGAACGGGCCAAAGCCAGCTATCGCATCACAACGTCCAGCATATAGGGCAGCACGCAACTCTTCGCCTTTTTCAAACGACAGCGGTTGATATTCGATGCCGTTGGTTTCCATGTAGTCAGCCAGAACGCGTTCTACCGTTGTCCCCGCATTGACGCAGAATACGCCGCCTGCGAGATCAGAGATGCTTTCTGCACTCAAATCAGACCGGGACATCACATAGAAGGGGCCGATGAAGTATGGGCGGGAGTATTGCAGGCCCAGCTCGGTATCCCGTGTCATAGTCCAACCGGTCACTTTGATAATGACATCAATATCACCAGATTGGATCGCTGGGAAACGCTGCGCCCAGCTGATTGGAATGATTTGTGCTTTGTCAGGGCTGCCCAAGATGGCGGTTGCCAGCGCACGACACATTTCGATGTCAAAACCCTGCCATTCGCCCTGCGCGTCAACTTCGGCAAATCCAAGATAGCTGCCGTTGTGGCCCGTGCAAAGCAGGCTGTCGCGTGCTTTGATCTCGCCCAACACACCTTCATCTTGTGCCTGCGCAGAGGTTGCACCGGCAAATGCCAGCGATGCAACAGTTGCAAGTTTCATTAGTTTATTAAGCATGTAACTCTCCGTTGGTATTTTGAATTTTAGGATGGCCTTGTTGGCTCTTGGACAAATTGTCAGTGAGTGGTTTCAAAATGCACCGTCACCTGATCCTTAGGCAGGAAGCACCCAAGTCCTGAAATTTTCGGAAGTGAAAACTGACCAGGCGAGCCAGATGACGATACAAAGTTGAGCTGCTCGAAGAACACCTGATGAACGTAGTGACGTTCAACATGCGCAATGTCTTTGCTAGCCGCTGCCAAATGGCAGGCAGCGATCAGAGCAACTGAGGTCGACGAAACTTCGAGCGTTAAGCGAGTTTCACTATTGGCGATAAGGCGCTGCAATTCTTGAACACGGGAGATCCCTCCCACTGCAACCGGGGCCGTCTGAAGAAACGGAACCATAACCTCCTCGACTAATTTTTGGTGGAGCTCATCACGATATTCAGCCTCGGTGGCCATCAACGGGACTCCATTCTTAACCAGCGTTGTCATGCCTGCGTAATCATGTGCCGCGACAGGCGATTGAAATGCCTCGATGCGATCGCGCGGCAACGCATCAAAGAGCCGCAAAGCTTGGTCAGCAGAGTACTTGTAAACCCCATCGACAATGAGCTTGTAAGGTTCAGGCAGCGCTGCCAACGCGGCCATCACCCGCTGGACGTCATCCTCAATGGGCAGCGCACCAACCTTCATCTTCAAAACCTGAAAACCCGCATCAGCCATAGATCGCATTTCGGCCTGTAAATCTTGCAGGGTTTTCTGCTGACCATAGAGGCCACCACTGCCATACAGTTGGAACTCACCAGCCGCGTTCGGATCAATAGCTTGCCAAAGGGGTACGTCTGAACTTTGCGCTTTCAGATCCCAGATTGCGATATCAATGCCTGACAATGCGGACATCAACATGCCATGACGCGCCGTCAAAGTGGCGCGGACAATTTGTTGCTGCGCCACATCAAACGCGTCTTCAACAGCAATGCCAACGAAATGAGGAATAACTTCTGTGCGCAAGAACGCCATAAGCGCGTCGGGTGCTGTGTCAAAACACCAACACTCACCCAATCCCACCTGCCCATTGCTATCAACAATCTCGACAAAGACCGCATACTTTTGGGTCCAGCGGATTGCAGGATTCCAGATTTTACCACCCAGATCATTGCAATGAGAAGAGACTCGAATTTGACTGATCGTGGTCACGGGCGTGTCCTTGCGCCACGGGAATCGGTCGTTTCGAACTGAAAGTCATCGTCAGATCTATATTGCAAAGCCTTCAGAAAGCGGTCGTGGAATTGAAGCGTGTGTTCGTGCGCAATGCGATCTGCCAAGGCAACATCTTGCGCTTCGATGGCATCAACAAAGTCGTCATGTTGATCATCCAAGACATCCCAACGCCCCTGTGCATCCAAAAAGTTAATGTGGATGTGCAACAAACGTCGCGCCTCCGATAAGAGCTCGCCATACTGGCGCACGACGTATGGATTTTTTCCCGCAAGAGCGACAGCGTTGTGAAACTCAAAGTTCGCCTGAAGGGTTTCAAACGCTTTCGCAGAGTGAACAGCGTCACGATATTGGTCTGATAACTTACGCAAGTTGACCAAGTCACCTGCGCTGCGATTGCGAGCTGCAAGGCGGGTTGCATAGCGCTGTTGTAAATCCAACGCCTCTATGAAGTTTGAGAAGTTCATCAAATCAACAGGGGCAACGATGGTCGTTCGGTTTGGCAATGCCTCCACCAAACGTTCCGCCAGCAACCGATTGAGAACTTCGCGAATGGGCGACCGAGAAACGTTGAAACGCTTGGAAAGCCCTGTCTCATCAAGAGGCGTACCTGGTTCCAACGCCAACGTTAGAATCTCGCGACGCAGCACATTGCAAATCTCAGTCGCGGCCGAGCCACGTTGATAAGACTTGGTTTCAGTCATGTGTTTTCCACCCTCAAAGTAAAAATAAGCACGCGCTCGAATCATTGCATACAATCTGCATGCAATATGACAAGGCAGAGAACTTGTGTCTACCCAAGTTCAAATAAGAATTATTAGTTATTACTTACAGTAAGTTAAAGTAAAATCCCCCGTCTCTTTATATAGATAAGGCTTAGATCCACTCTTCAGCCGCGTTAATGAGTTCATCGATTCTTTACGATGAAGTTGCCGTTTAAACTTGAAATGCCTGCTTACTAGGATAGGCGAGCAAAGAGCATCGCCGACAGACAGCTGGTGGAAACAACAGTAGCAAAAGTAACTTCGCTCAATGCCCCCTTTGGGCCGACTACATCAACTTTCAAAAGGTAGAGACGGCTATTATTTGAATTCCGCTTCTTAGCGCGGAACTGAAACCGATGCGAAACGCAGCGAAAGTCAGCTATCCGCCCGTTGTGAAATTCGTTTGTGATCGCTTTGTGCTGGCATCGGCAGAGGAGAAGATCCGCATTGTGCTGGCTGGGATGCGCGGTGAAGAAAGCATATCAGCGCTGTGCCGTCGGGAAGGCATCGCGGAGAGCCTGTATTACAATTGGTTGAAAGAGTTACTCAAAGCAGGCAAACGCCGCCGATCTGACGCTTGAGAACCGCCTTCTCAAAATTTCACAAAGTTACTAAGTGCGCTTCGATAAGTGGTTTCAAGTCCGTGAGAGTGACCCCGAGAGTTTTCCAGCTGAAACCAGGGCTTGCACTTCGACGATCATTGTCTCGCGCACAGCCTGCACGGCCTCAGACATGACCCGATCAGGCAACCAGCACAACGAATGCACGCGGGAAACCGACGGCTCGATGACAGGCCGGGCCCATAAATGCCGCGCGGCGATCCGATCAAGCCAATATGTTGTCGGCACGATGCTACACGCAAGTCCCTTTTCGACCAGAGCCCCAATGACGTTGATACTGCCGGTTTGATATTTGACATTCAAAGTGGTGCCGATGCCACGTGCCGTATCTTCCAACCGGCGTCGCAAATCGTGGCTGTGAAATGGCAGGACAAGCGGTTGCGCTGCGGCCTCCGAGAAAGAAATGGGCTTGGAGCTTTCGCCTTGATTCGCGCGGCTAACAAAGTGGAATGACTCCTCAAACAACGGCACAGATTGGACTTCGGGCAGGTCCGTGGCGGCATTGGGGATGACAGCCAGATCGGCCGCCTCGCGCATCAAAGCAACCCCTGCCGACTCGGAAGAATGGTCGCCGATATGCAACGCAACCTTGGGATATTCTTTCTCTATGCGTGGATAGAGGTCCACGGCGAGCGCCGGTGCGAGCGACGCAACCACTGCGAGTTCTACACTTCCTGAAACGTCATCATCCCCGTATTGAATAGCTGTTTTTATGGCCTCGATACGACGAATAACTTCTGCCGCTTCGACGCGCAGTTTCTTGCCGGCTGTGGTAAGGGTGACACCCCGAGAGTGTCGCTCAAATAACGACACCTGAAGTTCGTGTTCAAGTTGCTGGATCTGCTTGCTGAGCGCGGGTTGTGCAATGCCCAACTCCAGCGCTGCGCCAGACATCGACCCTTCGCGGCAGATTGATAAAAACTGGTAGAGTTGGCGCGGACGCAAGTGACTTCTCCTATAACCAAAAGGGAATATCTAATATAGTAAAGTAATATTTCCAGGTCTATCTACTATTTAATAACGTCGGGTTTGTTCAACGTCGTTGAGCGAAAGGGAGGAACTATGAAAACGCTTTTATCTGCCGCCGCTGCGGCCATTCTAACCGTGTCATCAGCTTATGCCGACTGGGCACCGGAGGGACCTGTCAAGGTGCTCATCGGTTTCCGAGCAGGTGGCGGAGCAGATACCATGGCACGCCTGATCGCCGAGGATCTCAATACGGAATTTGGCTGGAGCGTCCTGCCAGAAAATGTCACCGGTGCGGGTGGCGCTGTGATGGCTCGTCAGCTCAGTGCATCGCCTGCCGACGGGTTGACCATCGGGATCGGAATTACGGACACATTTGCCTATGGCATGCTCGCGGCGCGTGATGCCGGGTATGAATTGGACGATTTCACTTATCTTTCAACGCTCGCCGGTACACAGATGGGGATCGTGGCCAAATCGGATCGAGGCTGGACGTCGATGTCCGACGTCATCTCTGCCGTCAATTCTGGCGAAGAAATCTCTTTTGGGACGATGACACCCCGTCTTGCTGATGGTGCCTATTTCATCGGCTTAACCAATGATGTCGAGTTTAACATTGTTTCTAGCTATACTGGCGGGCGGGATGTGTTGAACGCAATCAACGCGGATGATGTCGACATTGGCTGGGTGGCAGGTCCACAGGCGGCTGGCGTCACTTCAGGTGATCTTGTCAACTTGGCAAACGGCGAAGATCAACCGCTCAAAGCGTCTCCTGAGGCCCAGACTTTGGCAGACATTGGCGTGGATTACTTTTTTGGGGCGACGTTTGTCGCTGTCGCACCGGCGGGATTACCCGAGGATGCACAAACGGCCCTCAGCGAGGCGATTGCTCGGGTCGTTCAGCAAGAAGGCACCAAGTCCAATGAGTTTATCACGCGGGTATTTGCGCTAAAGGTCCGGACGGGTTCTGACGCATATGACTATGTGAGCGGTGAGCTCAGCGATGCAGAAGCATTGTTGGAAGCCACAGCAAACTAATTCAAACAATAGGGCGGCGAGGTCATGAACCAGTCAAAAAAACGCTATGATTTTTTTATCAGTCTTGTTGGAATTGTTCTCGCCCTCCTTACTCTCTTCGTGTGGATTCCCACCGACATCGACACAGGAGTAATCGACGTCTGGCGCCGCTCCGTGCGGATCGGCGATGCGATGCTGCCAACTTTTGCCGCCGTTGTGATTTTGGGATCAAGCACCGTGATTGGCTTACGTGCATTGCATGGTCGTGCCACTGGTGGCGCGCGCGCCATGTCATTGGAATTTATGGCGATGGTCTTGGCGGTCTTTATCGTCAGCATTGCCGTCATGTGGCACGCAGGACCTGCCTTGGTCAGCCTATGGTTCTCCGGCGACACGTCTTATCGGTCGCTGATTGATACGGTGCCATGGAATTTTACCGGCTTTGTCCTGGGGGGCGCACTGATGATCTTTGGCTTTATCGCTATCGCGCGCCATCGCGTTGAAAGGCGAGATCTAGGCATCGCGCTCGTGGCGACAATTTTTATTGCCCTGCTCTATGCTGTGCCCTTCGACAACCTGTACCTGCCACCGAACGGTGACTTCTAATGGGGGTCTTTGAGTATATTTTCGCAGGGGTGATCGAAGCCTTCTTTGGCAATCCAGCGATTGTTCTGGGGCCAATTGTCCTGTCTTGGCCGATCATACTTGTGGCGCTTGGCTTCTTTATCGGTGTTCTGATCGGTGCGACGCCCGGCCTGTCCGGCCCGTTTGCGATGGCGTTGGCGCTGCCTATTCTCATCTCGATTTTCGGATTTTCGCCCGACGCTCTGTTACCAGTTCTAGGGTTTCTGGTGGGTGTCATGAAAGGCGCAACAGTTGGTGGGGCCGTGCCCGCAATCCTGTTCAATACACCGGGCACGCCTGATGCGTTCATGACCACACTCGATGGATATCCAATGGCCAAAAACGCCCAAGGCGGCAAGGCGCTGCGGGTGGCGCATTTCGCCTCTGTCAGCGGGGATACTTTCTCGGACATCGTGTTGTTTGTCTGCGCCCCATTTCTCGCCATCACCATCGAAGTTTATTTGGGTTTGCCGGAAAAAGCCGCGCTCATGATTTTGTCCTTATCCTTTGTCGCCGTTGTTGTTGGAAACGATACATATAAGGGTCTTTTGGCCGCCTGCTTTGGTCTTTTGGTCGCGTCAATTGCCACGGGTTCTGACAACTACCCGCGCCTGTCTATGGGCAGCGATGTCCTCGCCTCTGGCTTGTCAACAATTGCGGTTGTGATCGGCGTTTTGGTTGTCGGCGAGATCTTTGTCAGTCTTGAAGACATGTGGCGTTCGGCGCGTGAAAAACGTGCAGAACTCGCGGCCCAAGATCCCGGTGATAGCACCCTTTCCATGGCAGAGCGGCGCAAACTTTTGCCCTTCATTGGCATTTCGATGACGATCGGAACAATTGTTGGCGCGCTGCCGGGTATTGGCACCACGCTTGCCGCCGCGCTTGGCTATACGACGGGGCGTAAAATATACAAAGGGACACCTGCGTTTGGTGAAGGAGCCCCAGAGGGCATCGCCGCGACTGAGGCCGCCAATTCTGCGGTCTCCGGTGCCAATCTTATTCCGGCCCTGAGCCTTGGCATTCCGGGCAACGTCGCCGCCGTCTTTATCATTCTGGCCGCAGACACCATCGGCGGGTTCAATCCAGGGCCATCCGTCTTTCGGTTCACCCAAGACAGTGTGAACCCTGAACTCGTGATCGCCTTTGCTTTGTTTACACTGATGGTTGTCGCAAATCTGTTGAACTGGACCACAGGGGCTTGGTTTATGCGGATGTTGAGCGGCTTGATCCGTATTCCAAAGCAGGTCCTGCTGCCTATTGTTCTGCTCCTGACCATCACATCTATCTATGTGCAGGGCAGCAATATGAACGACGTTTGTGTGCTGCTGGTTTTCGGGGCCATTGGATATCTGATGCGTTCCAGTGGGATCCCCGTCCTACCCTTCGTGATCGCCTATATCCTAGCGCGACCGTTGGAATCCACGATCCGCAACGCCTTTGAAGCGACCGGCAGCGATCCTTGGTTCCTCTTTCATGGCTTTATTGCCCCGACGTTACTCGTTCTGGCTGCCGCGATTGTCCTTGGCGCGGGCTGGTTGCGCGGCGGATCAAACAAAAAACAATAACAAAGGCCGCTGTGTAGCGCCCAACGGTGGAGACCCAAATGACTGAAACAAAATCCAAACCCAACATTCTATTTATTACCTCCGATCAACAGCGCGGAGATTGCTACGGGTTTCGTGGGCGCAATGTGTACACGCCCCATTTGGATATGCTCGCCAGCGAAGGCACCAGTCTTGAAACCGTGGTCACCCCCTGCGTTGTCTGTCAGCCCGCACGCGCTTCCATTCTGACGGGTCTTCTTCCTCGCACCCATGGGGTACATGATAACGGGATCGACCTTGATGCAGAGATTGGTGAGAAAGGGTTTGCTGGCTCTTTGTCCGCCGCCGGCTATCACACGGGTAAAATCGGCAAGGCTCATTTTGCGACCTATCATGTTTACGGTGATTCCGAAAAATACGAGAGCATCCCGGGTTCTGAAAACGCACCCTTCGGTTGGCGTGGGCCGTATATGGGCTTTGACCATGCCGAACTTGTGCACATTGGGCACAATTGGTGGCTACCCGAAAAGCCGCCAAAGGGATTGGCCTATGAGGAATGGTACTATGGCGACGGCCGCGGTGAGCAGAAGAACAAGCTGCTGTGGGAAAGCCATCGCGACCACAAAGGCGCTGCTCAGGTCTGGTCATCGAAACTGCCTGTCGCGTGGCACAATTCCACGTGGATTGCGGATCGCGCCATCGAATTTATAAAGCAAGATCATGACAAGCCTTTCTGTTTGTGGGTGTCATTCCCAGATCCGCATCATCCATTTGACTGCCCCGAACCATGGGCCTCATTGCACAAACCCGAAGACGTCGATTTGCCCGAACATAGAACACGTGACTTTGAGGGCCGACCTTGGTGGCACCAAGCAGCCGTCGAGACCAAGATCGAAGGTCAGGGTGCTGAAGTCCGAACCAACTATTCCCGCCTGCCAGAAGTGTCGGACGACCACTTGCGTGAAATCATCGCCAACACGTACGGCCAGCTCGCGCTGATTGACCACTCTGTCGGGCGCATCATCACGGAACTGGAAGCGCAGGGTCTCGACGATAATACCTATATTGTCTACACCGCCGACCACGGAGACTGGTTGGGCGATCATGGTTTGGTTCTTAAAGGACCCATGCCCTTTGAAGGCCTTTTGAACGTACGTGCCATCGTCAAGGGCCCCGATGTTCCCGTCGGCAAAGTCAGCCACGAGCCGCTTTCCACCCTCGATCTGGGGGCGACCTTCATGGATTGGGCCGGGGCCGATAGTTTGATGGACATTCACGGCACTTCGATGCGCGATGTTATTTCGGGCAACGGAACGCGCGAAGGCGCACTGAGTGAATGGGAGCTATTGCCCGGACGCGTTGGTGTTGGATTGTCTCTGCGCACGGTGCGCAGCAAAACGGCCAAGCTGACAATGGATCTGAAATCAGGCGCGGGTGAAATGTATGATCTGGCAACCGATCCCAACGAGTTAACGAACGTTTTCGACGACCCTGCTTATGCCACGTTGAAAGCCGACCTGACCGAAATCTTGATGTCTCGGCCCGATGACATGCGCCCAAATCAGACGCAAGTCGGTATGGCGTAAGGAGAAACAGAATGCCACCAATCACCTGCGTTGAGGACCTTCGCCAATTGTATAAGCGCCGCGTCCCAAAGATGTTTTATGACTATGCGGAAAGCGGCTCTTACACAGAGACTACATTTCACCGGAACGAAGACGACTTTAAGCAGATCAAGATCCGGCAACGTGTTGGTGTCGACATCTCTAATGTTGACACGTCCGCGACTTTGGCAGGCAAGGCCGCAAGCCTACCGGTGGCGTTTGCACCGGTAGGCATGCTGGGCATCCAGAATGCGGGCGGAGAGATAAAGGTCGCCAAAGCTGCCCGGGATTTTGGCGTTCCATTCATCCTGTCTACGATGTCGATATGTTCAATCGAACAGGTGGCCGAAGCGACCGGCGCTCCCTTTTGGTTTCAACTCTACGTGGTCAAAGATCGCGACTACATCCGTAACCTGATCCACCGCGCCAAAGCGGCAGGATGTTCGCAGCTGGTCGTGACGATGGACCTGTCAATGCTCGGTCAGCGGCACAGAGACGTCAAAAACCAGCTTTCGATCCGGCCAAATTTGAAAAACCTCATCAACATTGCAACCAAGCCCGCCTGGGCATTGGACATGGTGCGCACGCCCTACAAGACCTTTGGAAACGTCATCGGCCACGCCAAGGGTGTTGATGATCTAAGCAGCCTGTTGGTTTGGGCTGCTGAAATGGTCGATCCGGCGCTGGACTGGGATGACATCGCGTGGATCCGCAAGGAATGGGGCGGTCCGATCATCCTCAAGGGGATCATGGACGTGGATGACGCAAGGATCGCGGCACAGATGGGGATTGAAACAATTGTGGTGTCCAACCATGGCGGGCGACAACTGGACGGGGCCGCAAGCTCGATCAGCATGCTTCCTGAGATCGCGGATGCCGTCGGGGACCAGATGGAGCTGATGCTGGATTCTGGTGTGCGAACCGGCATGGATATCTTCCGCGCACGCGCATTGGGCGCATCGGGCGTGTTGCTTGGCCGGGCGATGGTTTATGCGCTTGGGGCGATGGGGCAGCCCGGTATCGCAAAGCTGCTCGACATTTTGCAAAAAGAGATGAAGACGACGATGGGGCTTGCGGGCAAAACAGAAACTGCTTCGATCGGCCCAGAAGACGTTTGGCGCTAAGTGCAGCCCAATTTGGGCATCGCTGAAATGGATGTTTCTCCTGTTGCATTCCACCTAGGGGCGGCACCGCGCCAGCGGTTCATCCAGCTCAAACGACAAACCATGTGTTTTTGAATGCATCCAGTACCTCCGCGCGCATTCCGGGCGAGCTTGCCTTGGTCGGGACCAATACGCCTTGGACCTGTCCCGTTTTCGTGCCGCCCCAAGTGCTCGTTTAGGCCACTTTCCGTTCGAATGCGAGGGGGCTTTTCCATCCGAGTGCTGAGTGACGGCGACGCGGAGTTTAGAAGCCGTTTATGTATTCCACCGCACGGCAGTTGATACGCAGTATCAATGAGAGTGGGAGATCGCCATTTCAGCCTTTCGCCGCGTATCCCAAGGGTGTTTCCAGATCAGTTCAACTTTGATGGTTTTAAAGAACGTTTCGACGGCAGCGTTGAAGCTCCTATATTCATCATGCGGCGATTTGAGCTGATTTGGGCAAGCGTGACCAGATCAGACCGTTGTCTGCGACTGGCGGGGCGACTACAGAAAGCACGAAGACCGCGCGTGCTGACGCCGACAACATCGCACAACCGATTGGCCGGGAAATGGGCCCTGTGTTCCTCTATTAACCTAAATCTCATGGCTTTAGGCCCGCAAAGAACTGCCCTCTTTGCAGATTACTGCTTAATCGCCTGATGGGTAATAGGTGGCCTTTTTTAAGATCGCCCTCTCCTCCTTGAGGAGCCGGTTCTCCCGTCGAAGTCGAGCATTCTCTTGAGCCAGGCTCAACTCCTCTTTGGAAACCACGTCTGTATCTCGGTGCGCGGTGATCCATTTGTTCAGAGTCGACTATCGACACGCAGGTCGTCAGCCACCTGCTTGGGTGTAAGACTGCCGGTCAGTGCAATACGCAACGCATCTTGGCGCAACTCGTCCGTCCGTTTCAGTCCCATAGTCAGTCTCCCTTGGTGCAGTAAATGCTATCAAAGGAGCGGCATCAAACCGCGATAGGTCCAGAACGCTACGGCGACCTATCCACCCTGTGGCATCACGTCTGCGAGGTTTGTTTCGCGAACGATGACTTTTACTTGTGCCAAATCAAGGATGCCCATGATGTCGTCCGTATGAATGCATGTCCAAGGTTTCTCAGCAGACAATGTTATTGCACTTTGGAACCTAGAATACCCAAAACACATTGCTGGTCTTGAAAAGCTGAGAGACAAGCACGGCATTGAGGACTTGCATACCGAAATTGTCGAACAAAAGGGACTGTCATTAAGGAATGGCTTAGCACCCGTCAGATTATCCTTGAAAGCCTGGGACCGGCTAACCGCTCCACCCCTGACACCCGTACTGGGGCATAAACCGGGGCATTCCGGGGCCCGTTGTGGCCCATGGCGTCTTATTCTGCAATGTCAGTGATGAATGGCTGGGGTGGTAGGAATCCTTGCCGAGCGTTGACAACCATCGAAAAACCCCGGCCACCACCGAAACTGGGGCGAAAGCTGGGGCAAAACGAGGGGGGCCGGGGCGGTTGGCAGTTGTCTTGGAGGACGTCAACCGCAACGACATGCAGAACTGTCAGCTATGCGCAGAAAGCTGACTTTGCAAAGTCGAGCGAACGGCCCAAACCTGCCACTCGTCTAGCGCAACTGATGCTGCGGCGCGGCCCGTCAGAGCCGCCGTTCGCCTCTGATGCAAGATTCAGCTCATTTTGAACTCACGATGGCTTGTTTCAGATTGTTCGCTCATTCTGCCCACAAACAGTTGAGACCGGGATAGTTTTGCGACCCCCGGATATTCGATCCAGAGGTCGCATTGGGCTCAATTGCTTGGCAAACATAGAACCCTAGAGGCTTAGGCCAGCAGCGATGGCTTCGATCAGTTGGTCGTGCACGGCGGCGCGATCCGTACCTTCAGGATCAGTGCAAATTGGGTCGTCTCTCTCCTCTTCCAGCAAATCTGCCGCACCGGGCTTGCAAGTGCCCAGAAAGGTGAAGTGGTTGGCGGGTGCAATCTCGATATAGCGCGCATCCGGCAGACGGTTTGCTAGATCATTGCCAGCCGGACCGACATCTGCCGCGCCAAGACGGTCAGCACCACCCAGATTGATGAGTGTTATTCCCTCAAGAACATCCTCAAGACTATCTGGATCAGCGGACCCTCCGAAACCCGGATCCACGATCACGGCCTCAGTGATACGTGCATCCAGCGCATCGGCCTCATAACCGGGGTAATCCGCAAAGCGAACGCCACCAAGCCGGAAAAACACGCAATCCGCTGCGTCCGGCCCTGCGGAACAGTTGAAATCCTGAACCTCACCGTCAAAGCGCAGACCGGCCATGCCAAGCGCCGTCGCGCCGCCTAGCGAAAACCCGACAACGCCGATGCGATCTTCGTCAATGAAAGGCACAAAGGCAGGGTCCGCAAGCACCATGTCCAGTGCTGCCGACAGATCATTGGCCCGGGCTTCAAGATCAACCGAGCGCCGCGGGGAGCTATCTCCGCTGGTTGATCCGGGGTGATTAACCGCGAGCACAATTGCCCCCTCGGCAACAAGTCCGCTGGTCAGCCAGCCGAGACTATCCGCATTGCCGCCTGAACCATGCGACAGAAGCACGAGCGGGTGCTCTCCATCGGCAACGGCCGGTCCAATGAACGCAAAAGTCGGATCAAAGATCGGCCCGTCCCCGACAGGCGCACGGTATGTCGGGTTCGCCGCCGGATACCAGATCGAGGCGGCAATAGGCCGTGCCCGATGATCCGCCGATAAATCAATCCGATCATAACCGGGAAGCAAATCCGCCGCTGCGGGAACAGCATGAGACAGTACGAGAATGGAAAGAAGAGCAAGACGTTGCATGGGAATCTCCGTTTGTGAACGCTGCCCGATCGATGCAGCAAAGGAGCACGTGCCCGCGTCCTGTTTTCGGGATTCAGGTCGTCACGATCCGGATTTCGTACAATAGTAGCGCCATGCCTATGCTTCCGATTCCCGCCTTTATCGCCCTCATCCTCGGCTATACTGCCCTGCGCACTTTTCTGTCCGGCGGCAAGCCACTTCTGGTGGCTTTTCTCACCGCATGTGCGTTGCAATCTATGCTTGTCACGCTGGTGATGGGCTACGGCGTTGAAGCGTTACGCCCCATCCTGCCTGTCACTGCGGCCATCATCCCACCGCTGGCGTGGGTCACGTTTCAGGACGCGCTGGTCAGCCGCCTTTCAGTGCGGGCAATGGCCGTCCATGGGATTGCTCCGCTGTTCGCTGCGTTCTGTCGCCTCTTTGCGCCTGAGACTACAGACTTCGTCATACCCATCGTCTTTGCGGGGTATGGAGGCGCGATACTCCTCCAACTGCGCGGTGCATCAGACATGCCGCTGGCGCGTTTGGATGCAGGGCCCGTTCCAGCGGTGATCTGGAAGGCTCTCGGTTGGGCCCTGATTGCATCAGCGATCAGCGACGTGTTGATTGCCGTGGCCTTCGCTACAGGCAATGCGGAATGGACCGGCTGGCTGATCACCGTGTCCTCATCACTGGTGCTGCTCTTTATTGGATTGCTCAGCGGCAGCCCGTCAGCTTCTGGTCCCGAAGGCGACGATGCTCGGGACATAGCCTCTCCTCCCCCTCAAACCAGCCTGGAAGATGTCGAGATTGTTGCGAACCTGGAAGCGTTCCTGAGGCGCGAGCCAATGCATCTCGATCCCAACTTGACTTTGGTGCGCCTCGCACGTCGGTTACGTCTGCCAGAAAAACGGCTGTCTTCTGCAGTCAACCGAGCCACCGGAGCCAATGTCTCGCGGTACATCAACTCCTGGCGTATCCGGCATGCCTGCGCATTGATTGAGAACGGGACAAGCGTAACCGAAGCGATGCTGGAAAGCGGTTTCAACACCAAATCCAACTTCAACCGCGAGTTCCTGCGTGAAAAAGGTGTTGCACCCAGCAAATGGCGGGGTGAAGAAAAAGAGGTTTCGAATGTGGCCTCTATGGCGAAGGCAGGTAGCCCACCTTGAGCCGATGCTGGCTCGAAAATAGTCTTCGGATCAGCTGAGTCGGCCCAAAGCCGACGATCGACCAATAGATTTGGAACGTCTGCTTTAAGCTTTTAGTGATCGATGCAGTAAAGAGCGCTTTTCCAGTGCTAGTCTGTAAGGCGTCACATCTTGGGTACGCCTGCCGAGGTGTTTGAACGTTAGGTTTGCTTCTTTCTTGTCAACAGAACCAAGACGCAAACAGTTGCGACTAACAGTGCAACCGCAACAGGGCTTTTGAACAGAAAGTACGGGTCGCCTCCCGAAGCGCTAAAGGCCTGACGAGCGGTATTCTCAAGTGGCCCCGCCAAAATGAACGCGATCACAAAAGGTAGAATGGATACCTGCATGATCCGAAGGAAAAACCCGAGGAACCCAAACAAGATTGCAATCCAAAGGGCGGCCAGACTGGTCTCTTGAACGTATATCGCAGTAATCGTGACCAGTAGGACAACAGGCAAAAGTATTTGGTTCGGTATTCGCGCCATAACACCCATCGATCTCATGACATACCCGCCGACAGTCCAGTTCAATAGGTTCCCAACCGCCATTAAAGTGAATATCCCAAAGGCAACAACAAGTTCTGGGTTGATTTCTGGTGAGGTGAAATTGAACACCGAAGGCCCCGGATTAAAGCCACCTATGCTATCGGCTGCTAGGATCAAGAATACCGCAGCCGCGTTTCCGGGGATGCCGAGGGAAAGCACCGGGATTAGGTTGGCTCCCGATACGGCAGAGTTTGCCGCCTCAGTGGCAGCAATACCTTCAGGAATACCGTCACCGAAGGTTTTTCCAGAAGGAGAGTTTCCGCTGTCGTGAACCTTCTTACCGATGGAATACCCAAGTGTCGCAGCGAGCGTCGATCCGACGCCCGGCAACGCTCCGACAACGCAGCCGATCAGAGATGATCTGCCAATAAAGGGCAAAATCCGGCGGATATCTCCGGGACGCAAACCATCTTCTTCACTCTCAAGTGATGCCTCACTCTTGGTTTTCTCGGCGTGATTGATCCACATATCGAATATCGCTTTGAAGACTTCACCCAGGATCAGAACACCTAAGACCGCAGCGATCAGTGGGAAGCCTTCAGACAATGCATCAAGGCCAATAGTCAAACGCGGATGAAACGTATTTCCGGTCGCCACAAAAGCGGCAATCAGGCCAAGGCTAACTGAAATAAGCCCCTTCGCGACTGATCCACCGATCACCGCTGCGATAAACGAAAGCGATAATATGATCAGCGCCGTTTTTTCTGGGAGATCCAGAACGGACTCGACCATGACCGCAAGAAAAGGCGCGCATACAAAAAGCACAATGTCAGAGATGGTGTCACCCGAAACAGACGAGAAATGAGCGATCTTCAGAGCTCTTTTCGGTGTGCCCCGCTTTGTCATCGGGTGCCCATCTAAGGTCGTCATAAATGCGTCGGGGGTTCCGGGCGTATTAAACAAGATGGCTGGAACCGCCCCACCAACTGTTGCGCCCTTCATAATTCCGATAAGAAACGCAAAGACTGGTAAAAGCGCATCTGCCGAAACCCCAAAAACGGAAATAAGGATCGGCAGTGACACAGCCATGGCCATTGGCCCAGCAAGGCCCGGCGTCGCGCCAACTGCGATCCCAGTCAAAAGCCCGAAAAATAGCATCGCCAAGGCCGTCGGAATCCCGAGGCCCGCGATTTCGAACATGACCGGGCCATTAAAGACAGAAAGGACCCCCAGCCAAATGTAATTTAAAACTTCGGTCATACGTCACCATTCGGGGGGAGTAGCAGATCTTCAAATGGAAGATCGTAAACGAGGATCATGGCAGCAGCGACACCCAGCCCAATAAGGAAGTGTCGAAGGCGCATTTTGCGTGTCGAAAGGCTGATAAAGGTGCCAACGAGTAAGCTACCACCAGCCAAATATCCTAGGTATTTCCAAGGCAAGGTATCGCGCAGTTCGCGATATCCCTGTCCGCTTTCGGCAAACAAGGCCACTGCCAATGGCCCAACCCACCTCATTGCCAACAGAGAGCATAAGAAGGTCAAAAAGGCGATCAGGCCAAAGGCAATGTGGCTGCGTTCGATTGACGCTTCTTGTTTCTTTGACCAGCTTTCGATGATCAAAAGCAGGCCAGAGGTTATGAGAAGAAGGAAACCAATCGTTGGTGCAAAGGCGTCACCAATGCTGAACTTACCGCGCGATTTGACGACAAATCCTGAGCCTGTATCAGCGGGTACCCACCAGAGAATGGCGACCACACCGAACAGAATGGCTAGGAGACCGAGAATAACATCCGGCTTTAGTTTGCGATGCATGACTGAGCCTCCCTGCAACTAGGTAGCTTATTCAGCCGCAGCTTTTAAAAGTTCTGCTGAGTCCGCAACTGCTTGAGACACCAAAGCATCCAGATCATCGCCGGTATAGATTGTGGCGCCACCGAAGGCTTTGCTCACAAGCTTCGCCGCATCTGTCTCAGGGTCATTCAAAACGTCAGAAATGGCACCTGAAATCTTATCCCGCGCAGCTGGGTCCATGTCGCCTGGAGCAATAAACATAAAGTAGCCATCCATATAGTATGGGCTGCCAAGATCAGTGATGGATGGGGCATCTGGGCTTTCGCGCAGCGGCGTTTGAATCGCGGTTGCGATATTGACCATTTCACCCTGTGCGACGAATTTCGCCTGTGCGCCTGCCACCCACCCGATGTCGATGTCACCTGCGCGCATGCCATTCATGATGGCTTTACCGCCTTTGACCGATACGATGTTGAAATCAATGCCAGCGTTCTTGCCGAAGACATATGCCAGATCACCCTGACGCGTTGTCGCGACGCCGATCCGGATCGACTTACCTGCATCATTTGCCGCTTTGACTTTGTCCCAACTATCAAAATCTCCGCCCGCCATGGCGACAAGACCCATTTGAAAAGCCGCAGTTGTGGCAATTGGCGTAAAGTCGTCGGCAGTCAGCCCAGATCCTGGTGCTGCCAGAAGATTATATGACAGAGTTTCGGAGATACCCATGCCAAAAGCCGTGCCATCACCTGGCTCTTTTTTGAGCGCAGTTAGCAGGTTCAGACCGCTGTTCCCGGTCACTTGCTCAGGTAGAATGGTCCATCCTGTTTTTTCTTCGATGGCTTCGGCAATCAGTCGCGCCTGCGTGTCTGCACCGCCACCTGCCGCAAAACCGACCATCATCTTAATCGGGCCTGGTGGCGTCCAGTCGGCCGCCATTGCAGTTGCAGGAATGGAAAGTGCAAGAGCCGCGGCCCAGCAAATTTTCAAGAATCGTTTCATGGTTTCCTCCTCTGTTGATCATCAATTCGCAGTATTTGGTGGAAAAGTCAACGAAAAGGTTGACAAGTCCACTAAAGTGCGCAAACTAGAACGGCAAGAAGAGGTCTCAAATGTCTAAGTTTACACGCGATAGTGCGATCGATTTGGATCTGCCATTATCATTTCAAATTGCTCAACTGCACTCTGCGCTGAATGCGCAAGCCAAAGCGATTATCGCCCGGCATGGCAATTTGAACATCGCGCAATGGCGCATTATCCGACTGGTTGCTTGGGACATAGCGAACACGACCACAACTGTCAGAAAAGCTGCTGGCATAGATAAGAGCCAGTTCAGCAAGACGCTAAGTGTTCTGGAAAGGGAAGGTTTCGTTGAAATCCTGCCTTATGAGGACGATAAACGGCAGCATTTAATCGTGCTGACAACCAAAGGCGTCGAAGCCCACGATCGTTTGGGCCCCGAATTGGATGCGCGGCATCAATATTTGCTTGCATCTTTAAATGACGACCAACGCGAAATGATCCACGAAGCAATCAAAGCGCTTTCTGAAGCGGCTGAAACAACCGATTTTTCAAATGTCTAAATTCTCGCAACACCATAGTTCTTCAAGGAGCTTCATCCTGTGAAACGCCCGCCCAATCTTCTTGTGATCTTATCGGATCAACATCAGGCCAAAGCGATGTCTTGCGAAGGTCATCCGGTCGTACAAACGCCAAATCTTGATTCTCTTGCAGAGCGTGGAACGCGTTTCACAAATGCGTATACTCCCTCGCCGATTTGCGTCCCGGCACGCGCGGCCTTCGCAACAGGTCGACATGTGCATGACATTCGCAACTGGGACAACGCAATGCCATATGTGGGTAATCCGAGAGGCTGGGGACACGCACTGCAAGAAAAAGGCGTGCGCGTTGAGTCGATAGGGAAGCTGCATTACCGCAAAGATGATGACGACGCAGGTTTTGATGTTCAGCATATCCCGATGCATGTCGTCGATGGAGTTGGGATGGTCTGGGGTTCAATCCGCAAAGAAGAAGACCGCGTTTTCCACGAAGGTGTCCGAATGATGGGCGACTACATTGGCCCCGGCGAAAGCTCCTACACAAAGTATGATCGCGCGGTCACGGAACGCACATGCGATTGGCTGAAATCGTCTGCAAACGATGAGGAACCCTGGTGCCTCTATGTTGGCCTTGTGGCACCGCACCACCCGCTGGTTGCACCGCAGGAGTTCTTTGATCTCTATTCGCTCGACAATCTCCCAGAAGACAAACTGCATCCACGTGACGGTTACAAACAGCACCCATGGATCATGAAGCAAGCGGCTTCGATGATCGGCGAGGAAGGCTGGACAAGCGAAGAAGAACGCAAAACAGCGATTGCTGCTTACCTTGGATTGACCAGTTGGATGGACCACAACGTTGGTCAAATCGTGCAATCTCTCAAAGAGAACGGCCTATATGATGACACGACCATCATCTACTCCAGCGACCATGGTGAAAACCTCGGCACACGCGGTTTATGGGGCAAAATGAATATGTATGAGGAGTCGGCAAAGATTCCGATGATCGTTGCGCCAGCGCCTCGTTTGGATCTGACTGAGCCTAAGCAAGTTAGAACCACTGCGACGTTGCTTGACGTTTCAGAGACCATTCTCGATCATTTTGACGCCAATTTGGCAGGTGAACGTCCGGGGGCATCTTTGTATGAGCTCGCTCAGAAACCAGATGATCGTGACCGAGCGGTGATCAGCGAATATCATGCGATCGGGTCCGTAAGTGCCTCTTTCATGTTGCGTAAAGGTGCTTGGAAGCTGATTGAATACGTCGGCTTTGAACCAGAGCTTTTCAACCTTGAAAATGACCCTGAGGAACTGGTGAACTTGGGCAGTGATCCTGAGTTCGCCCACATTTTAGCCGACCTAAAATCCGAGCTTAGTAAGATCTGCGATCCAGAAGAAGCAAATGCAATGGCATTTGCAGACCAAGAAGCAATGATTGAATCTTATGGAGGGACAGCCGTTGCTGCCACCTTGGGTGCGCCATCTGCTACGCCTCCTCCAAAACTCTAAACAACCTCAAAACAAGGCCTTCCTATGACACATGCAAAGCTTGCAGAGGCTCTGGCAGAGCTGAAAGACCTCTTGGGTAATCGTTTTTCACAGGGCGATACCATCCGCGAAATGCATGGCCGAGATGAAGCTCATACCAAGCCTGCGCTTCCAGATGCCGTAGTTTTCCCTGAGAATACCGAAGAGGTATCTGAGGTTGTGAAAATCTGCTCGAAATACGAGATCCCAATGATCCCGTTTGGCATTGGTACATCGCTTGAGGGCCATGTAATTCCGACAAACGGCGGTATCAGCATAGATACCAGCAAGATGCACAAGATCTTGGCCGTCAATGAAAGCGATCTCGATGCAATCGTTGAACCTGGCGTGTCCAGAATGCGCTTGAATGAAGAGCTGCGCGCAACAGGGCTCATGTTTACCGTCGATCCTGGTGCAGATGCCACTTTGGGCGGCATGGCAGCAACGCGCGCATCTGGTACGAATACCGTCCGCTATGGAACGATGCGGGAAAACGTACTGGCCTTGGAAGTGGTTTTACCGGATGGCACAATCATTGAAACCGGGTCCCGCGCGCGTAAATCATCGTCAGGATATGACCTCACACATCTATTTGTGGGCTCTGAGGGAACGTTGGGGATTATCACCAAACTTACGGTGAAATTACATGGCCAGCCAGAGAGGATTCTGTCGGCCACATGCGCCTTCGACACGGTTGATGCGGCTGTGAATACCGTGATCATGGCCATCCAAATGGGCATACCAATGGCACGCATTGAGCTGCTGGATGATGTTCAGATGAAGGGTATGAATAACTTTCACCCCGACATGAACTTGCCTGAAAAACCCCATTTGTTTCTTGAGTTTCATGGTTCTGAGAACGGCGTCCAGGAACAGGGCGAGCTTTTTAAGGGTGTCGGTGAGGAATTCGGAGTTTCTGACTTTAGGTGGGCCACGAAACTAGAAGAACGCAATGAACTTTGGGCAGCGAGGCATGAGGCTTATTATGCAGGAAAGTCGCTTCGGAAAGGCTGCGAAGGTGTTGTGACGGACTGTTGCGTGCCTATTTCGGCATTGGCGGACTGCATTGCTCAAACGAAAGATCTGATCGAGGAAGCCGGAATGATCGCTCCCATCGTAGGGCATGTTGGGGACGGCAACTTTCATCTGCTGATCTTATTTGATCCGAATGATGAAGAAGACCTCACAAAAGCCAAAGCACTCGCCTCTGCTGTCAACCGCGTCGCGTTATCTTACGGTGGCACCGTTACAGGTGAGCACGGAGTAGGTACAGGCAAGAAAAAGTACATGCGCGACGAGCATGGCGCGGCTTACGATCTTATGGGAACAATAAAGCGCTCCATTGACTCCGGCAATCTGATGAACCCCGGCAAGCTCGTTGACGTGGTCTAAACTGAAGTTTTTCTTCGCTCTTGAAGACTTTCAACAATATAGCAGCCTTTGCTGGCCGGAAAACGGATTGCGGACAGTTTTCGCCATTGCAGCGAAAGTCAGCTTTCCGCCCGTCGTGCTATTCGTTTATGACCGCTTTGGGCTGGCACCGGTCGTCTCTGAGCCGCTCACCCCCTACCCCTGATACCCGAATAGCTGAACTTCCTTCGGCTTGATTACTGACTTCAAATTGTCAAATGCGTCCCGATCAACAAACTGGTGCGCTGCAAGCAACGGCTGGAAGTCGGAGGGCAACCAGTCGGAATTCCAGATCTGAAGCTCTCGGTCATGCAATGCCAAGCACAGTGGCTCGTTGAAATCATCACTCAATCCCATTGGAGCAACAAACCTATTAAGCCAAATATGCAGGTGACCCGAGTACGGCACCCTTTCGAACTTCTTCAGAATACGACCAAGCAGCTCCTCGCTCTCGTCGAATGTGGTCAGAGAAAGAAGCTTGCTCAAGATTGCTGCATAAAGTGGATAGATCCGAGGGTTCTCAAGGGCAACGTCTGTGAGCGCAGCCACAATTGAGTGAATGGACTCGTCGGTTTCCTTTAGCTTGTGTATGCGTTTTTGGAATTTGGATAGCGCAACAGCGATACTGCCGGAATTTGGGTGGGCCTTGGCAAGCTCATGGATAAGCAACATGTGCTTCACTAGGCTCTTCTTTTTCTTTTCCTTACCAATCCAAAACAATTTATCTTCCTTGACCGAAGATTGGATGATCTCGCGGGAAGCCGAGGTTTTATCGACACTTAACTTCATGCCAAGGTCTCGCAGAACATCCGTGAGCAACCGGGCGATGGTCTCGGCATCAGACGAGCTGTTGGTGAATATCCGGTAGTCATCGCGGTATCGCAGAATTTTGAAGTCAGAAACCCCGACCTGAGAAATCGCCTTGGATAGCTGCGTATCAGCGTAGCCCAAGATAATTTCCGCGATAAGGTTCATGGAATTTGAGCCCTGCGGAATCCCATTGGTCTGATTGTGCATGCAGCTTCTGATTAGGAAATCCAGTTGATTGCCCAACAGCATCTTGTCGTGGCGGCCTTCCTTGCTCTTTGCCAACTCTTTGCCGTGTAGCGCCCAAGCGATCGAGTGGGTGTAAATTGAGCCATAGCAGTCGGCGACGTCTGTGTTCAGCACAAAGGAGTAGTCGAGGCTTAAATCAATAGACCGCTGCTCCATGGCCTGCCACCACGAGAACACCTGAGCGGCCTTATCCTTCTGTTCATTGTTTGACTCAACGGGAAGACTAACACACTCTATCCGGGGGTCCTGGGCAAACTCGCTGAACTTCGACCGGACTAAATCCCAACCTTCAGGCTCGGTGATCGCATTGACCAGCGCGACATAGATTACCGGATGAATAATCTGTTGTGGTCGCCATGCGTATTTACCATCTTTGTTGTGCAAAAATAACGTGATTTAAGCCCTCAAGGTCACCCGGTTTCTGCGTCCAAATACCGTTGATGTGCCTTCCGTCGAGCTTCCAGTCGATCGCTGTGAGCAGGGCATCGAAATTGTAATACTTGGGCAGATCGAAGTCGAAATAGTTTTCGGACTTCAGAAGGAAGCTTCGCGCCTGACCACAGGTCATTTCAGTCAACTGTTTCGGTTTAGCGCTGCCCATAGTTTCAATCCATTTTTTGATAATCCAGAGCTATATAGGACTGGCCAGGGCAGTTATCACCCTCGAGGCCGAATGTTTTGGCTCAGGGCATCAAGGCGGCGACGCGATCCAAGCCCATGTGACATCCGCCCTCGCCAGAAAACCGAGCTCTTTTCCGTATCTAAATCGGAAACAACAAAGGAGTTCCGTTATGACCACGCCAGCCAATCTTGGGAGGTTTCTCTCCCGCACACCCCCGAAGTCAGTCCTGACAACCATGCTCTGGATCGGCTCCCGCAGCCACCCAGCCGTTACCACTCTCGTCACCCTTGTTGTCCTTGTGTCCTGGATCCGAGGAGCCCGTGATGACTGAGTTTAAACCCGGTGACATCGTTGTCCTTGCCGCCACCGACGACTGGCCAGAGCATCGCTTCAGGGTCGACTACGTCTTTGATGACTGCCTTGGCGGCTACTCGCTGACCGGGCCTTTCGCGGGACAATACGGCGAGCCAGAGTGCGCTCTCGTGATCCGCACAGACAACCCACAAACCAAGGAGTGATCCATGTCAGCACAGATTAAATATGCCTACCTCAAGGGTCACACGTGGCTCTATCGACGAAACTACCCGCGTGACGTGGCCGTCGCCCTTGGGTCACAGGCCCTGAAGCAGTCGCTAAAGACCGGGGACCCCGCCACCGCTCGAGTGAGGGCCGCCGAGGTCAACTCTCGCTGGGAGACCCAGGTTGCCCAGGTGCGTCAGGTGTCTGAAGAGGCGCTGTCTGATGCACAGGCGACCGCTCAGCAACGTCCATGGGAGCAGGATACAACCACTGCCCTCGCGCACCTACGGAGCACTCTGGAAGCCTCTGGCGTTGCTAAGCAGCGAGACTTCTCAGCCGTTCGAAAGACGCCCAAGACAGCCATCGGAGCCTCCAGTAGGGTATACCTTCGACGGCGCAGCAACGAGCTACGTCCCGGTGGCTATAAGTCCGTGCGATACTCGATTGGCTTGTTCGTTTCCAGGTATGGTGATCGATCGTTGTGCAGCCTAACGCGCAAGGATGGGCAGGAGTTTCTGGGGCTGATTGGTCAGCTGTCTCCGGTCATCGGCAAGTCGGAGACAACACGTGGGCTGGGGCTGGATCAACTGGTGCGGTTCTCGGCGCAGGGGTCGGCTCGCATCACCGCTCGGACGCAGAAGCGCATCTGGGCGCAGGTCAATCACTGGCTGGACTGGGTGGTCTATGAGGGGCAGCTGGAGGTCAACCCCTTCCGGTCTGTTCGCTTTGAGCCTCGGGTGCGCCCCAAGCCCTATGCCGTTCCCACCGACGAAGAGGTCAGCACTCTGCTCAGGACCGAAGACCAGGTGCTGCGACCGGTGATGTTGACTTGCCTGTTGTCAGGAATGCGTGCCGGAGAGGCGGCTGGGCTGTTGCGGCGGGATCTGGTCCACAAGGGCAACCTCGGGACCTTTGTGCACGTCAGGCCCAATGAGTTGCGATTGCTCAAGACCGACGCTGCTGAGCGATTGGTGCCGGTCCATCCCCTGCTTGAGGAGTTGTTCCTTGGGTTGCCATCGAGAGGCCCGCTGTTCCCTGACGTCTCAGTCAATCTGGTCACCAAGGCCTTCACCAAGCTCAGGGCGCGTCAGAAGCTCAAGCGTCCCGGTCTGGTGTTTCACTCAACAAGGAAGTGGTTTGTAACCCAGTGCGAGCGTACGGGCGTCCCAGAGCATTGGACGGCATCGCTGGTGGGCCATCAGTCGGCGCGGTCTGAGAACGGGCTCACCTACGGCATCTACAGCGCTGGCATTAGCGACGCCCAGAAGCGCGGCATCGTGGACCAGATACGGTTGCCTTGCGTTGTCTAGGGTGGACAAGAAACAGACCCCCGGCTGGCGTCGTGCTGGCCGGGAGACACTTTGCTTTTTTTATCGTGGTGAATGAAACTTTTGAGTCCATTTTGACCAATGTTGCAAAGTGTTTGAATGTCGGCTTTGGCACGAGTTGACCTCGTATTGAGCGAGAGTAAATTGTTCTGTATTGTCCGCTTATGGCAATGCTAATCCGGCGATACTTTTCGCGACTTTTCCTTCTATCTCTCAGGCATCAACGCTAGCCCGCTCCGCCAAAATAGACGCGAGGTATCAAACTTGCGACTTTGCTGTACGAAAACACTGCGAAGTGAATTCAATAAAGGCATCTACCTTTCGTGAATCCTTGAGGTTCGAGAGACGTAAAGTTGAAATCGGAGCTTCGTTTGATTTCAAGACGTTGGGCAATACCTCTACTAACTGTCCGGACGCTAGTTCATCTGCGACCGCGAGCTCGGATTTCACCGCTATCCCAACTCCGCACTTGGCAGCATCTGTCAGTGTATCTGAGTTAGAGACCATCACGCTAATCTTGGGCATGTGCTTGCCTAATCCCCAATCCCTTTGCCAGGGGAGGCAAACCGATAGGTGGTTGGCCAAATCTGCTGACACCTCGGGCCTTCCGTGAAGCTTCAAATAGTTTGGAGAGGCACATAAAATGCGCCGATTGTCAGCCAATTTCTTTGACAGAAAACTGCTATCATTCAAAGCCCCAACCCGAATGGCGCAGTCTTGTCCCTCTTCAGCCAGATTCACAAAACGGTCGACCGCAAGAAATTCGAATGTCAGACCTGGTTCGGCTAGTTGAAGTTTAGTTAATTTGGGCAGAATGAACCGCGACAGAATCCACGGTGCCATTGTGACACGCAGGTGCCCTCGCAATTTTCCACCGTGACTGCCTATGTCTAGTTCGGCTTCGGCTAAGTCTTCCAAAATGCTTTCGACTTTGTCGAAAAAAGCGTTCCCTTCTGAACTCAGCATGACAGTCCGACTGTTGCGGTGAAACAGTGTCACTCCAAGATACTTTTCAAGTTTGTTCAGTCGATGGCTGACTGTCGCGGGAGACAGCCCCTGACTAGAGGCAGCCGCCGTAATGCCACCGCGCTGCGCAATTTCGACAAAAGTTTGGAGATCTTCGATGCTATACATTTGAAATATTCGAACGATGGTTTCGATTTATGCCCTATTATATACATTTTTTTCCAATGCTACAGCCTCAAGTCATCAAAACGGTCATGATGGAGGAAAACATGTCCAGATCACTCTTTGCAGCTACGATTCTAGCTTCGGCACTTAGCACCGCGGCGATTGCCGAAATTGAAACCTACGCCACGTTTGACGCCGATATGCCTCCGGGCAATCTAGCAATTGCGCCGAATGGGCGGATTTTCATGTCAGTACATGAATTTTATGGCAAAGACTTGCGCATTGTAGAAGTCATGCCGGACGGAACAACGACCCCTTACCCCAACACAGAATGGGCAAATGCACCTGTAGGTGACGGACCCGGCTTAAAGGGTGTTCTTGGATTACGGGCAGATCGTGAAGGCATCCTGTGGATGCTTGACGGGCAGGCGGAAGGACAAACAGGGCGCGTTGTCGGATGGAACACCAATACCGAAACGTTGCATGCGATCCACTATCTGGGCCAGCCTGCAGCAAAACCGACCAGCTTTCTGAACGACCTTGCCGTTGATCGCGAACATAACGCGATTTACATCACAGATACTGCAAACGCTGAAACGACGGCGTTGATCGTCCTTAATCTCGACACTGGCCGTGCACGCCGCGTTTTGGAAGCCTCCACATTCACCGTGCCGGAAGACACTGACATGGTGATTGACGGCAAAGTCGTGAACCTTGGAGGCTCTCCCGCCAAGATTGGCGCTAACCCCATTACCATCGATCCGACAAATGAGTGGGTCTATTTTGCGCCGATGACTGCAAGTGCGATGTATCGTGTACGCACCACAGATCTGCTGGACGAAGGCTTGTCCGATGCTGAGCTGAGCGCGCGTGTCGAGCGCTATGGTGACAAGCCGATTTCGGATGGATCCACCGTAGATGCGGCGGGCAACGTCTACATTACTTCTATCACTGAAGACGCGGTTGGCGTCACGAAACCAGATGGCACTTATGAGATACTTTATCAGGCTGACAACATGTCCTGGCCCGATGGTTTTGCTATGGGCGCTGATGGCTATGTCTACGTCACCATCAACGAATTGCATCGCTCGCCGGTCCTCAACGGCGGTGAAGACGCAACGCAGGGCGAATTCAGCATCATGCGTTTTCCAGCTTTGGGCGGTGCGGTTTCTGGGAGATAGCATCATGCTATATCGCTTGGATTTCACAGTCGAGTATGACGCGACCATGCAGCAACAAGGACTATTGGGCATCTGGGCTGAAGAGGCTGACCCCGCACTTGGGGCCAAATCAGCAGGAGTCGTCGTCGACCATTGGAAAATCGTCCGTGAACGTAGAGTTCTGGCCATCGTTGACGTCGAAACGCCTGACGCATTGGACCAAATCCTGTTTGATCTACCGATCATGCAAAAGATGGGCCATTTCGTGCAGGTCGATGTCAAATCACTGCGTCGCTACGAGGATTTTGCAGCTGACGTGAAAGAGCGAGTTGGTCGTTCTTAAAGCAATAGCGAAGCGTGCGCGTTTGCGCGCGCTTTGACCAGCCATAGGACCCTGAAATGACAAAGCTCATCCACTCTATGATCCGCGTCGCCGATGACGGCGTATCTACACAATTTTACGCCGACGCATTCGATCTTACGATTGCAGATCAACTCGATTTCGAGAATTTCCGGCTGACATATCTCAGCAATCCCAATAGCGATTTCGAACTTGAGTTGACGCTGAACAAAAGTCAGGA
Source organism: Cognatishimia sp. WU-CL00825 (assembly GCF_040364665.1). NCBI lineage: Bacteria > Pseudomonadati > Pseudomonadota > Alphaproteobacteria > Rhodobacterales > Paracoccaceae > Cognatishimia > Cognatishimia sp. WU-CL00825. The sequence goes on from NZ_BAABWX010000001.1 coordinate 1,857,816, forward strand.
TGAACCCTATGAACTTGGTACAGGTTATGGCCATCTGGCAGTCTCAGTGGATGACCTGGAGGCCTCGCATGCCAAATACACCACTCTTGGCATCACAGTCGGGGACATCGTGGCATTCGCACCCGATGGCGAACTCTTCGCACGGTTCTGCTTCGTGACTGATCCGGATGGCTACAAAATCGAAGTCATAGAACACGCCGGACGCTTCAAATAGTTGCCAACTTTTGGCAGGCTCGGGATCACCGTTACCGCCGCACCGGTACATTGGTGCACATGTTATTGGTACAGACTGACAAAACCCGACATTGGGTTGCAAGTAGCAAAAGGCGGCAAAGTCCGCTTATCCGACATATGGCGATGGCATGGGCGGCCCGACGACTACCGCTCACTCTTCATCAATTGCGCGTCCTAGCTTCAGGAGGAGCGCAAGCTTTTCGTCATCCAGGCGGCCAACCATTGAGTTCAGCACCAACAGCAGCTCCTGTCTTGCGGGGCCGACCTCGGCGTCACCAAAGTCAAAGAAGTCCTTCAATGGAAGCTCAAGCGCTTCAGCGATGTCGGCCAGCGTCGAGAAATTCGGAGCAGTTTTTCCGCGTTCAATGTTCGAAATTGTTTCAAAAGCCTTGTTAATAGCATCAGCGAGATCTGCCTGGGTCAGGCCTCTCTGAAGCCTGGCTGACTTTACGCGCTGCCCGATGTTTCGTTTCAATTGATCATTCATAACTTGATCTATAAAGCCGTGTAATTCCCTTTCCCATGATGTCTAGTTTCGTTATTAGTCACGCGACTCGAGTTTTCAAGCCGAGTTGCGAGAGCCGCTTCGAAATTACGCGGCGCGCTTGGTAGCAAAGCTGGGCAAATTGACGGCCTGTTGGAATTCAAGGAGGAACACATGAAGAAATCTTACGTGGTTTTAGCGAGCGTAGTCGTGCTTGGCGTTGTTGCATTTTCTGTCATACAGCAAAATGCTGCTGCCGAGGTCCAAGCGACTGCCGAGGGCAACTGTCAGAAATTCATCAACAAAGAACTAAATCCGCGCAGAAAAACAGATCCAGCCTACGTCATCGGCACCTGGCGCAAGGGCGAGAGGATCGTCGTGGAAGTTGCTTGGAGAACATCTAGTTATGACACAGCATACGAGTCCCGGCTGTGCGTCTACGATCCGAACTCGGGCCGAATGAGTGTTCCCAACGTGTTTGGTAGGTCTGTCTGGGAGAACACCTAAGAGCCTCGAAGTCTGGGAGCGTTTCCAGGGCCTCAACCGCCCCGCCCCCCCCTGTTTTGCCCCAGCTTTCGCCCCAGTTTCGGTGGTGGCCGGGGTTTTTCGATGGTTGTCAACGCTCGGCAAGGATTCCTACCACCCCAGCCATTAATCACAGACATTGCAGAATAAGACGCCATGGGCCACAGCGGGCCCCGGAATGCCCCGGTTTATGCCCCAGTGCGGGTGTCAGGGGAGGAGCGGTTAGCCGGTGTAATCTGACGGGTGCTAGAGGGCTCTCTAGGCGGAGGGATTATTAGGCTAGGGGAATAGGTATAAGTAATGAATAGAAGACAGTATAGAGAGACCCTAGATTACCTTATTGTTACCCACCCATAATAGAAGAAAGGGAGACCTATGGGAGACATTGATAACCCCTGGAACTCCCGCCCAATAGACGTCCACCGCTGGTCAGACCATCCTGAGGTCTCAGGGCTGTGTGACCGGATTTGGGACGCGTTCTTTCCGAGTGATCAGACCTCGGGACCTAAGCCTAAGACTGCCTTCAGGCATCAACTCCGGGTACTGATTCTGGATCTATATGTCGCTTGGCTGGAAGACCCTGAGCTGTGTATCGGCGTCTCAATGTCCTCAAACTACTGGGACACTTCCTCCCGCTATAACGCAATGCATCTTTCTAAGAAGATCATCCCAATTATCCAATCTCTAAATGAATCTGGACTACTCGACTTGGCAAAAGGGAGTTATTCAGGTCCTTTCGCTCGAGGCAACAGAACCACACGTGTTCGGGCGTCTGAACAACTTCGGGGTTGGTTTGCAGAGCTGGAAGTTAGCCGGAATGACGTGGGGCGCGTCGCAGGCGAAGAAATTATTATTCTTCGTGATGGTAAGGAAGCCAATCAAGTCGAGTATAACGATACCGATGAGACGCATCGTATGCGTGATGATCTTGCAAGATACAATGCTGTCATCGACCGAAGCTTTATTGATATCCCCCTTCTTGAGGAGCCTCGGGTCGAAGGCGTAGCAACTGATCAGCACCACAAGCTAACGCGCCGTATCTTTAGTCGTTCCGATTGGCTGTGCAACGGACGTTTCTATGGTGGCTGGTGGCAACAAATTAATAGCGATTGGCGGTCCAAGATTTTCATCAACGATACTCCTGTGGTCGAGGTAGACTTTCGGAGCCTGCATGTTTCCTTGCTGAGCATTGAGACCGGCAACCAACTTGCTGATGATCCTTACACCCTGAACGATCACTTGCTCAGGTATATGCCACTTTCTTTGCAACGTAAGTTTACCAAACGCCTAATCCTGACTGCGATTAATGCCGCCTCAAAAGACACAGCATTCAGAGGCTTCCGGGACGGCTACCCAGCCGATCATGAAGGTAAGAGACTGACGAACGAGCAGCTCGAACGTCTTCTGGCTGGATTTTTGGAAAAGTCTCCCCATATGGAGGACCTTCTTTTTGCGGATCATGGCATTCGTCTGATGAACTTAGATAGTAAGATCTCAGAAAGGGTTCATCGGCACTTCACAGATCAGGGTGTACCTGTGCTATCGGTACACGATAGCTATCTCATCGATTATACTCGGGTTGGCGAGCTAAAGAGGGTAATGGCCAGCGCCTCAGAGGAGGTGGCCGGAGTTTCGTTACCCACATCGAATGTTTTTTTTGGGCTCGATGAAATAGAACCAGAGGCCGAACACCTAAGGGATTATGTTGATTGGCGTCAAACCGCTCGTTCTGAGGGTTATCTGCGTCGTCTGGAAGAACACGAGCAAGCCACTGGTCAAGAAATCATACCCTATCGTGTCGCCCCTAAGCGGCCCTAAACAATTGCAAGGGAGAATTCCCTGTCTGACCAGCGGTGGACGTCTATTGGGCGGGAGTTCCAGGGGTTATCAATGTCTCCCATAGGTCTCCCGTTCTTCTATTATGGGTGGGTAACAATAAGGTAATCTAGGGTCTCTCTATACTGTCTTCTATTCATTACTTATACCTATTCCCCTGGCCTAATAACCCCTCCGCCTAGAGAGCCCTCTAGCACCCGTCAGATTACACCGGCTAACCGCTCCTCCCCTGACACCCGCACTGGGGCATAAACCGGGGCATTCCGGGGCCCGCTGTGGCCCATGGCGTCTTATTCTGCAATGTTTGTGATTAATGGCTGGGGTGGTAGGATTCGAACCTACGGTGCACGCTACCAAAAAGCGTTGCCTTACCACTTGGCTACACCCCAACTGTGGGGCGTGAATACGACTTGTCGTAATGCTGCGCAAGACCCGAAAAGCAATTTTTTTGCAGAATTTTGATTTTTTCTGAACCGCTGTTTTGCGGCGCGGAAAATCAGCCAAAAACCCGAAAAAAGGGCCCAAAGGCCCTTGTTGTAACCGCGGTTATGTAAGTGGAATCCAATTTCCCAACCCCCTAAGCAGTTGGAATAATAGAATAACCTAGTTCAGACGGTCTTTGACCAAGGCCCCAACACGGCCAAAATCCATTTGCCCGGTGTATTTGCTCTTTAGGGCCCCCATGATTTTACCCATATCGCGAATGGACGAGGCCCCAACCTCAGAGATCGCCGCATCAATCGCTGCGGACACTTCATCATCTGTAAGCTTTTTGGGCAGAAATTCTTCGATGATCGTGATTTCGTTGGTCTCGCGCTCTGCCAGATCCAGCCGCCCGCCTTCTTCGTAAGTGCGCGCACTTTCCTGACGTTGCTTCACCATCTTTGACAGGATTTGCAAAACATCTGCTTCGCTTGCGCCATCGTCGCGCCCTTCGCCGCGCAAAGCAATGTCCATATCTTTGATCGCCGCACTGACCAATCGCAAAGTTGACAGCCGATCCGCGGCCCTGTCTTTCATCGCCTGTTTCAAGGCATCCGTGATATTTGCACGCAGAGTCATCAGCACATTTTCCCATTCTCACATAGAGGCTTGGACCATAATGAATTACCTGTCGGTGCGCAACCGCAGAGAAAAAATGTTAAGATATTGAAAATCCTAAATTTTCGCTCAACCACATGCCCTTGACCTCGCGGCCCCTGGGCCTTAGTTTCCCGACAATTTGTCCATCCTCCCGGAGAGTCGCTGCCATGACCCAGGTGTCAAACAACACCCCCACCGCTTGCCTTGCCCTTGCTGACGGAACGATTTTCTATGGCCGAGGTTTTGGGGCCGTCGGCGAAACAGTCGCAGAGCTTTGTTTTAACACAGCGATGACAGGCTATCAGGAAATCATGACCGATCCGTCTTATGCTGGTCAGGTGGTCACCTTTACCTTCCCCCATATCGGCAACACCGGCGTGACATCCGAAGATGATGAAACAGCCGACCCAGTGGCCGCAGGCATGGTGGTGAAATGGGACCCAACAGAACCGTCAAACTGGCGCTCGTCTGGCGACTTGCCACAATGGTTGGCCTCGCGCAATCGCATCGCCATTGGTGGCGTAGACACCCGCCGCCTGACCCGCGCCATTCGCGCCCAAGGCTCGCCGCATGTCGCTTTGGCCCACAACCCTGAAGGCAAATTTGACATCGCCGAACTTGTGGCCAAAGCGCGGGCCTTTTCTGGCCTCGAAGGTTTGGATCTTGCCAAAGAAGTCACCTGTGCCCAAAGCTATCGCTGGAACGAAAAACGCTGGGCATGGCCGGACGGCTATAGCGTTCAAGACGACCCGAAATACAAAGTTGTTGCCATAGATTTTGGCGCAAAGCGCAACATTCTGCGCTGCCTTGCCTCGGTTGACTGCGATGTGACTGTTTTGCCAGCGTCCGCCACTGCCCAAGACATTCTTGCGCATAAGCCTGATGGGGTCTTTCTATCCAACGGTCCAGGGGACCCCGCGGCAACCGGCACATATGCTGTGCCAATGATCCAAGACATCTTGAAAGCAGATTTGCCAGTGTTTGGCATTTGTCTTGGTCACCAAATGCTGGCATTGGCGCTTGGCGCTAAAACCATCAAGATGAACCACGGCCACCACGGGGCCAACCACCCCGTAAAAGATCATGAAACCGGCAAAGTGGAAATCACTTCGATGAACCACGGTTTTGCGGTGGATTCCCAGACCCTGCCAGAAGGTGTGGTTGAAACCCACACTTCGCTGTTTGATGGTTCTAACTGTGGCATTCGCATTGCAGATCGCCCGGTGTTTTCCGTACAGCACCACCCCGAAGCCAGCCCCGGCCCGCAAGACAGCTTTTACCTGTTTGAACGGTTTGCTGGCTATATGGCAGATCGCAAATCGGCCTAAAGCCCAAAACTTAACACTGTTTTAACTTTTGCCCCCCAGCTTCAACTGAACGCTGGGGGGCAATTGCATGAGCGATCCACGGATCCGCCTATTTGAACCTGTGGCCGCACAGGACCGGGACAGCCAAACCTGCATTGGCCGTTTGCTGCTGGAATCCGGGATCATCACGTCGTGGCAGCTGTTGTTTGCCATGCAACGTGAAAAACACTGGAATGCCACGGTGACAGATATCTTATTGTCGCGCGGCTGGATTTCCGATGCACAGGCGCTTGCGGCCCGCGCCTGGTATTTTGGCGCGCAACAGGTTGATCTTGTGTCCGCCCCTCCGGACCGTCGCCTCCAAGGGCTTTTGTCCCCAGAGTTTTGCTTAAAACATGCGGTTGTACCCTGGATCAGCATGAATGGGTTGCTAATATTTGCCACCAGCCGCCCCGAAGATTTTGAGAAATTGCGACCCGAATTGCCCTCTGGGCCCTCTGGTATCATGATGGCCATCACCAGCGAGGCGCAAATTCAGACCTATGTCAGCCAGATACATCGCCGGGTTTTGACCGATCGCACCGAAACCCGCGTGCCACTTTCCCAAAGCTGCCGTGGCTGGGGCCAATCCCCTGCCTTGCGCTATGGCTTCTGCGCTGCGATCTGCCTGATGATCCTGACCTTGATGGTGCTTGATCTTCGCATCGCCTTTCTAACTGCAATCGGCATCGCCGTTATCACGCAACTTAGCGCTTCTTTGATGAAATTCTCCGCTCTGTTGGCCAGTCAAAAATTTCAGCATCACACCCCAAGGCCCGAAGTGCCGCCGCTTAGTCGCTTGCCGCGCATCTCTGTTTTGGTGCCGCTATTTCACGAACGCGACATCGCCCAAGCATTGGTGCGCAGACTATCGTTGCTGACATACCCCAAGGCGCTGTTGGACGTTATTCTTGTTTTGGAACAAAAGGATACGCTTACCAAGACCACGCTTTCGGTTACAAAACTACCGCGCTGGATGCGGGTCATCGAGGTGCCCGAGGGATCAGGGCTAACGACCAAACCACGCGCACTGAATTTCGCGCTCGATTACTGTCGCGGTGACATTATTGGTATCTGGGACGCCGAAGACGCGCCTGCGCCCGACCAGCTACAAACCATCGCCGCACATTTTGCACAGGCTGATCCAGACGTCGCCTGCCTGCAAGGCGTGCTTGATTACTACAACCCCTATACCAACTGGATGTCGCGCTGCTTTACACTGGAATATTCCATGTGGTTTCGGGTGGTTTTACGCGGCATGTCACAGTTGGGATCGGCGATACCGCTTGGTGGAACAACGCTATTTCTGCGGCGCGATGTGATCGAAGAGGTCGGGCGCTGGGACGCCCACAATGTCACCGAAGACGCAGATCTGGGCATTCGACTTAACCGCTATGGCTATCGCACCGAACTGGCATTCACGGTCACACAAGAAGAGGCCAACTGTCATCTGGGTCCTTGGATCAAGCAACGCTCGCGCTGGCTCAAGGGATATATGGTCACCTATTTGGTGCATATGCGCCGCCCCCTTCTGTTATGGCGCGAACTTGGGGCCCGTAAATTCATCGGTTTTAACCTGATTTTTGCCACCACCCTGTCCCATTTCATGCTGGCCCCCATCATCTGGAGCTTTTGGCTTTTGATGTACGGCGTTTCTGTGCCGTGGCTTGACGCGATGCCCTTTGCCGCCCGCACCGGTACCGCAGCGCTCTTCATAGCGGTTGCTATCTTGGATATTGCTCTGGCGGTCATTTCGATGCGCGGACAAAACCGGCGTGGGCTGATGGCCTGGGCCATCACATTGCCAGTCTATTTCCCACTGGCCACCTTTGGCCTTTACAAAGGGCTATACGAGTTGGTGGTAAAGCCATTTTATTGGGACAAAACCGCCCATGGCAAAACGCCAGAGGGGCAATCTGCGCAATTCTCAGCCGTCAGCGCTTAGCTTTAGCCTGGTCTCAAAGGCCTGAGAAATGTGTGTTTTCAATGCGTTATCAGCGCCATCTTCGTCCCGCGCGTCAATGGCACGCACAATGGCCGCATGTTCTGCCAACGCGACCTCACCCCGTCCTTCCACCGCCAAGGACGTCGTTGCCATCAACGCCATTGACCGATGCACCAGATCCAATTGCTGCACCAAATAGCGGTTATGGGACGCCAGATGGATCATCCGGTGAAACCGCCGATTTGCGCGTGCTAGGGCATTTGGGTCGCCAATCAGACCAACGTCTGCTGTGACCATCTCGTTTAACACGCGCACTTCTTCAGGGGTTGCATGGCGCGCGGCCAGCCGGGCTGCCAGACCCTCAAGTTCACTGCGCACCGCATACAACTCTGACATTTGATTATGGTCCAGCGACGCAACAATCAGGCTGCGCCCGTCACGGGCCAAAAGTGACTGCGTTTCGAGCCGCTGCAAAGCCTCGCGGATCGGTGTGCGCGACACGCCAAAGCGCTCTGCCAGATCGCTTTCCACCAACCGATCCCCCGGTCGATAGACCCCAACGTCAATCGCCTCAAGGATCAGAGTATAAGCATCTTTGTTCTGTGCGCGCGGTTGGCTCATTCTGAACTCTCCTAGGGATTGGCGACCAGACTATGCACCAGTCTGCAAAACATGCAAGCCAAGCATTGACTTACCCAGCATTCGGCCTAGCTTGCACCCATGGTCAAATCAAGCTTCTCACATGTCACAACCTGGGTTTTTGACCTGGACAACACCCTGTACCCACCCGAGGTCAATCTGTTTGCCCAGATAGAACAACGCATGACCCAATATGTGATGGGGGCGCTTTCCGTGCCGCGTGACATCGCCAACAAACTGCGCACGGAATACTGGCATACCTATGGCACAACCCTTTCCGGCCTCATGCGCGAGCACGATGTTGATCCGGTGCCATACCTGCAAGATGTGCATGATATTTCGTTTGAAAACCTCACACCCGACCCGGATTTGATCGCCTATATTTCCGCCCTGCCCGGACGCAAGATCGTCTATACAAATGGCACGGCCCCCTATGCGGAAAACGTACTGGATGCCCGGGGGCTCAGCCCGCTATTTGACGCGGTTTATGGCATTGAGCACGCGGGCTATTTGCCCAAACCTGAACGGGCCGCTTTTGATGCGATTTTCACAGCAGATGGGCTGCGGACCGAACAGGCCGCGATGTTTGAAGATGACCACCGCAACCTGCAAGCCCCACATGACATGGGATTGCGCACAGTGCATGTGGCCCCCGCCCCTGTGACAGCGCAGCATATCCATCATCACACGGATGATCTGACGGGCTTTTTGCGGCAACTTGTCTAAGGCAAATCACGCGTTTGGTGCTTGGAACTTCCGGGTTCTGGGCGTATATGCTGCGTAGGAAAAAAAAGGTGCCGCAATGGTCAAAGCTGTGTTTGACATCGTGATTTCCGGAGGCGGAATCGCTGGGCTGACAGCAGCAGCGGCCTTTGGGGCTGCTGGGTTTAAAGTACAGGTTGTCGACCCTGCCCCGCCCGTCACGCAGCGCGATCGCGCCGGGGCTGATCTGCGCACCACAGCGTTTTTGCAACCGGCACAAAAACTTTTAGAGCAAGCAGGCCTTTGGAAGGCGCTGGCCGCTCATGCCGCCCCGCTGCAAATCATGCGCATTGTCGATGCTGGCGGACCTGAACCAAAGGCCCGCTTGGTCAAAGACTTTGATGCCAAAGATATTTCAGAGCAACCCTTTGGATGGAACCTTCCCAATTGGCTGTTGCGCCGCGAGTTCATCGCCCATTTACAAACCCTGCACAACGTCGATCTGCGCCTTGGCGTTGCCACCAGCGAATTGTTCACCCGCACAAACGAGGCAACCGTGCGCCTGAGTGATGGCAGCACAAGCCGCTGCAAATTGGTTATCGCCGCTGATGGACGCAATTCAAAGATACGCGAAGCAGCCGGGATTGGGGTAAAGACCACGCGCTATGGCCAAAAGGCGCTGGCACTGGCGGTCACTCATCCGATCCCACATGAAAATGTTTCGACCGAAATCCATCGCAGCGGCGGCCCCTTCACCTTGGTGCCCTTGCCAGATTACAACGGCATGCCTTCTTCGGCGCTTGTATGGATGGAACGCGCCGCCACCGCAAATGCCTTGTTTGAGCTGGACGACACGGCCCTAGAGGCTGCGATGACCGAACGCAGTTGTGGCCTTTATGGGCCGCTCAATTTGGCCTCGCAACGCACAATCTGGCCAATCATCAGCCAGTTGGCAGATCGTTTGACCGCGCAGCGCGTGGCATTGGTGGCCGAAGCAGCACATGTGGTGCCACCCATTGGCGCGCAGGGCCTGAATACCTCGTTGGGAGATATGCAAATTCTGCTGGATCTGGCCAAGGCAACACCCGGCGATCTTGGCAGCGCCGAAATGCTTGAGACGTATCAGAAAAAACGCATGTCCGAGGTCCGCTTGCGCGTCAAAGGCATCGACTTGTTAAACCGGGCCTCGATGGTCGAGCAGCCCGCGCTGCGCAATATACGCGCTCTTGGGCTAAATGCGCTTTATGGCATGGCCCCGGTGCGCAAAATGCTGATGCAAATGGGGCTTGGTGCGCGCTGAGTGATTGATCGGTTTTTCATAGGGGCTTTGCCCCCAACGTTGAAATTGCATTTCAACGTCTCCCCCAGAGTATTTTTTGAAAGATGAATAGGCGTTAAAGCGGTCCGGGGCGGCGTTCGTCTGATAAAAGCACATTGGCTTCGACATCGCCAATGCCGGGCAATGTCATCACGCGGCGGCGCAGCACGCGTTCAAAATCAGAAATGTCGCGTGCCGTGACCCGCAACCGATAGTCATACATGCCCAGTACATGTTCGACGGTCTGCACTTCGGGGATTGCCGCCACTGCGCGCTCAAAATCCTCCAAGCTCACCCGGCCTTTGGTGGCCAGTTTCACACCGAGAAAAACCGTGACACCAAAACCCAGTTTCTCGGCATCCAGATCCAGTTTGTGGCCCGAAACCACCCCCGCCTCTTGCAGTCGTTTGATGCGACGCCAGGTCGCCGGTTGGCTAAGACCAAAGCGCCGCCCCAACGCGCCCGCATTCTGACGCGCATTCAGCGCCAGAGCCTTCAGGATTTGCCGATCTATGTCATCCAAAGCAATCATATAGGCAGGCTTTCGTCCGCTTTGATGCGGGCCACATGCATCAAAGCCTCGATATCGGCAATATGAGGCAATGCCAGAATATGGCGGCGATAGATTTCCTGATAATGCGCCATGTCGCGCGCAATCACCGAAAGCCGCACATCCACCCGCCCCAAAAAGGTTTGAATTTCGATCACCTCGGCAATTGCACGCGCTGCCTCGATAAAGTCGTCAAACGCCCGCGTCTGGGTTTTGTCCAACGTCACGCGCAGACTGACTTCAACCTCATAGCCCAGGGCCCGCCAGTCAATCACCGCGCACACGCCGCGTAGCACTCCCCCCTCGCGCAGCTTATCCAGCCGCCGCGACAGGCGGGTGCTGGTCAGGCCAATTTGCGCGGCCAAATCAGGCAACGCGCGGTCGGGGTCGTTTTGCATATGACGCAGAATGCGCCGATCCAGATCATCAAGCATGAAAAGATCAATATATAAAATTTTGACGAATAGAAATGGCATTATTCGGGCAAAATACATTCAATAAGCTCTCGCACTTCGCGCCAATCTATCTATATTCGCCGCAAACAACATTGAAAGGACGCTGACATGCGCGTTTATTACGACCGCGATTGCGATATTAACCTGATCAAAGACAAAAAAGTCGCCATCCTGGGCTATGGCTCCCAAGGCCACGCACACGCGCTGAACCTGCGCGACTCTGGTGCGAAAAACCTTGTTGTTGCTCTGCGCGAAGGCTCTGCCTCTGCGAAAAAAGCCGAAGGCGAAGGCCTGCAAGTTATGGGCATCGCTGAAGCGGCCGCATGGTGTGACGTGATCATGTTCACAATGCCAGATGAGCTTCAGGCAGAAACATATAAGAAATACGTACACGACAACATCAAACCGGGGTCTGCGATTGCATTCGCGCACGGTTTGAACGTTCACTTTGGCCTGATTGAGCCAAAAGAAGGCGTCGACGTGATCATGATGGCACCTAAAGGCCCGGGTCACACTGTGCGTGGCGAATACACCAAAGGCGGCGGCGTGCCTTGCTTGGTTGCGGTCAACGAAGACGCGACAGGTAAAGCGCTTGAAATCGGTCTGTCCTATTGCTCTGCCATCGGTGGCGGTCGCTCTGGCATCATCGAAACCAACTTCCGCGAAGAGTGCGAAACTGACCTGTTCGGCGAACAAGCGGTTCTGTGCGGCGGTATCGTTGAACTGATCCGTTGTGGTTTTGAAACGCTGGTCGAAGCCGGCTACGCGCCTGAAATGGCCTATTTTGAGTGCCTGCACGAAACCAAGCTGATCGTGGACCTGATCTATGAAGGCGGCATCGCCAATATGGATTACTCGATCTCTAACACTGCAGAATACGGCCAATACGTCACCGGCCCACGCATCCTGCCATACGACGCCACCAAGAAAGCCATGAAAGAATCTTTGGCAGACATTCAGTCTGGTAAATTCGTGCGCGACTTCATGCTGGAAAACGCGGTTGGTCAGCCAACCATCAAAGCATCCCGTCGTGCAAACGACGAGCACCAGATCGAAGTGGTTGGTAAGAAACTACGCGACATGATGCCTTGGATCTCTGCCGGTAAAATGGTTGATAAAGCCAAGAACTAAGCTTCATAGCTTGGTCTGAATTGAACGCCCCGCCATCTAGCGGGGCGTTTTTTTGTCTAATGTCGGCTTAAGGGTTCCGCTGGATGGGCTGTTTCTCGGCAACCCATAGCGCAATGGCAACTTCGAGCCCAAAACAACCGATGCTGCAAGTCGCACGAAAGTCGGCTTTGTTTGGTGTCATTTTGCAAGATCAAGGCTTCTAAACAGGGCTCACGCCTATTCGGCTTCCTCTCTTTTGGAAGCGCTGCCGTAAAACGCTGGTTTCCTCTTGCCTGTCGCATCGAAAACTTTACGGTCACAGTATGGGATCAAAGAGCCTTCAATCGATGCAATCATCCGCCAAGAACGCAACCATGCGTTTGCTGGCCGTTCGGTCAAAGCGTCCGGGTCGCATTCCTTTTTCCAGAATGCGTGCGGGTCCAGGTCACAAGTAACCCGACCCACCACATCAAGCATTCAAAAGGAAGTATCATGTCATCACATGACCGTTCACTCTATCTGCGGTACGCAGAGGCACTCAAGCATCCAAACAATTTTTCTGGCGCAGTTGCCGCATTCTTTGCTGCAGACGCCAACATCAACGTTGTCCACCCGTTCAATGAACTGCAAGGGGCAGACACGTACCTCGAAAAATTCCTGCGTCCGTTACAACACTCGTTCGAGGGGCTTTACAGGCGCGACGACATTTTCATGGCTGGCCAATTTGATGGGCAAGATTGGATCAGTTCCACGGGCTACTACGTAGGGCGCTTTGCGCAAGACTGGATCGGCCTCAAGGCAACCGGCACGCTCAGCTATCTGCGTTATGGTGAATTTCACCGTATTGAGAACGGAAAAGCGGTCGAAAGCTATATCTACCTCGACATCCCGGAATTGATGATCGCCTGCAATCAATGGCCGCTGCCCATTGGGCCGGGTCTGTCGCGCGGCTATACTGGGTTGATCCAAGGACCGGCGAGCAAAGACGGCGTCATCACGAATGAACCCGATCCAGCCGAGGGCCAACGCAGTTATCAGATCGTGACGGATATGCTCACAGAACTTGCAACCAAGGACGAAGCATGGCGACCTTATTGGCACGACAATATGATGTGGTACGGTCCGGGCGCCTTTGGAAGTTTTGTAGGCATTGAGGAATTTGCATCGTTTCAGGTTCCATTCGAGTCCCAATTTGACGGATGGTCAGGCGGGTCCAAGGGCAATGGGATGACCAACCACTTCACAAGATATGGTGACGGAAATTATACGTGCTCGGGCGGTTGGCCATCCCTAACCGGTGTCAACGTGAAGCCATTCCTAGGGCAAGGCCCCACGAAAGAGCGGGTATTCATGCGTGTCTGTGACTGGTGGCGGCGGGAAAACGAGCTGCTTGTCGAGAACTGGGTGTTTGTTGATGTCCCGCATGTTTTGCTGCAGCTGGGATATGATCCGTTACCACACTGGCAAGGTTCCTAGGATGAGTACCACTGGACTACTTTGCTGACTTTTGAGGGAATGCTTTCGTATTAAACATCAGAATGTCTGCAGTCATTGCGGACATTCGAATTGCTTTGGGCAATAGCAGTTTTGTCCGCACAGCTGTCATCTGATCAACTTGTTTCCTGCGCATCAAAGCTAATCCCCAACCACCTTTCGTCCCCATATCATTTTGAGAAAATGTGCCGCTGGGCTAGGCTTGATCCAGAATTTATTAGGGAGAGAGCAAAATGGATATAGAAACCCGCGAATTTGAAGCCCAGCATTACATCTATATCGACGGATCAGCACCGATGATGGATGGAGCTGCCATCGCCAAGGCCATGGGGGCCGGGTTTGGCCAAGCCTTTGGATTTTTGCAACAAAACGGCATTACCCCGCTTAGCGCCCCGATGACGGTCTATACAGAAATGCCCGGTGAACAGATGACATTTCGCTCTGGTTTTCTTGTGACCCAAGAGGATGCCTCCAAAGCCAGTGGCGATGTAAAAGCGGACCAATTGCCCAAAGGCAAAGCCCTACATGCAATTCATGTTGGACCATATCCCGAGCTGAACAAAACCCATGGAGCTATCTGGGGCCACGCCAAGGCCGAAGGCCTAAGCAATGTCATGCCGGTGTGGGAAATCTATATCGACGATCCTGAGGAAACCGCACCCCAAGCGCTGCGCACAGAGGTCTATCACGCGTTGGCCTAGGTCATAAGGCCACCGCGCAATCAAGCGGGCGTTACAGGTTTGGCACTAAAGCCTTCCGGCGTAACAATCGGCAAGCACATGGTCCCATCCGCTGCTGTAATGGGCGCGCATGTCAGCGGCACGTTCCGCCAAGGCCGCCCAACCGCTGTGGGTCAATGTCACCAAAGTGCCATCTGTGGCGGCGTCAAAGCGCATGGTCAGCTGCGTTGCCGTGTCCATAGACTGCCCCGGATGCCAGGTCATTGTGAACCCGTCTGGCTCTGACCATTTGGTGACCTGTCCCCATTCACAGCGTTCGCCATCGTGCTTGATCTCATAGACCGCGCCGCCCAAACCCGGCTCTATTACCACCTTTTGCGGGATCTTGCCCGCCCCTGCAGAAACCGAGTGTTTGTCGATCGGCCACCAGCCCATGATTTCGTTGGTAAATCGGGTAAAGGCACGCGCCGGCGTCACGGGCACGGTCACGGTTTTTACAATCGCTTCTGTCATCTAAATATCCTCTTTGAAACTGTCAGAAAAGGCTGTCAGAACGTCCCCCCAAAGCCCATCCAAATACTGCCGCAGCGCAACCAAGCCTTGCGGGTCAGCGGAATAGATACGCCGATTGCCCTTTTGCTGAACCACGACCAAACCCGCATCTGATAGAACTTTCAGATGTTGCGAAATCGCTGGGCGGCTCACTGGGAACCCCTGCGCGATTATCCCAACAGGCGCGGGCGCACGTATGATGCGTTCATAAATTTGGCGGCGCGTGTCATCTGAAAGCGCCACAAGTGATTCTTGGTAAGTCATAACTTACCGTAAGTAATAACTTACACTCTGTCAATCGCACAGGGTCAGTTCGCCATCGCACAGTGCCCAATATTGCAATGTCAGCTGCCCTCTCCGATCTAGGACGCATGACACACTATGACATCAACGTCAGACAGGGGCTGCCCCAAGACATGCAGCTCCTGCTTCGGGACTACCCGCGCGACGCATGGCCGGGTCACCCGAATTTCGCGCGCGCCACCCAAAACTGGATGCGCGCGCATCAAATGTTTAGAAAACTGGCCGAAATCTTAGAGGCCGACACAAAAGGCATCCTGGACAAGCAAACAGATCCAGAGCGGTTTGCGGCGCGTTTGGGCCATTATGGCAACCAATTAATTGGTAACTTGCACGGCCATCACGGCTGGGAAGATCATTCGTTCTTCCCGGAACTGCAGGCTGCCGATGACAGGTTTGAGCGCGGCTTGGAGATGCTGGAAAGCGACCACGTAGAGATGGACGGCCTGCTTGATAACCTGACGCGCAATGCCAACAGGTATCTTAAACTGTCGGATTTGTCGCCAAAAGACGCGGAAAACGAATTGCCCGCAATTCTGGCCAATACCCAAGCCATAGGCCGGTTTCTAACCCGGCATCTGGCGGACGAAGAAGATCTTGTGGTGCCGATTATTCTGCATCACAAATTACGTGGATAAACATTTAAAGTTTGATCCGCATCTCAGCTTTAGGCGTTGACCCTGACCGCATGGCGGGGTCAAGTGCCGCCAAGCGAGGACATGACATGCAAGAGATTTCCGGTCGGCATTGGGCGATGATCGCCACTTTGGGTTTTGTTTGGGGATCGACATTTCTTTTGATCGAGCTGGCGCTCGACGGCATCACCCCGGTTTGGCTGGCCGCATCGCGCATCGGCTTTGCCACCTTGCTTTTGACCGTCTTTTGGGGGTTTCGCGGCTTTCGCTTGTTTCACGACAAAAAGGCCTACGGACCCTTGGCAATCGCCAGCATCGGCAGCTCTGCGTTGCCGTTTTTCCTTATCAGCTGGGGGCAGCAATATGTCACCTCGGGCTTTACCGGCATTTGCATGACCGCCATCGCGCTGATGATTTTGCCGCTTGCCCATTTCTTTGTGCCCGGCGAACGAATGTCACCGCGAAAAGTCGGCGGCTTTGTCATTGGCTTTATCGGCGTGGCCATGTTGATTGGTGGCAATGCATTTGAAAGCAGCGGCGCAGAACTGGAAATCTGGGGGCGTTTGGCAATTCTGGGGGCCACAGTCAGCTATGCCTGCTGCTCTATCATCGTGCGCCGCCTGCCCCCTGTCGATTCCGTGGGTCTGGCGACGATGCTCTTGTGGTTTGGGGCCATTGTGATCATGCCGCTTGCCTTTTGGGCCGAAGGCCCGCCACCGGCTGTTGATCAAAATACCTTTGTGATCATTGCTGTTTTGGGCCTGATCCCCACCGCCGCCGCCAATATTTTGCGGGTCATGGTGGTGCGCGAAGCAGGGCCAACTTTCATGAGCCTTACAAACTATCAGGTTCCGATCTGGGCTGTACTGATGGGTGCACTCATTCTGGGCGAGCCCCTGCCCCCAACTCTACTGATCGCGCTGGCGCTGGTATTGGGCGGCGTTGGCCTTAGCCAATACGGCGCGTTGCGACGGCTGTTTGGCCGCAAAGCCTAGGCCTGACTACACGCTGGCTTTGACTTCGGCCACGATGCTGGTCACCACATCCTGCAACAGCGCGTTGTCTTCGCATTCCGCCATCACCCGGATCAATGGCTCGGTGCCGGACTTGCGGATCAACAAACGCCCACTGCCATTCAAACGCGCCTCTGCATCCGCAATGGCGGCTTTAACAGAGGGTGCCTCAAGCGGCTTCTGCCCCGTGCCATAGCGCACGTTTTGCAAGAGCTGCGGCACCGTTTCAAAGCTTTTGGTCAAGGCGCTCGCAGGTTTGCCAGTCTCCACCATCGCGGCCAGAAATTGCAAACCCGCCAACAACCCATCGCCGGTTGTGGCATAATCTGTCATCACAATATGGCCCGATTGCTCGCCGCCCAGGTTGAACCCGCCCTTGCGCATGCGTTCCACAACATAGCGGTCGCCGACAGCGGTGCGCTCTAGTTTCAGACCCTTGCCCACAAGGAAACGTTCAAGCCCAAGATTTGACATGACGGTTGCTACCAAGGCTCCCCCCTTCAACCGCCCGGCCTGTGCCCACCGATCCGCAAAGAGCGCCATAAGCTGATCGCCATCCGCTACGCTGCCGTTTTCGTCTATGATCATCAGGCGATCTGCGTCGCCATCCAATGCAATGCCAACATCTGCCCCATGGGCCACAACGGCCTCGGCTGCAGTCTGAGTGCTGGTTGACCCGCAATTGTCGTTGATATTGACCCCATTTGGATCAACGCCCACCGGAATAACATCCGCGCCCAATTCCCACAGCGCCTCTGGTGCAGCCCGATATGCCGCCCCATTGGCGCAATCAATCACCACTTTCAGGCCGCGCAACGGCAACGCCGATGGCAAAGCGCTTTTGACCCGTTCTATATAGCGGAATCGCCCGTCATCCACCCGTTTGGCCCGGCCAATGTTTTGGGCTTGCGCCGGTTCAACGCCACTCAGCACAAGCGCTTCAATTTCGGCTTCGGCTTCGTCAGACAGTTTAAAGCCGTCTGGGCCAAAAAACTTGATGCCATTGTCATCCGCATGGTTGTGACTGGCGGAAATCATCACCCCAAGGTCCGCGCGCACCGATGTGGTCAAAAGCCCCACCGCAGGTGTCGGCACAGGGCCAAGTAGAAACACGTTCATCCCGGTCGAAGTCAAACCCGCCGTCAGAGCGTTTTCAAACATATAGCCCGACAGCCGGGTGTCTTTGCCTATCACCACCCGGTGCTGATTGTTGCCGTCATTGCGAAAATACCGCCCCACGGCCGCGCCGATTTTCAACGCCATTTCAGCGGTCATCGGATGCAGGTTCGCAGTCCCTCGGACCCCATCAGTGCCAAATAGTTTACGCGCCATCATACTCTCCTCTGGTCACAGCCTGCCAAAGCTGCAAGGCCTGCGTGGTTTCAGCCACGTCATGTACTCTTAAAAATTGTGCACCCTGCGCCACACCGGCAAGCGCAACCGCCAAACTTCCCGGCACGCGCTGCCCAGCATCTGGCGCGTTGCCAATGGTTCCGATGAACCGCTTGCGCGACGCCCCGAGCAAAATGGGGCAGCCCAAGGCATGAAACAGGCTCAGCCGCGCCAATATCGCCAGATTATGCGCGTTGGTTTTGCCAAAGCCAATGCCAGGGTCCACCACGATCTGTTCACGCGGAATGCCCAGACCAATCAAATAGCCGACTTGGGCTGCCAGAAAATCATACACATCCAGCAACACATCATCATACCGCGGATCATCTTGCATCGTGGCCGGATCGCCTTGGGCATGCATCACACAGACCGGCACCGCATGACTTGCTGCCAAAGGCCCAAGGTCCGCGTCATAGGTAAAACCAGACACGTCATTGATCAGCCCAGCCCCCGCTCGCACGGCTGATTTCGCCACAGGTGCCTTGCGCGTATCAATGCTGATCGGCGCAATTGCGGCCTTGGCCACCGCCTCAATCACCGGCGCGGTGCGCTTGATCTCGTCGTCAATCGCCACAACCCCGGACCCCGGCCGCGTCGACTCGCCGCCCACGTCAATCAAAGTTGCCCCCTGGGCCACCATTTCACGACTGCGCGCAATCGCGGCCTCTGGCGCATTGTGCTGCCCACCGTCCGAAAAACTGTCTGGCGTTACGTTCAAAATGCCCATGGTTTGCGGCGTGTTCATCGCCAATCCCATCACATCCGCACGCGGAGCGCTCAGGGTTTTCAGTACCGCAGCCGGAATGTCCTGCGCAGCGACAATACGCGCGGGCTTGCCGCGTTGCAGGCACTCTACTTGGGTAAACCAGGTCCAGCCACCGGCCAGATCAATCGCATTGTCAGGCCGGGCAATATCAACCTGCGGAAGGGCTCTATAGTAAATTTTCATATCAATTGAATGGGCGAAACGCTTCCGCTTGGCAAGCAATCACAGGCTGGTTTGGTCGAGTGTTACGATCTGCGTCGCAATTGTGTTTGCCTTTGGCAGCTCTTTGCCGATCACGTATAACTTTCGCGCCTGCCACTGCTCGGCAAACCAATGCGCCAGATCCACAGCCGCGCTTGGCGGCGTATCGGTAGCATCCAGCACCATCTTGGACGGGGCCCACAGGCAAATCTGGCCGTTTTTCATCGCCCAGTCCAACTCTGTCCGCGTGCCTGCCACAGTAAAATCAGCCGCCATCGCCCGCATTTGCCAGGCTGCTTGTTCGGTAGACAGCAGATCAATGTGCCGCTGCGCCGCAACATCACCAGTGTTAATCCCATGATCAGGCGTGTCTAAACACAATACCACCGGCGCGCCCTTGGCGCGTAGCGCGTCAATCCAACCCGGTAAGTTGCCCGACCTCAGAGCCGCATTGCTAAGAAATGCCACCACAGGGGCCAAGGCTTGTTGGTCCGCGGCAACCCCCTGCCCCGGCACCCGCATAATTTCGACGCCCAAGGCCCCATTGCCCTTGTCCAGCTTTTGAATACGCACAAACACCCGCAACGCCTGTGGCTCGTTCAAAATGCGGTCCGCAATCCGCTCGGCCAGCGTTTCCAACAGGTTCAACCGCTCGGCGGTCAATTCATGTTCAATTGCCCAGGTGATCCGATCATATGACAGGATCAGATCCACATCATCCTGCACATCCGCTTCCGGCTCTGAAACCTCGACAACCACATCAAACGACAGGCGCTGTGTCATATCGCGCTCGGCTTGAAACGCCCCGATTTCCACCGACACAATATGGTCGCGCAAAGACAAGCGATCATGCACCCCCGCAACAGCAGTGGCGACAGCCCGTTTCTGAGGATGTGCGAAAGCAAGTTTGGTGGGATCAGTCATCTGCAAATACGCCTCTGGTTTCAAAGGCGCTATAGCAGTGTCAGAAATCAGAAACCAGCGGCGCTGATCTAGTTCTGCGACAGACGCGTGGGATTACGGTAAAAGTGATGCACACCAATTGTGGTGGTGCGGGTAAATTTGCGCGCCCAACGTGGGTTCACCGCCTTAGTATGATAATACGTCGCGCCGTCAGTCAAATCCCGTGGCCCACCTTCGAGCATCAACTTGGCAATTTTACCAACACGATGATAAGCCGCTTGCTCGCGGATCACTTCCGGGTGGCCATCACAGGTAAAGGTAAACTGACAGGCGTATTTGCGCCCCGTACCCTGATTGACCACTTTGCAAACGCTGTTTGGAAATCTTGGTGTGTCCACACGGTTCAAGATGACCTCGGCCACGGCAAATTGGCCTTTGACGCTTTCGCCGCGCGCTTCAAAATACAGGGCCTGCGCCAGGCACGCCCATTGCGCGTCACCGGAAACAACAGGTTGTTGATCGACCCAGCTGCGCGTGCGTTCCAAGGGGGCGGTCTTTGGGGCTTTGCGACCTGAAAAGAACGTTTTGATCTTTTCCATGTTTAAGGCGGCCATTTGAAATTGCTCAAACGGCAAACCATCCTCAACCGACTTGGCCGGAGTTTCAGCAAAAGCTGTTCCTGCCATCAAGCTGATGGCCAATATCACGTTCGAAAAGATGCGCATGGCAGCCCCACAAAATCCGTATGCCGGGCCCTTTTCCGGCAATTTCCGGCAGCGTGATACCTAATTTTTCACTTTTGGTCTAGATGTCACAAAAATGCCCAATTTTCAGACATAATTTTAACAAAATCCTGTGACCATCACGGCGCTGACCACCCTATCTTGTCTTTGATCGCAAGCTGCGCGGCAGCAAGCCGCGCCACCGGAACCCGGAACGGAGAGCAGGAAACATAGTCAATTCCGACTTTTCGACAGAATGCAATCGATTCGGGGCTGCCTCCGTGCTCGCCACAGACCGAAATTGTCAGGCCCGGCTGTGCCGCGCGGCCACGCTCTGCGCCAAATTTCAGCAATTCACCGACCCCATCCGCGTCCAATGTATGGAACGGATCTTCGGGATAAACCTCTAGATTGACATAGGCCGACATAAAGCGCCCCGCGTCATCGCGCGACAGCCCATAGGTCATTTGCGTCAGATCGTTGGTCCCAAAACTGAAGAAATGGCAATGCGGCGCGATATCTTCGGCGCGCAATGCGGCGCGTGGGGTTTCCACCATGACCCCCAGATGAAAATCAAATTCAGCGTCGCTTTCCGTGCGCACAGCTGCCGCCACGGCTTCAATCCGCGATTTCACCAACTCCACTTCGCGTTTCGCGCTGACCAATGGGATCATGATTTCCGGCACAAAGGGCGCGCCATCGCGCGACACATCAATGGTTGCTTCAAATATCGCACGCGCCTGCATGTCATAGATTTCGGGTACAGTGATCCCTAGGCGCACGCCTCGCATGCCCAACATCGGGTTATATTCGCCCAAGGCCTCTACCCGCCGTTCAACCTTCGAAAGTGGCAAATCAAGCGCTTCTGCCAAATCGCGCATGCCCTCACGGTCTGTCGGCAAAAACTCGTGCAAAGGTGGATCTAGCAACCGAATGCAGACCGGTTGCCCCTCCATAATCCGAAACAGCTCGGAAAAGTCCGCGCGCTGCATTGGCAACAGCCGTTCCAATGCGGCCCGGCGATCTTCGCTGTCGTCCGCAAAGATCATTTCGCGCATCACCGTCAGCCGGTCTTCTTCAAAAAACATATGTTCGGTCCGGCACAGCCCGATGCCCTGAGCCTTGAAATTTCGCGCTGTCAGCGCATCTGCTGGTGTGTCCGCATTGGCCCGCACGCCAATATCCCGACTGTCGTCCGCCCAGCCCATCAACATCTGAAAAGCATCATCCAACGCCGCTTCCAACATCGGCGGTTGCCCGGCAAGAACTTGACCGTTTGTGCCATCAATTGTCAGCGTATCACCCGCCTGCAGACTGCGCCCGTCTGCCGTAATCAATGTCTGTTTACGAGTTTGAAAGCGAATGGAATTGGCCCCTACGACGCCCGGCAGACCCAACCCACGTGCAATCACCGCCGCATGGCTGGTGATGCCACCACGTTCGGTCAAAACCCCAGCCGCCGCATGCATGCCCCGGATATCTTCGGGACTCGTCTCGCGCCGCACCAGAATACAGGCCTCGCCGCGCGCTGCCGAGGCCTGGGCTTCGGTCGCGGAAAACACAATTTTCCCAGTGGCCGCACCCGGGCTGGCGGCAACCCCCTCGCCCAGAACATCCCGTTTGGCCTCTGGATCAACTTGCCGGTGCAACAATTCGTTCAGCGCCCGCGGCTCAATGCGCAACAGCGCTTCTTCGCGAGGAATAATCTCTTCTTGGGCCAAAGCCACCGCGATGCGCACCGCCGCTCGGGCGCTGCGCTGAATACGCACCCCATCCAAGATATGCACCACACCGTTTTCAATGGTGAATTCAACCTGCATTTCTTCTTTCAGGCGCCGGCGCATCAACTGGGCATGCGCCACAAGACTTGCAAAAGCCTCTGGCTGACTGTCCTGCAAAGACGGCCCACGGCTATCGCGTTCCAAAAACAAGGATTTCGCCCCAGCACTCAGCGCATCCCGACCCTGAGATTGCGACAAATACCGCCCTTTGATGATCGGCAAACCGGTTTTGCTATCGGCCAGCTGCAAAACACCAGAGCCACTTTCCCCGGTACCCAGCCCCAAAACCATCGCCTGGACAACCAGGCCCAAACCTGCATCTGCGGGTGCCCCCTTGGCCATGCGCAACAGCCGCGCCGAGGTGCCAGACCACGCCCGCGCCATCGACCGCAAAACCCCAGCCAACTGATCCTTGGGATCCTGCGGAAACGGTTCTTCGGCCTCGTGTTCATAGGCATCAAGGGTTTCGCGCAGCGCCGAGGGACGCGCAGCATCGATATGGTCATACATATCCGGGTCCAGCCGCGCCACGGTTTCAGAATAGCCCTGAATAAAGCGCAAATAGACTTCATCAGCCGCGGCGCTGCCAATTTCATTGACCAAATCCGCATGGCGCGCGCCGTTCATGCCGATGTTGAGCACAGCCCCCGGACCGCCCCAATCAGGGTCTTCAGAACTGGGCCGCACACACAGCAAATCAACGTTTTCAAACGGCGCAAGCAGCGCAAGCATATCGGGCATTTCACCCGCCGCAATCCGGCGCACCGTGTCAAAGGACAGCGCAACCGTGGTTGGCACTGGCAAGTCCAGACGCACCAGCCGCTGCAAACATTTTGCCCGGCCGCCATGGGTGCTGTTGGCCACGGGGGCAACTTGGGTGATCAACGTGATATCTGGATTGTCTTGCTGCACTGCGGCGTTCCTTCTGCGTGGGTGCAGCATAACCGCGAATATACATGTGGCAAGGGAAAGCTGCGCAACGTAATTTGCCGCCCCAAAAGTCAAAAGGCCCAACGTTCTGTACAACGTCGGGCCAAAAGATTGAGTATTTTTAGAAAAGTGAAGCGCGGGCGCTTAACCTTCGACTTTGGTCAGATCTGCGACACTCAGGCAAAGCGTGCGTATACGTGACAGCAGGTTCAACCGGTTGCGGCGCACCACCTCATTGTCTGAATTGACCTGCACGGCTTCAAAAAACGCATCAATTGGCGCGCGCAGCCCAGCCAACCCGGCCATGGCGGCGGCGAAATCTTCGCCCCGGATGGCTTCGGCGATGGGCGCTTCGAAATTATCGAGCGCTGCAAACAGCGCTTTTTCGGTCTCATCCTCGGCGAATTTGACATCCGCACCATAGGAATATTCGACACCGTCTTTTTCTTCGGCCTGGGTGACAATATTATTGGCACGCTTAAAGCCCTGCAGCAGGTTGGGACCATCGTCAGATGCCATAAAGCCCTGAAGCGCCGTGGCGCGATTGACCAAAAGCGCAATGTCGTCGTTGCCGTCCATGGCGATACAAGCGTCGATCACGTCATGGCGAATGCCCTTGTCGCGCAAAAAGACTTTGAGGCGGTCGTGGAAGAAGGACAGGAGGTCGAGCGACGTGTCAGGTACACTGCCAATAACTTTGCGGATCAGGATGCCTTCATGCTCGGCAGTTTTCTCGCTTTCCAAATGCTCGCGGACCGCGCGAATTGTCGCGCCGAACACACCGTGCCCTGCAATCTCCGACAGCAGATCCTTTAGCCCGGCCTCTTGTTCAACATTGTCGCTGGCCAAAACAATCATGTGCTGGAGCAAGGCTTTGTCGAGTTTGTGCTCCAGCGGCATCGTAATTCCATTCTCCAGCACCAAGCGAATAACCCCCAGCGCCGCCCGACGCAGCGCAAACGGGTCTTTTGACCCTGTTGGCTTCTCATCAATCGCCCAAAAACCTGTCAGCAGATCCAGCTTATCCGCCAGCGCCACGGCCACGGAAACCGGTGCAGTTGGCACGTCATCAGATGGGCCCAGCGGCGAGTAATGCTCGGTGGCCGCCGCAGCGACCTCGGCCGGATGTCCGGCAAATTCCGCGTAATAACGCCCCATCAGGCCCTGCAGTTCCGGGAACTCATAGACCATTTCAGAGCTGAGATCCGCCTTAGCCCAACGCGCGGCCTGTTCCGCCACATCCGCATCTGCGTCCACAATCGGCGCGATTTCACGTGCCAGCGCGGCAATGCGATTTATGCGTTCCGCCTGGCTGCCCAATTTGTTGTGAAACGTTACATTGGTCAGCTTGTCGAGCCACTCTGTGGCCCCCGCCTTGGCGGTGCGCACATCGTTTTCCCAGAAGAACTTGGCGTCTGACAGCCGGGCAAATAGCACCTTTTGGTTGCCCGCCAGAATGGTCGCGCCATTGTCGGCAGTTTCACGATTGGCGACGGTGATGAATTTCTCGATGCGACCGGTTTTTGGATTGCGCACGGAAAAGAACTTTTGATGCTCTTTCATCGAGGTCTGCAAAACCTCTGGTGGCAACCCCAGGAAATCCTCGGCAATATCGCCCATCAAAGTCACCGGCCATTCAACCAGCCCGGCAACTTCGGCCAACAGGCCCTTGTCGTCCACAACCTCTAAGCCTTGGGCAAAGGCCAGGTTTTGCGCATCTGCCCAAATGGTTTCGGCACGTTCGCCCTGGGCGAGGATCACGTGATCGCGTTTTAGCTTGGCCGCGTAATCTTCGAAACCTGTCACGGCAAAGCGGCCAGAGCCCATAAAGCGGTGGCCTTCGGTGGAGTCGCCTGCGGTGATCCCGTCAATATCCAGTGGCACAACCGTATGGCCCGCCTCGTCTGATGTAATGCATAAAATCGAATGCAACGGGCGCACCCAGCGCAAAGACCCAGCGCCCCAGCGCATGGATTTTGGCCAGGGGAAATTGCGGATGGTGTCTTCTAGAACTTCAGCCACGATCTCGGCTGCCGGGCGGCCCGGCTTTTGGATGCTGGCGAAATACACCGCCCCTTTGGGGGTGTCGCGTTCCTCAAGCTGGTCCATGGTCAGGCCTGCACCGCGCAGAAAGCCCGCCAGAGCTTTTTCCGGCGCGCCCACTTTGGGGCCTTTGCGTTCTTCTCGCACGGTTGGGCTTTCGGCCAACATGCCTTCGAGTGCAAGGGTCAGACGCCGCGGGGTCGAAAAGGCGGATGCATGCGCATAGGTCAGACCCGCGGCCACCAGACCATCGGTCACGCGTTTTTTCAAATCATCGGCCGCACGCGCTTGCATACGGGCCGGGATTTCCTCGGAAAACAGTTCAATCAGCAGATCTGGCATATCTATTGGCCTTCCGGTCTTGGCGGGCAAAAGTCTGGCGCAGGCTCGCCATCAAAGACCAGCTCGCCGCATGTGTTGATTTGGTGCCAGGCAAAACCCCGGCCGTCGGCCAAAACCGCAATCACGCGGTCGATGCCAAATTGAATATTCTCGGTGCCCATAAAGGCAAGTGCCGCGCCGCTTTCCAGCGCCGCACCAATTTCTTGTGCATTAAAGCAATCAAACCACTCCGGCCCGTTGCGCGGCTCGGCCTTTTCATAGGCCTCGTAGGTCTCGGTCAGCAACGGCTGGCTCATTTCAGTGGTGAAACACGCGCGATAGCGGATTGGGGAACTGCTGGCATCGATGGCCTCAAAGTCCTCGTACAGGATCGCCTCGGGCTGACCACTGGCCATCAAGGTCATCTGCACGTCGTCATCACCGGTCGCTGAAACCGGTTCATAAAACGCATAGATCTGAAAATAATACAGGGCCAATCCGGCTGCGATTGCTGACAAAACGATAAACCCCGCCAATAGTTTCCCGGTCACGCCGCGCTCTCCTGAGCTGCGGTGCCACCTGCTGCGGTCAACACAAAGGCATCTGCACATTGTTTGGACAAATTGCGCACACGGCCAATATAGGCCTGGCGTTCAGTGACCGAAATCACCCCGCGCGCATCCAGCAGGTTAAAGATATGGCTGGCCTTGATACATTGGTCATAGGCCGGGTGCGCCATGATAATGCGCTTGCCGGTCTTTGGATCAACATGTTCCTGCGCCAGAATGGCCTCACACTCGGCTTCCGCCTCCTCGAAGTGACGCAGCAAAACCTCGGTGTTGGCAACGTCAAAATTCCAACGGGCATATTCTTCTTCGGTCTGCTTGAACACATCACCGTAGGACAGCGGGATCAGCGCCTCTGGGTCATTATAGGGCATGTCCATCACGTGATCGACGCCCAGAATATACATCGCCAAACGTTCCAAACCATAGGTCAGCTCGCCAGACACCGGATGGCAATCATGGCCGCCGACCTGTTGGAAATAGGTGAACTGGCTGACTTCCATCCCGTCACACCAGACTTCCCAGCCCAGCCCCCAAGCGCCCAATGTTGGGCTTTCCCAGTCATCTTCGACAAAACGAATGTCGTGCAAATCCATATCCACACCAATCGCCGCAAGCGATCCAAGATACAGCTCTTGCAGGTTGGGCGGGCTTGGTTTGATCAACACCTGATATTGGTAATAATGCTGCAACCGGTTGGGGTTTTCACCATAGCGCCCGTCTGTCGGACGGCGTGACGGTTGCACATAGGCAGCGGCCCATGGTTTTGACCCCAAAGAGCGCAAAGTGGTCGCCGGGTGAAACGTGCCCGCCCCGACTTCCATGTCATAGGGTTGCATGATCGCACAGCCCTTTTCAGCCCAATACGACTGAAGCCTCAAGATGATCTCTTGAAAAGAACGCGGTTTGCTACCTGAATGTGCCATGCTCTGCCCTTTTGAAACGCGATTTGTTCCTATGCGCAACAGCAGGGCGGGTCAATTGCAGGCATTGCGAATTTAGGGATGCATGTGGCCCTGAAATTGGTAAAAGGACGGTCAAATAGGAAATTTCCGTGACCGAAGGGCCAACTTCACTATGCCACGTATGTTAATGTCATTAGTTCTTGCAGTGTTTTTTATGTCGCGCGCCGCTTTTGCGCAGCAAAGTGATATTGTCTGGGTTCAAATCGAAGCACAGCCCAGCCTGACGCAAACGCAGAACGAAATTCGCAATTATGCCAACCGCTTACAAGACGTAAACGGCTTTGACCTGGGCGGAGGTTGGTATGGCATTGCGCTTGGTCCCTACACGCGCGAAGACGCGGAAACCGTGTTGAATGTGTACCGTCGCGACAATCTGATCCCACGCGATTCCTACATCACCTTTTCCTCGTCGTTTAAGCGGCAAGTTTGGCCCATCGGTGCGAATCTGTTGAACACCGCAGCGCTGGACACCCCC
Source organism: Cognatishimia sp. WU-CL00825 (assembly GCF_040364665.1). Taxonomy (NCBI): domain Bacteria; kingdom Pseudomonadati; phylum Pseudomonadota; class Alphaproteobacteria; order Rhodobacterales; family Paracoccaceae; genus Cognatishimia; species Cognatishimia sp. WU-CL00825. The sequence goes on from NZ_BAABWX010000001.1 coordinate 1,885,782, forward strand.
AATACCGAGACCCAGACCCCTGTGGCCGTGTTGGACGCAGCGGAAGCGGCCCCCACAATCATCGAAATCGCGGACGAAACCCCACGCGAGGCGCGCGCCAGCGAAGCCCGCCTGTCACGTGACGAGAAAAAGACCCTGCAATCCTGGCTGCAATGGGCAGGCTTTTACACAGCCGCCATCGATGGTTCGTTTGGCCGAGGCACCCGCGCCTCTATGTCTGCCTGGCAGGCCGCGAACAACTTTGAAACCACCGGTGTGATGACAACCCGCCAACGCGACATGCTGAAATCGCAATATAACGCTGTGCTCGAAGGCCTAGACCTTGAGGTTGTCACAAACCCAGACGCGGGCATCGAAATGCTAATCCCAACAGCTGTGGTTGAATTCAGCGCGGCGGAGTATCCGTTTGTAACCTTCACCCCCAAAGCCGACATCGACGCTCAGGTGGTGATGATCAGCCAAGAGGGCGACCAAACCACACTCTTTGGCCTTTATGACATCATGCAAACCCTGGACATCGTTCCGATGGACGGCCCACGCGAACGCAAAGACGACAGCTTCGTGCTGGTCGGCGAGGATGCCAGCCGCATCAGCCACACCGAAGTCAGCCTCAAACAGGGCGAAATCAAAGGGTTCACCCTTGTGTGGCCTGCAGGCGACGAAGAACGCCGCCGCCGCGTCCTTAGCGAAATGCGCGCGTCCTTCACCCGCACCTTTGGCGCGATGAACCCCAATATTGGCTCTGATGCGGTGCAAGACATCGATCTCTTGTCTGGTTTGGAAGTCCGCAAACCACAAGTGTCCCGCTCTGGCTTTTATGTCGATGATGCGGGCACCGTTGTGACCACAGCCCAAGCCATTGGCAGCTGCCAGCGCATCACAATCGACGAAGACTACGAAGCAGAAATCGCTGGTATTAACGCCGATCTGGGCATAGCCGTGTTGCGCCCAACCTCGTCTTTGGCCCCGATGGGGGTCGCGCAATTCCGCGAAAGCAACCCGCGTTTGCAATCTGATGTGGCCGTTGCTGGCTATTCCTTCGAAGGCGTTCTGGGGGCCCCTTCGGTCACCTTTGGCAAGCTGGCAGAACTGCGTGGCCTGCAAGGCGAAGCAGAGCTGACACGCCTTGCCCTGGCCCCACTGCCCGGTGATGCCGGTGGTCCGGTCTTTGATGCAGGTGGCGCTGTGGTGGGTATGCTATTGCCAGCCTCAACAACCGGCGAACGCCAATTGCCCCAAGACGTCAGCTTTGCTGCCCGTGGTGATGCAATCCGTGCTGTCTTGACCGAAGCAGGCTATCAAACCGCCTTGGGCGATGCGCTTGGTCTTATGGCTCCCGAAGATTTGACAGCCCATGCAAGCGATATGACTGTGCTGGTAAGCTGCTGGTAAGCCACTAAAAACACGGCGAAACAAACGAAAAACCCGCATCCTCAGATGCGGGTTTTTGTTTTTTTAAACCGAAAACCTTGGCGATTTGCAGCTCTAGACTCCAAGCTGTGTCAGCAAGGCATCCAGATGCGCGCGCTCTTCGCCTTCTAACGGGGCTTTGCGGGCGCGAAACAACGTCGCCTGAGATTTTAACACCAAGCCGTTGGACAGGATCTTCAAGTGGTTCGCGCGCAGCGTATCGCCAGTTGAAGTGATGTCGGCCACAGCCTCAGCAGTCATATTCTTGACGGTGCCTTCCGTTGCCCCTTGGCTGTCCACCAATTGATAATCAGCGACGCCATTTTCACGCAGAAACTCTCGCACCAACCGGTGATATTTAGTGGCGATCCGCAGGCGAAACCCATGTTGTTTGCGAAAAGCCGCCGCCGCCGCGTCCAGATCTTCCAGCAGGTTTACATCGACCCAGCAGGCAGGCACGGCAATGATCAGATCGGCCCCACCAAAGCCCAATTCGGCCATGGTTTCGATTTTCTGCTCCCAAAGCCCCAACTTTTCGCGCACCAAATCGGTGCCAGTGACACCCAAATGAATGCGCCCGGCGGCCAGCTCGCGCGGTATTTCACCCGCACTCAGCAACACCAATTCAATGCCGTCCACACCTTCGACCTTACCGGCATATTCACGGTCAGACCCGGTGCGCGACAGCTTAACGCCGCGCGCTCCAAACCAGTCAAAGGTCTTTTCCATCAACCGCCCCTTAGAGGGCACACCCAACTTGATTGTCATAGCTGCGCCTCCAGGCTCATAACCACTTCAGGCCGGATCACCGCGCCAACCGCTGGAATTTCGCTGCCATTGCCCAAAACCCGGGTCAGCGCATCATAACGCCCGCCAGTGGCCACCGGCGGCAGATTGGCAAAGCCATCTGCGTAAAACCCAAACACAAACCCATCGTAATATTCTAGGTTCGTACGGCCATAGCTGGCTTCAAATTCTAATGCATCCACCGATACGCCGCATTTGTCCAAAGCCTCGATCCGATCGCGCAGCTTAAACACCGCCTCAGTGATCGCAGGCATATCCACCGCAATATCGCGCAGCCTTTCCAAGGCAAACGGCAGGGTTTCCCGCACATTCAACAAGGCGTCCAGCAAATCCACCTGCCCTGCAGAGATCGGATCAGATTTCACATCCACACGCAGCGCTTCGATGCGGTCAGACACTTCTGCTGGTGTGCGCAGACCAATGAAGGGCACGCCACTTTGCATCGGGGCCTCTTCAGCCAGCAAAGCCGCCCGGCTCGCAGGCACAGGCACCCGGCCAGAATAGCGATCCAGCAAAGCCCGAAAACGCCGTGGCCGCCACACATGGCGCAACAATGCGGCCTTGCGGCGGTCAGATGTGTCCAAGCCCCGCACCGCAGCCATCAGCAGACCAATGTCACCGGTGGCAGCCCGCAACGGCAGATGCGCCAAAGCGCCCTGCACCAACGAAAACACCTCAGCATCCGCCGCCGCCGGGTTCTCACGATCAAAAACCTCGTAGCCCACCTGCGTATATTCATTGGCGCGGCCAGTATCATCTTCTTGACGGCGAAACACCTCACCCGAATAGGTGTAACGTGCCGGTTCTGCCCCGTGGTCCATATGCATCTGCACCACAGGCACGGTGAAATCAGGCCGCAACATCTGTTCCCCCAACAGGCTGTCACTGGTCACATAGGCCCGCGCGCGAATGTCTTCACCATAAAGGTCCAGCAACACTTCGGCAGGCTGCAAAACCGAAGTCTCCGCAACCGTGGCCCCCGTGGCCTCAAAACGCGCCCGCAATTCAGCGGCCCGCGCCCGGATCAACGCTTTTTGTGGCATCAGCTTACGTCCTCGTTCTGGCCCGCCAGTATCTCGCGTACCTTGGCCACCAAATCTCCGCGCGCCACTTCAAACTGACTCGGGCGTTCTTTCCACTCTTCCAGGGTGGCACTTTCCGCGATCTTGGCCCCCAGGATCAAATCTTTAATCTGAACAACGCCCTTTTCCTTCTCGTCGCCCCCTTCGATGATCGCCACCGGAGAATTGCGCTTATCTGCATATTTCAGCTGATTGCCAAAGTTCTTGGGATTGCCCAGATACACCTCAGCCCGAATACCCGCATTGCGCAGCTCTGCCACCATGGCCTGATAATCGGCCATGCGCGCCTTATCCATCACGGTCACCACAACCGGCCCGGCCTCTACACCGCCAATGCGGCCCTTTTCGCGCAGCGCCGCCAACAGACGATCGACCCCAATCGACACCCCGGTCGCAGGCACGGCTTGCCCGGTAAAACGCTTGACCAAATCATCGTAACGCCCGCCCCCGGCAACAGAGCCAAACTGACGCTTGCGGCCCTTGTCGTCCAAGATCTCAAAGGTCAGCTCTGCTTCAAACACCGGTCCGGTGTAATAGCCAAGACCACGCACAACCGATGGATCAATCTCAATGCGATCAGCCCCATAACCACCAGCGGCCAGCAAATCTGCGATCTGCTCCAGCTCGGCAATGCCTTCCGCCCCAACAACAGAGCTGCCAACAGCCGCACGTAAATTCGCAAAGGTCTGCGCAACCTCATCTGCCTTTGATGTCAGAAACGCCAGAACCGGCTCAGCCTGAGCCTCGCTCAGACCCACCCCATCAATAAACGCCCCAGAGGCGTCAAGCCGCCCCTTGGTCAGCAATTCGCGCACGCCGGCCTCGCCAACTTTGTCAAACTTATCAATCGTGCGCAGAATATCGTCAGCAGAAGGAAATTTCTTATTTCCCTCACTGTCATAGATTTCGTTTCCTCTTGGACGAAGTTCCTCAGGGCCGAGAACCACTTCCAACACACCGTTCAAAACCTTGCGGTTGTTGACCCGCACCAGATAATCGCCACGCGCAATGCCCACAGCTTCCAGCGTATCTGACAACATCGCACAAATCTCGGCATCCGCCGCCACAGAGGCCGCGCCAACCGTATCCGCATCACATTGATAAAACTGACGATACCGACCGGGGCCAGGCTTTTCATTGCGCCAAACCGGCCCCATCGCATAACGGCGATACGGCAGCGGCAAATCATTGCGGTGCTGCGCATAGACCCGCGCCAAAGGCGCCGTCAAATCATAGCGCAAGGCCATCCAGTCACCCGGCTTGTCTTGTGATGCGCTTTCATCAGCCTCCTGCCAGGCAAACACACCAGCATTGGGGCGCTCTACATCAGGCAAAAACTTGCCCAAAGCCTCGACGGTTTCCACCGCAGCACTCTCCAAAGCGTCAAAACCATAGCGATGATAAACCCCGGCGATTTGATGCAGCATTTCTGTGCGTTCCGTCACCTCGGTGCCGAAATAATCGCGGAATCCCTTAGGCGTCACCGCCTTTGGGCGCGGGGCTTTTTTCACTTTGGCCATCGCTCATGTTTCCTTGGCTAAATTACGTGGCCCGCACTTACCGCACCCCCCCGCCGCAAGCAAGCCAAACACCCATTCACATCAAGCACGCCAACTGAGCTGCTTCATTTTTCCACAAATACTCTGGGGTGAACGGCAAAACCCTGTTTTGACGAGAGGGGCAAAGCCCCTATCCAATGCATCAAGAGGGGCAAAGCCCCTATTTTTAACCTCAGACGCGCAAACCACCCCACCCTTGACCACTTCCCCCCAAAGCACTAGGCAAATTCCATGCAAGATCTCGAAGAACAAATCGCTCACCTGAGCCGCACCGTCGAAGAAATTTCAGACGTGGTCGCGCGCCAAGACACAGAAATCGCGCAGCTCACCCGCCGCGTGACCCTGCTGCTGGAACGTGAGGCACACCGAGAAGCCTCCGCAGGTGACAGCGTCACCATCGGCAACGAACGCCCACCGCATTACTAATTCATGGCAATTTGACATATGCTTACGAATTCAGACCTCGCAGAATTGACCGCATTTCGACGCCAACTTCACCAGATGCCAGAAGTGTCAGGTGAAGAAATCGAAACCGCGAAAGCCATCGTCAATGCCCTAAAAGCCCTGTCCCCGACCCGCATCTTAACCGGCCTTGGCGGCCATGGCGTGGCGGCAGTATTTGACAGCGGCGTTACCGGGCCAACCGTTATGTTTCGGGCAGAACTCGACGCGCTGCCCATCCAAGAATTAAACGACATCGCATGGGCCTCTAAAATCGCGGGCAAAGGCCATCTTTGTGGCCATGACGGTCACATGACGATGTTGCTGGCGCTTGGGCGGCAAATCGCACGCAGCCCAGTTGCAAAAGGCCGGGTGGTCTTGATGTTCCAACCCGCCGAAGAAGACGGCAGCGGCGCAAAGGCTGTTGTAGCTGATCGCGCATATGCCGACATAAAACCCGATTGGGCCTTTGCCATTCATATCGAACCTGGGCGGCCCTTTGGCTATGTTTCAACCTGCCCCGGCCTGATAAATTGCGCCTCGCAGGGCCTAAAGATCAAATTGACCGGTAAAACAGCCCATGCCGCAGATCCCCAAGATGGGCTTTCACCAGCCCAAACGGTTGCCGAACTGATCCCAGCCCTAAACAGTCTTGGCAAGGGCGGCACGCTCGACGATGACTTCCGGCTGGTCACAATCACCCATGTGAATATCGGCGAGCCGACTTTTGGCATCGCGCCGGGCGACGCCGTTATCTTTGCCACCTTGCGCACGGCAAAAGACGCGGCGATGCGCGTCCTCTCGGATGAGGCACGCCAGATCGCCACCACCGCCGCCAACGCAGCGGGGCTTCAGGTGGCCTTCGAGGTTTGCGATGATTTCGCTGCCTCAATTAACAATCCCGACGCATTTGACATCGCGACCACCGCGATGAATGCCATAAATGTGCCCAATGGCGATGCAGGTGTGCCCATGCGGGCCTCTGAAGATTTCGGCGTTTTTGGTTGGGAGGCCAAAGCCGCCATGTTATGCCTTGGTCCTGGAACAGATTATGCAGCGTTGCACAATCCTGACTATGACTTTCCAGACGATCTGATCCCGGTCGGTGCTGCGATTTTTGAACGCATCACCCGCGATCTTTTGGGCAAAGCCTAACCGCAAAAATCGCTCATTTTGCTTAAAACGAATCGTACGTTTCAGGGCTCGAAACGTACAAATTGTACAATTTCGCAAATATGAAACCCGCGGTCTGACACTGGGCAACCGTTACGCCGCGAAACCTCATATCCTTAGACGGGTGCTAGACGCGCTTAGTAATCTTCAACCGCCATCACCCCGGGCAGCGACTTGATCGCGCCTTTGATTTGCGGGTTCACCGGGAATTGGGTCCCCACATCCATCTCAACTTCTCCCGGCAACTCAGGATCCATCAAGCTGAACATCACCGGGCCACGTGGGCCTTTTTTCACTGCCTGACGCGCGCCTTCCAAAACATTGGCCACATTGGAAACGGCCTCGGCATTCTCAAGATAGATCCGCAGCCCCGAGATGCCCGCATCAGCCACCACCGTATCAATGGGCCCGATGGATTTCGCCAAAAGCTTCAGCTGGTCTGCCTCCATCGTGGCCTCAACACCCACCACGACTTTAGAACCCGTCTCTAAATATTCACGGCTCTTTTCCAAGGTTTCCGAAAAGATCGTGATCTCATAAGCCCCTGTCGGGTCAGACAATTGTGCAAAGGCAAAACGATTTCCGCGCGCCGATTTGCGTTCCTGTCGCCCTGAAACCCGCCCGGCAATTTTAGCCACGCAGGGGCCAGACCGGGCTTTTTCGGTCAGCTCATCCAGCGTCAAAACTTTCTTGCGCTTCAGGGCAACCATATAGTCTTCCAGCGGGTGCCCGGACAAAAAGAACCCAATCGCGCGGGCCTCTTCATCCAGTCTTTCCGCAGGCAACCAATCGGCCACTTTGCTCAGGCGAGGCTCTGGCAGATCATCACCAGCCTCACCAAACAACGACACCTGATCCGAAGCCTTTTGCTCATAAATCGCCGCTGAATAATGTACCAGACCTTCCAGACTTTCAAAGACCTTCCGGCGGTTCTTATCCAACTGGTCAAACGCCCCAGACCGCGCCAACATCTCAAGCGGCCGCTTGCCAACCCGTTTCAAATTCACCCGTCGGGCAAAATCAAACAACGTCGCAAACGGCTTATCCACCCCATCCACCTTGCGTCCTTCGGTCACCAAAGTCATCGCTTCGGTGCCAACATTTTTCAACGCGCCCAGCGCATAGACCAGCTTGCCGTCGTGCACCGAGAACGTCGCCATCGAGCGGTTCACACAGGGCGGCACATAGGGCAGTTTAAGCTTCTTTTTTACTTCTTCAAAGTAAACCGCCAACTTGTCGGTCAGATGAATATCGCAATTCATCACCCCCCCCATGAACTCCACCGGATGGTTGGCCTTTAGCCATCCGGTCTGATAGCTCACAACCGCATAGGCAGCCGCATGGGATTTGTTGAACCCGTAATTGGCGAATTTCTCCAGCAGATCAAAAACTTCGCTAGCTTTCTTGGCTGGTACGCCATTTTCGCCAGCACCTTTTTCAAACTTTGGACGCTCTGCATCCATCGCCTCTTTGATCTTTTTACCCATGGCGCGCCGCAACAGGTCCGCGCCGCCCAGCGAATAACCCGCCATGACCTGCGCGATTTGCATAACCTGTTCTTGGTAAACAATAATGCCCTGGGTTTCGGCCAAGATGTGGTCGATTAACGGATGCACAGACTCAATTTCTTTAAGGCCGTTTTTGACCTCGCAATAGGTCGGAATATTTTCCATCGGGCCAGGCCGATACAACGCGACCAGCGCAACGATGTCTTCGATACAGGTTGGCTTCATGCGCTTCAGCGCATCCATCATCCCCGAAGATTCCACCTGAAACACTGCCACGGTTTTTGCCGCCGCATAGAGTTTATAGGTCGCCTCATCATCCAGTGGAATGGCATTGATTTCATTCACCGCCCCTTCAGGCGGTTCATAAAGCTGCGTGCCATCCTGAGCCGTGTGAATATCGCGCCCCTCGCCCCTGATCAGATCCACTGCGTTCTGAATGACCGTCAGGGTTTTCAGGCCCAAAAAGTCAAACTTCACCAACCCTGCCTGTTCCACCCATTTCATGTTGAACTGGGTGGCCGGCATGTCAGAGCGTGGATCTTGATAAAGCGGCACCAAGGCGTCCAACGGCCGGTCCCCAATCACAACCCCGGCGGCGTGGGTCGATGCGTTGCGCAACAATCCCTCAACTTGCTGACCATAATTCAGCAACCGTTCCACCACCGGCTCTGCCCTGGATTCGTCGCGCAGTCGTGGCTCGTCTTTCAGCGCCTTTTCAATCGATACGGGTTTCACACCCTCGACCGGGATCATCTTGGACAGGCGATCAACCTGCCCATAAGGCATTTGCAATACCCGGCCAATATCCCGCACCGCAGCCTTGGACAACAAGGCCCCAAAAGTGATGATCTGCCCCACTTTGTCACGGCCATATTTCTGCTGCACATAGCGGATCACCTCTTCGCGGCGATCCATGCAAAAATCGATGTCAAAATCCGGCATCGACACCCGTTCCGGGTTCAAAAACCGCTCAAACAGCAAGGAATAGCGCAACGGATCAAGGTCGGTGATCGTCAACGCATAGGCCACCAACGACCCCGCACCAGAGCCGCGCCCCGGCCCCACCGGAATGCCTTGCTCCTTGCTCCAATGAATAAAGTCGGCAACGATCAAGAAATAGCCCGGAAAGCCCATGCCCTCGATGATATCCAGCTCAAAATCAAGCCGCGCCTGATACTCTTCAAGCGTCACCGCATGCGGGATAACAGCCAGACGTTTTTGCAGGCCCTCGTTGGCCTGCCTGCGTAATTCAGTGACTTCATCATCGGCAAATTTCGGCAAGATGGGATCCCGCCGATAAGTGGCAAACGCACAGCGCTTTGCGATTTCCACGGTATTCTCAATAGCTTCCGGCAGGTCGGCAAACAGGGCAATCATTTCCTGAGGGGATTTGAAATAATGCTGCGCTGTCAGGCGCCTGCGGCCGTCTGATTGATCAACATAGGCCCCTTCCGAGATGCAAATCAGCGCATCATGCGCCTCATACATTTCGGTTTTGGGGAAATAGACGTCATTTGTGGCCACCAGCGGAATATCCATCGCATAGGCCATTTCCACAAAGCCACGCTCTGACAAACGCTCTGCCTCGGGCTGCCCATCCTCGCCGGGGTGACGCTGCAACTCTACATATAGACGATCGCCATAGATCTCTTTGAACCGCGCCATCATGGCCTCGGCCGCCGGTCGCTGTCCCTGACGCAACATCCGCCCCATTGGGCCGTCCGGTCCACCGGTCAAACAAATCAAGCCACCCGAGAATTTTTGCAATTCCTCCAAGGTGACCTGCGGCAGCTGCCCGCCCTTGTCGACATAAAGACAAGAGTTCAACTTCATCAGATTTTCATAGCCCTCTTCGCGCTGGCTTAACAACACGATCGGCGCTGGCGGCGGGGCCTGCGTGCGCCCGCTGGGGTCGTCATGCGGCATATGCACGTCCACCTGACAGCCAACGATTGGCTGAATCCCCGCGTCCGCTGCTGTCACTGAAAACTCTAGCGCAGCAAACATATTATTGGTGTCAGTGATGGCCACAGCGGGCATGTCCATATCAGTACAGATGCCAGGCAGTTTTTTGGTGCGAATAGCCCCCTCCAAAAGAGAGTATTCGGTGTGAACGCGCAGGTGAATGAATCGGGGATCAGTGCTCATGGCGACAAGCTACCCCAAGCGACGGACCGATGGAATGCGGCTTGGCACCTGATTTGCCATTCACTCAGTATCGCGCCACAAATGCCCGCAGCGGCCATCGCCGATACTAGGCAGGGTGGCCGCGGTCATTTGCCTGATTTTTCAGCACATATTCGCAACAAGACTTTCAAAAAAAACCTTACAACAAACGGCATTACCATGCATTCTCAGACGATTAGGCTCTTTGCCACACACCTCGACAACACGCATAGCTTGTAGCAATTTTGATGCTAACCCCAAGTTTTCCTTGCCAGAACGTCGTGCCCCTCCCTATCGTAACAAGGTACATACGCGGGGGCCGTGTCCTTTCTACGTCGCATCGAAGGGGCACCTGACGGCACATTTCAGTAAGGCGACGGGTTTCAATATGGAAATCACGTTTCTTCTAAACGGAGAGACCATCACACTTGGTGAGGTTAACCCCACCATGACGTTGCTGGAATGGCTGCGCGAATATCGACGTATGACCGGCACCAAAGAGGGTTGCAACGAAGGCGATTGCGGGGCCTGTTCGGTCACGGTTCAGGACACCACTGGCGTTAAAGCGCTCAATGCATGCATCCTGTTTTTGCCGCAGCTCAATGGCAAAGCCGTGCGCACAGTCGAAGGGTTTTCTGCAACCGACGGCACGCTGCACCCGGTTCAGGATGCCATGGTGCGTCATCATGGCAGCCAGTGCGGATTTTGCACACCGGGTTTCATTTCTTCTATGGTGGCCGCCCACAGCAACAACGCGCAGGACTTTGATGATCAACTGGCAGGCAACCTTTGTCGATGCACGGGATATGCCCCAATCATTCGCGCCGCCCAGGACGCCGCCACCCAACCGGTGCCAGACTGGTTAACTGATACGCTTCCAGATCCGACACCGCCGGAATCCCAGCGCATGCAACCTGAAAGCAGCGATGCCTTGGCGCGGATATATCAGCAGATCCCAGAAGCCACGCTTGTGGCTGGGGCCACGGACGTCGGTTTGTGGGTCACCAAACAATTGCGCACGCTCAATCCAGTGATCTTTCTTGGCCAATGTCAGGATCTTAAAACCATCGAGATCACCGAGGCAGAAATTCGATTGGGGGCCATGGTCACCCTGCAACAAATGCGCGAAGCCATTGCGCCCTATCATCCGTCTTACAGCGAAATGTTGCGCCGGTTTGCCAGCACCCAAATCCGCAACGCCGCCACATTGGGGGGCAATATCGCCAACGGATCCCCCATCGGCGACAGCGCGCCTGTGCTCATCGCGCTGGACGCCAAGCTGCACTTGCGCAAAGCGGATCAGCGCCGCACTCTGGCGATCGAGGATTTCTTTGTCTCATATGGCAAGCAAGATCGTGCACCGGGTGAATTTGTCGAAGCCATTTCGATCCCCCGTCAGGAAGATCGCCTAAAGACCTATAAACTGTCCAAACGCTTTGATCAGGATATTTCCGCGGTGCTTGGTGCCTTTAACATCACGGTAGACAAAGGGCGCGTCACCCATGCCCGCATTGCATTTGGCGGCATGGCAGCCACCCCAAAACGCGCGCAACACGTTGAAACCAGCTTGCTTGGCGGGGCCTGGAGCGAGGAATCCATCGCCGCGGCCTGGGACGTCTGGCAGCATGACTTTTCCCCCATGGATGACATGCGGGCCTCGGCCACCTACCGCATGGATATGGCCCGCAATATGCTCACCCGCTATTTTCTGGAAACACTGGGGGCAGAAACCTCTGTGTTACAGGTGCAAGCATGAGCATATCCACCCCGCTTCCCCACGACAGCGCCACCCTGCATGTCACCGGCAAAGCCCGCTATACCGATGACATCCCAACTCCGCGCGGCACGCTGCATCTGGCCTTTGGCTTGTCTACTATCGCGCGCGGCAAAATCGATGTGATGGCGTTGCAAGAGGTGCGCGCAGTGCCCGGCGTGGTTTTGGTGCTGACCGCCCACGACCTGCCAACGGACACCGATGTCAGCCCATCGGTGCACGACGAACCCCTCTTGGCACAGGGCGAAGTGCATTACCTGGGGCAACCCTTGTTTCTGGTGATCGCCGAAAGCCACACAATTGCCCGCCAAGCCGCGCGCAAAGCCCAGGTGACCTATTCGGAAATGACGCCTTTGCTGACCATCGACGACGCCATGGCCGCCGGAAGCCACTTTGAAGAAGGCCCCCGGATTTGGCAGCGCGGCACGCCTGATGCAGCCCTAAAAGACGCGCCAAACCGTCTGGAGGGCAGTCTGGAAATGGGTGGCCAAGAGCATTTCTATCTTGAAGGCCAGGCAGCCCTGGCCCAACCGCAAGACAATGGCGACATGCTGGTGCAAAGCTCGACCCAGCATCCCAGCGAAATTCAACATAAGGTGGCCCATGCTTTGGATCTGCCGATGCATGCGGTGCGGGTGGAAACCCGGCGCATGGGCGGTGGCTTTGGCGGCAAGGAAAGTCAGGGCAATGCTTTAGCGGTGTCTTGTGCGTTGGCAGCCTCGATGACCGGTCGCTGTTGCAAAATGCGCTATGATCGTGATGACGACATGATGATCACCGGCAAACGGCACGACTTCCGCATTTCTTATGACGTTGGATATGACAACGACGGGCGGGTAGTGGGCCTGAAGTTTTTGCAACTGGCGCGCTGTGGCTGGGCCCAGGATCTGTCTCTGCCGGTCGCAGACCGCGCCATGCTGCATTCTGATAATGCATATCAGCTAGATCACATTCGGATTGAAAGCCACCGGTTGAAAACCAACACCCAATCAGCCACCGCCTATCGCGGATTTGGCGGCCCGCAAGGCATGTTGGGCATTGAACGGGTGATGGATCATATTGCCCATGCGCTTGGCAAAGACCCGCTAGAGGTGCGCCGGGTGAATTTCTACGATGATGGCGCAGAGGGGGGGCTGTCTGCCCCCCCCGGCGAAGCAAAGCTTCCCCACCCCCCCGAGGGTATTTTGGTCAAGAACAACACCACCCCCTATGGCCAAGAGGTGACGGATTTTGTGCTGCATGATTTGGTGCAGCAGCTTTGTGACAGCGCCGATTATGCGGCACGGCGCGCAGCTGTGGCCGCATGGAATGCGGATAACCCCATTTTAAAACGCGGTTTGGCATTAACGCCGGTGAAATTCGGGATTTCCTTTACCCTGACACATTTAAACCAGGCTGGCGCTTTGGTGCATGTTTATCAGGATGGCTCTGTGCAGATGAACCATGGCGGTACCGAAATGGGTCAGGGGTTGAACCAAAAGGTGGCCCAGGTGGCCGCCGCCCGCTTTGGCCTGCCCATAGGCGCGGTGCGCATCACCGCCACAGATACCAGCAAGGTGCCCAATACCTCGGCCACCGCGGCAAGTTCTGGCAGCGATTTAAATGGCATGGCCGTAAAAGCCGCCTGTGATCTGATCCGGGCGCGCATGGCAGATTTCATCGCAGCGCATCATCAATGTCGCGCTGACCAGGTTGAGTTTTCTGGCGGATTGGTTTTGGCCGGCGATGTGGTGATGACCTTTGCCCAGGCCGCCAAGCTTTGTTACGAAAACCGCATCAGCCTGTCGGCCACCGGCTTTTATAAAACTCCGGAACTCGAGTGGGACCGGTTGAAAGGCCAAGGGCGGCCGTTTTATTATTTCGCCTATGGCGCGGCCCTAACCGAGGTTGTGCTGGATCGGTTGACCGGTGAAAACCGTATTTTACGCGCCGATATTCTGCATGATGCCGGGACATCGTTAAACCCGGCGCTGGATATCGGTCAGGTCGAAGGTGGCTATGTTCAGGGTGCGGGCTGGCTGACCACCGAAGAATTGGTTTGGGACAGCAAGGGGGCCCTGCGTACCCATGCCCCCAGCACCTATAAAATCCCGGCCTGCTCGGATCGTCCCGATGTGTTTAACGTCGCGCTTTATGAAAACCCCAATGCCGAAGACACGATCTATCGTTCAAAGGCCGTAGGCGAGCCGCCCTTTATGCTGGGCATATCCGCCTTTTTGGCCCTGTCAGATGCGGTTGCCCAATGTGGCACGCCCTATCCGGATCTTGACGCGCCAGCCACCCCAGAGCGCCTGTTTGCAGCCGTGCAGAAAGTCAGCGATGTTTGATCTCGCGCAGCTTGAAAGCCTCTTGCGCAAACACCCGGTGATCGCGCGGGTTGCAACCATTGAATTGCGCGGATCAGGCCCGCGTGAAGTGGGATCACATATGTTGGTTTGGCCCGGTGGGCAAGCTGGCAGCATTGGTGGTGGCGCGCTTGAATATGAAGCCACCAGAACCGCGCTAAACGCCTTGCAACAACCGGTGCCCTCAATCCACGTCAGGCCCAGAGCCACGATCAGTGCCGTGACCAGCCTGCACCCGTTGGGGCCTGCGTTGGGCCAATGTTGTGGCGGTGCCGTGCGATTGGTCACCGAGGTGTTCACCGCTGAAACCGTCAAAACTCTGATATCTGAAACCCAAAATCTGGGCTATTACCTGCGCCCTGTTCAAGACATCAATGCCGGATCTGCGCAGGCAACTCCAATCGCCATGCCAGAGGTGCCCCTGGCCCTGAAGCGGGCACTGGCGCAGTCCCGCGCCCAGGGCAGCAAGATCAAAACGCAGTATCAGGACGGCTGGCTGCTGGAACCTATGCTGTCGCCGCGCACAGACTTGTGGATCTGGGGGGCGGGTCACGTGGGCCGCGCCCTGGTGAACACCCTCGCACCATTGCCCGATATTGATCTGACTTGGATAGATACAGACCGTGCGCGTTTCCCACCCGATCCACTGCCAAATGTCACGGTTCTGCCCGCCGCCGAGCCCGCCCAACTGGTGGCGCATGCCCCGCCAAAGGCCAGCCACCTGATGGTGACCTTTTCTCATGCGCTGGATCTGGAGTTATGCCATCAACTGCTGCGCCATTCCTTTGACTTTGCCGGCTTGATCGGCTCACAAACCAAATGGGTGCGGTTTCAAAAACGCTTGCAAATTCTGGGCCACAGCCCTGCCCAAATATTGCGCATCACCTGCCCAATTGGCGATCCAAGCCTTGGAAAACACCCGCAGGCAATTGCCATTGGCGTGGCAACTAAAGTATTGCAGAGTAAACAAGAATTCACCTTGCACAAGGATCAGACCGCATGACAGTCCCCCTGCTCTCGATTGATGGTCTCACCAAAGCCTATCCCGGTGTCATTGCCAATGATGCGGTGTCCTTTGACATTGCCGAAGGCGAAGTACACGCCTTGCTCGGCGAAAACGGCGCGGGGAAATCCACCCTGGTGAAAATGATCTACGGGCTGGTCAAGCCCGACAGCGGCTCCATGACCTGGCAGGGCAGTGATTTTGCCCCCGCTGAACCCCGCGCGGCTAGGGCCAGTGGCGTTGCCATGGTGTTTCAGCATTTCTCTTTGTTTGACGCGCTAAATGTCGCAGAAAACGTGGCACTCGGCATGGAAAATCCCCCTGCGATGCGCGATCTGGCGGCCCGTATCAAACAGGTTTCTGAAAACTACGGCCTGCCGCTTGACCCGTTTCGCACCGTCGGCGACCTGTCTGCAGGCGAGCGCCAGCGTGTCGAGATTATCCGTTGTTTGCTGCAGGACCCAAAACTGCTGATCATGGATGAACCCACCAGCGTGCTCACGCCGCAGGAAGTGGACATTCTGTTTCAAACCCTGCGGAAACTGAAATCCGAAGGCACCTCTATTCTCTATATCAGCCACAAACTCGAAGAAATACGCACGTTATGTGACCACGCAACAATTTTGCGTTTGGGCAAGAATGTCGGCGAATGCATTCCCGCCGAAACCTCGGCCCGTGCGATGGCCGAATTGATGGTAGGTGACACCCTGCAGACCCCCACACGAACCGCGAAATCGGGCGGGGCGGTGGTTTTGAAAGTGAGTGATCTGACGGCCCGGTCCGCCAACCCCTTTGGCACTGCGCTCAAGAACATCAGCTTTTCTGTGCGGTCTGGTGAAATTCTGGGTCTGGGCGGCGTGGCAGGCAATGGCCAAGACGAACTCTTGGCGGCGCTGTCTGGAGAATTATCCACCGCACCCGACTGTATTGTGATCAACGGCGCTTCTGTGGGCCACCTAGGGCCCAACAAACGGCGGGGCATTGGCACGCTTGCGGCCCCCGAAGAACGGCTTGGCCACGCCGCCGCGCCCAACATGAGCTTGGTAGAAAACGCGCTGCTGACCGGGGCCATTCGTCAGGGATTGACGCAAAACGGCTTTGTGAACTGGAAAAGCACGGAAAGCTTTGCCGAAACCATCATCAAATCCTTTGATGTGCGCACGCCCGGCGCAGATCGCGCGGCACGGTCCTTGTCTGGTGGCAACCTGCAAAAATTTGTGATTGGTCGCGAGGTCTTGCAAGACCCGGATGTGCTGATTGTCAACCAGCCCACATGGGGCGTGGATGCCGCCGCCGCCGCCGACATTCGTCAATCGCTGTTGGATCTGGCCGCCAAAGGGGCCGCCGTTGTGGTGATCAGCCAGGACCTTGATGAATTGATGGAAATCTCTGACAGATTTGGCGCGTTGAACGAAGGCCGCCTTTCCGAGATCCGCCCGGCAGCCGGTTTGACCATCGATGAAATTGGTCTGATGATGGGCGGGGCACATGACTTGGCACCGCCTGCCTCAGATCAGAAACCCTTAGAAGAGGCGCGCTCATGATCCAGCTTGAAAAACGCCCCCAACCCAGCCGGCTTTGGGCGCTGCTCACGCCGGTCGTGGCGGTTGTCATCACCATGATTATGGGCGGATTGCTGTTTGGTGCGCTTGGCAAAAACCCGGTCGAAGCCATTCGCACGATTTTCTACGATCCGTTGTTTGGCGAGTTTTCCTTTTATTACCGCCCGCAACTCCTGGTCAAAGGTGGCCCGCTGATCCTGATCGCCATTGGGTTGTCACTGGGGTTTCGCGCGGGCATCTGGAACATCGGTGCCGAGGGCCAATATATCCTTGGCGCAATCTGTGGCGCTGCCGCAGGCCTTGCGTTTTACCCGCTCGAAAGCGTGTTTATCTTTCCCATCATGGTGATTGCGGGCGCATTGGGCGGTATGTTTTGGGCGATGATCCCGGCGCTGCTCAAGGTCAAGTTCGGCACCAATGAAATTCTGGTCTCTTTGATGTTGGTCTATGTGGCCGAACAGCTTTTGGCCTCTATGTCACTAGGATTATTGAAAAACCCCGAAGGATTTGGTTTTCCCGGATCGCGTAATTTCCAGGATTACCCCGCAGGGCACAACACTGAAATCATCGCCGGATCAGGCATGCATTGGGGCGTTGCCGCCGCCTTTATCGCGGTCATTCTGGCCTATGTCCTGCTGAACAAACACATCCTTGGTTTTAACATCCGCCTTACCGGCGAAGCCCCCCGCGCTGCCCGCTTTGGCGGCGTCAATCCAACCCGTTTGATCCTGTTTTGCCTTGGCACCTCCGGGGCCTTGGCGGGTCTTGCGGGCCTGTTTGAGGTCTCGGGCCCATCCGGCCAGATCAGCATCGACTTTAACGTCGGCTATGGGTTCACGGCCATCATTGTCGCCTTTCTGGGGCGCCTGCACCCAGTAGGCATACTGCTGGCGGGGCTCTTAATGGCGCTAACCTATATTGGCGGTGAAATCGCCCAGGCCAATCTGGCGCTGCCCGCCGCCGCCATCCAGGTTTTTCAGGGCATGTTGCTGTTTTTCCTTCTGGCGCTTGATCTGCTCACAAACTTCCGCCTTCGCTTTGCCACAAAAGGGGCCGCATAATGGATCTTTCAGCCATCAGCCCAACCCTGTTGATCGCCTCTCTTATGGTCGCGGCCACGCCGCTTTTGTTGGCCGCCATCGGCGAATTGGTGGTCGAGAAAGCCGGGGTTCTGAACCTTGGCGTCGAAGGCATGATGATCACCGGTGCGATCTGCGGCTTTGCCATTTCGGTAGAAAGCGGCTCGCCCTATCTTGGCCTCGTGGCTGCGATGGTTGGCGGCGCGATCCTCTCCCTGCTTTTTGCCTTCCTGACGCAATTTGCCCTTGCCAATCAGGTCGCCTCGGGCCTTGCGCTCACGCTGTTTGGTCTGGGCTTGTCTTCTTTGATGGGCCAAAGCTATGTTGGCATCAAACCTCCAGTGATGGCCTCTCTGCATATCCCGGTTCTTTCTGATCTTCCGGTGTTGGGACCCATTCTGTTTTCCCACGATCCGGTGCTTTATATTGGTCTGCTGTTGACCGCCGTGGTCTATTTTGTGCTGAAATACACCCGCACCGGCCTGATTTTACGCGCGGTGGGTGAAAACCACGAGGCCGCCCATGCGCTTGGCTATCACGTTGTGCGCGTGCGCATTCTGGCGATCCTGTTTGGCGGGGCCTGTGCCGGGCTTGGCGGAGCCTACATCAGCCTGATCCGGGTGCCACAATGGACCGAAGGCATGACCGCAGGCATTGGCTGGATTGCCCTCGCGCTGGTGGTCTTTGCCAGCTGGAAACCCTGGCGCGTCTTATTGGGCGCTTATCTTTTTGGCGGCATCAACGTGTTGCAACTCAACTTGCAAGCCGCAGGCGTGGCCATTCCCGTCGAATACCTAGCCATGTCCCCCTATCTGATCACCATTCTGGTGCTTGTCATTCTCTCGGCTGACAAAGGCGGTGCCCCCGCCTCACTCGGCCGTTCTTTCCACGCCTCGCACTAGCTGCTCTGCACGAGGCCAATCACAACCAAACAAGGGAGTATCCCGCTATGAAACTCACGAGACTACTGGCCACTGCGGCCGTCACCATGGGTCTGGCCACTGCGGCCATGGCCGAAAAAACCAAGGTTGGTTTTATCTATGTTGGCTCTATCAATGATGGCGGCTGGAACGAACACCATCATCATTCCGCCAAAGAGATGGTTGCCCATTTTGGTGATGACGTCGAACTTGTTTTTCAAGAAAATGTTGCAGAAGGCCCAGATGCAGAGCGTGCCATGACACAAATGGCGCTTGGCGGTGCTGACCTGATCTTCTCAACCAGCTTTGGTTTTATGGACCCCACGATCAACGTTGCCAAAAAATTCCCAAAGGTGAAATTTGAACATGCAACGGGCTACAAACGCGCAGAAAACGTTTCAAGCTATTCAGCACGCTTTTACGAAGGCCGCGCAATCCAAGGCACCATCGCTGGCCGCATGACCAAAAGCAACATTATCGGCTATATTGGGTCCTTTCCAATTCCTGAAGTTATTCGCGGCATCAACTCTGCTTACTTGCATGCCCAAAAAGTAAATCCTGATGTCCAATTCAAAGTGATTTGGATTTCAGCATGGTTGGACCCAGCCAAAGAAGCTGACGCAGCCAAAGTGCTCATTGAACAGGGTGCAGATGTCGTACTTCAACACACGGATTCAACCGCGCCGTTGGCAGCAATGAAAGCGGCAGGCAATGTCATCGGTTTTGGTCAGGCCGCAGATATGGCAGAATATGCCCCTCATCCTCGTGTTTCATCAATCATCGATAACTGGGCACCTTACTACATAGCCCGGACACAAGCCGTCATGGATGGCTCATGGAGCAGCATCGACACCTGGGATGGCATTTCCGCTGGCATGGTTGGTATTGGCGAAATCTCTAATGCTGTGCCCGAAGAGGTCAAAGCAGAAGCACTTGCTATGATAGATGCGATTTCAGAAGGCACTTATCATCCGTTCACAGGCCCGATTAACAAACAAGATGGCTCAATGTGGCTCTCAGAAGGCGAAATTGCTGATGATGGTGCCCTAGCCGGCCTTAATTTTTACGTTGAAGGCATCGAAGGGTCTGTTCCTAACTAAACCCGCCTAAAACCATTTCAACAAAGGGCCTGCCACCGCGTGGGCCCTTTTTGCATTGCCCCCAACAATAATAATCCTAGTCCCAACCCGCAGTCTCAATGCGATTTCCCAACCTACAAATCCAGCCTAAAGCCCTGACCTTCCAAGTTCATCTTTCCAAAAAAACTCAATTCCGAACCCAAACATACCCACCGCTGCACCTGTTTTAGGACTCAGGCCCTTTCATCGCCCTTTGTTCACGCCCCATAAAACGTTAACATTTGTTCGCAGACCCAACCAATTGCCCTCACCCAAAGGCCCATGAATGCAGCCCAGAATAGCTTCCCCTAACGGCACGCCCATCAGCCGGTTTGCCTTTGGCACCATGCAATTTGGCGGCCGCGCGGATGACGCCGCAAGTGCCGCCATGTTTGACGCCTGCCGCGCCGCCGGGATCAACCATTTTGACACCGCCCACGTCTACACTGATGGCAACGCCGAAACCCTGCTCGGCCGCTTTGCTAAACCGCAACGCGACGATCTGGTGATCGCCACCAAAGCCGCCTACCAGGGCGGATCTGGCCGCCAAAACCTACTGAAATCCTTTGATATCTCCCGCCAGAGATTAAACCTGGATCAGGTTGATATCCTCTACCTGCATCGATTTGACCCGATGACCCCGCTGGCAGAAACCTATGACACGCTGGCAGAGCTGAAACACCAGGGCAAAATCCGCCACATCGGTGTCAGCAACCACGCGGCCTGGCAGGTGATGAAATCCATCGCGGTTGCTGCCCAGCGCGATCTGACCATCGATATCCTGCAGCCAATGTACAATCTGGTCAAACGCCAAGCCGAGGTCGAACTCTTGCCGATGGCACGGGATCAGGGCCTTCTTGTTGCCCCCTATTCGCCTTTAGGCGGCGGGCTTTTGACAGGCAAATACAGCCGCCAGACCAAAACGCTGTCTCAGGGCCGCCTGGCTGATGATGCGCGCTATCAAGCCCGCTATGGCCAAAAGTGGATGTGGGACACCGCCGAAAACCTATGCCTGCTTGCCGCTCAACACGACATCGCCCCAGCCACGCTGGCCGCCGCCTGGGTTGCCGCCCACCCACAGGGCCTCAGCCCAATCATTTCCGCCCGCTCCCCACAACAACTCACGGCCTCACTTGCTGCTGTGTCCTTTGACATGTCCCCCCAACTCTACGCGGAAATAACCGCGCTCAGCCCAACACCCGCGCCCGCAACAGACCGGCTCGAAGAAACATGAAACCGCCGCTCAAAGGCACCAGCATTGCCACCCCCAATCCAGAGGGGCCGCCACTCCAGCTTTTCGCCCCCTCTGCGGCACGCAACACCCAAGTGATCCAAAGTTTTGTCACACAGAATGCGCCGCAAAGCGGTCGCGCTTTGGAACTTGCCAGCGGCACGGGCCAGCACATCGCCGCCCTGGCCACGGCCATGCCCCAGATGCAGTGGCACCCCAGCGACATTGACCCTGACCGCCTTGCCAGCATCGACAGCTATGCCAGCACCGCAAACCAACACACAGCGCGGCAACTTTCAGCCACCAGCCCGGCCTGGGACACAGAGCCACAAAGCTTTGATCTGATTTATCTCGCCAATCTGTTGCATCTGATCCGCCAAGACGAGGTGCAAACCCTGTTTGCCCAAACCGCAAAGGCGCTCAAACCGGGCGGCATATTCCTTATTTACGGCCCCTTCATGCGCGATGGCCAACTCACAAGCTCCGGCGATCAGCGCTTTCACTCCAGCCTGATCGCCCAAGATGCAAATCTGGGCTACAAAAACGATCAGGACATTCTAGATTGGGCAGCCGCCGCTGGCCTGGCGCATCGCGCCACCCACGGCCTGCCTGCCAACAACCTCGGATTTGTCTTTCACAAACCCGCTTTCACAAACCCAAGGCGCTTTGTTCTTGAACAAAATACCCCGGGGTGAACGGGGAAACCAAAGGTTTCACCGAGAGGGGCAGCGCCCCTCCCCTTTTTCACCCGGTATTTCTTTCGGACTTATCCATCCACACGAATGGTGGCGTTTTTTGGATCATACGGGCTGTCGCAAGTCACCTCGGCATCCCACAACTGATCCAGCATCTTGACCTTCAGCTTGGTGCCAACCTCGGCAAACTCGGGCGCGACATAGCCCATGCCTATCGATTTCTCAAAGGCCACCGAATAGCCCCCGGATGTCAAACGTCCAACGCGCTGACCTTCCGGCGTATACAGCACCTCACGTCCCCAAGGGTCCGCATCCGCAGGTCCATCAATCAACAGCGTACAGCATTTCACCCGCACACCGGCCTCCAGCATGGCCTCCTTGCCATAGAACTCTTTGTTCAGATCAATGAAACGTGGCAGATCGGCCTCTTGTGGTGTCGCGTCCCGGCCCAGTTCGGTGCCAAAAGCGCGATAGGATTTTTCCTGACGCAGCCAGTTCTGTGCCCGCGCCCCCACCAGCTTCATGCCATGCTCCGCCCCGGCGGCCTCTAGCAAATCAAACAGATAGTTCTGCATTTCAATCGGGTGATGTAATTCCCAACCCAGTTCTCCGGTATAGGCCACCCGGATCGCATGTACCGGGCACATGCCCAATTCGATCTGGCGGGCCGACAACCACGGAAACCGCTTGTTGCTCAGCGCAGTTTCCGGATCCGCATCCTTGATGACGGCCTTAAGCACATCGCGCGACTTCGGCCCTGCAATGGCAAACACGCCCCATTGCGTGGTGACATCCTGAATCTCGACATAGCCAAATTCTGCGGCCTTATCTTCGGCCGCTTTGCGCAGATAATCGGCGTCATATTCGGTCCAGGCCCCGGCAGAGACCAGATAATAAGAATGCTCTCCGGTGCGCACGATGGTATATTCGGTGCGTGTGGTGCCCGCAGATGTCAGCGCATAGGTCAGGTTGATCCGGCCAATCTTGGGCAATTTGTTACAAGTGAACCAATCCAAGAACGCTGTTGCGCCCGGTCCTTTGACCACATGTTTGGTAAAGGCGGTGGCATCCACCAGACCAACGCCTTCGCGAATGGCTTTGGCTTCGTCAACCGCATGTTGCCACCACCCACCGCGACGGAAAGACCGCGCGTCATGGTCAAAATTGCTTGGCGCGTCCAGTGGTCCAAAATAGTTCGGACGTTCCCAACCATTGACCCAGCCAAATTGTGCCCCACGGGCGGCCTGACGATCAAACGCAGGCGAGGTGCGCAACGGCCGTGCCGCCGGGCGCTCTTCATCCGGGTGATGCACCACATAGACATGGTCATAGCATTCTTCGTTTTTGCGCGCGGCAAACTCGGTGGTCATCCAGTTTTGGCTATAGCGTTTCGGATCAAGGCTCGCCATGTCGATCTCGGCTTCGCCATCCACCATCATCTGCGCCAGATAATAGCCGGTGCCGCCTGCTGCGGTGATGCCAAACGAGAATCCTTCTGCCAGCCACATATTACGCAGACCGGGGGCCGGGCCGACCAATGGGTTGCCATCAGGCGTGTAGCAAATCGGCCCGTTGAAATCGTCTTTCAGGCCACTTTCTTCGCACGACGGGATGCGGTCGATCATCGCCATATACTGGCTCTCGATGCGCTCCAGATCCAGCGGGAACAGGTCCGCGCGGAAACTATCTGGCACGCCATATTCAAAACAGGCAGGCGCGTTCTTTTCATAGACACCCAAAATCCAGCCGCCGCGTTCTTCGCGCACATAGCTTTGCGCATCCGCGTCGCGCACAACCGGATGCTCTGCCCCGCCCGCTTCGCGGTATTTCACCAGCTCTGGATCGGTGTCCATGACGATGAATTGATGTTCCACCGGAATGGCTGGCATCTTGATGCCCAGCTTGCGCGCCGTGGTCTGCGCGTGGTTGCCAGAGGCCGTCACGACGTGCTCGGCGGTGATCACCACCTGCTCGTCAGAGGGCACAAGATTGCCGCCCTTTTCGATCATCTTGGTGCAGGTCACCTCCCAATGGGAGCCGTTCCAATGAAAGCTGTCAGCCTGCATTTTGCGCACAATATCAGCCCCATGCTGGCGCGCGCCCTTGGCCATCGCCTGGGTCACATCAGCCGGGTTAATATAGCCATCTGTGTTGTGATACAGCGCACCCTTCAGGTCGTCAGTCTTGATCAATGGCCAACGCGCCTTGATCTCATCCGGGGTCAACCATTCATAAGGCACACCACAGGTTTCAGCGGTCGAGGCATACAGCATGAACTCGTCCATACGCTCATCGGTCTGCGCCATGCGCAGGTTGCCCACGACTGCAAATCCAGCATTCAACCCGGTTTCGTCTTCCAGAGTTTTGTAAAAATCGACCGAATATTTGTGAATATGCGTGGTTGCATAGGACATGTTGAACAGCGGCAGCAAACCCGCCGCATGCCAGGTAGACCCGGCAGTCAATTCGTCACGCTCAATCAGCATGACATCGTCCCAACCTGCTTTCGCCAAATGATAAGCAATCGACGTTCCGATTGCCCCGCCACCAACAACCAAGGCTTTGACCTGTGTTTTCATGTCAAACCGACTCCTCTGGAATTTCTTGAAGCCATTTCAACCGATTTTGCCGCCAAACGCCAAACCCACCCGACGCCTCATGTCACAAAACCGACCTTACATTCCTGCAAGGTCGGTTTTTGGCAAATACCAAGCTCTAAACTCAGTGTTTTTCCGCGGCTGGCACCGTCACAAGGCAATGTTTGGCATGGCCATTGCTGCTGCAATTCTTAGAGGCAATGCCACCGCGATGGACCTTGGGAAGCGATTTTTCTTCTGCGCCAGCAGACGTGATCCCATGCCCCGCATCAGCCTGATGCACAGCCGCGCCAAATCCATGTGCTGACAACCAATCCTCAGGCGTATCAATCAAAACTTCAGCCAGGCCTTCCGCAATCAGCGGGCTGGGCAACGTCTGCAATTGGTTCAGACTTTGATAGTCGATCTGCGCCAATATCTCCGCGACCTTGGCATCAGAGCCAAGCGCCCGCACCTTGATCACCAAACCGCCACCCAGGCTGGCAAAGAAGTATTTCACTTCAACATCCCGTCTGTCATGACTGTTGTCGGCCTGCAAAAAATGCACACCGTCATATACATCAAAATGCGCCACATCCTGAGCATGCAAAATGCTATACCCGCGCGCGGTTTCCTTCACATTTGTCCAGAAATAGCTCGCCCGTGGCCGCCCCTCTTTCAGGCGTTCCAGATCGCGGCCTGTTTGCACCACCCAATAAGCTTGCTTTAAGCGTTTCGCCAAAGCCTCGGTTGGTTCGGCAAAATCAACCTGCACCATGACCGAATGGCGGCCCTTTACGTAAATCGCAATGCTCTGATCCAAGGCTTTACGCATCCCCGCCTCAGGGGTCTGGGTGACGCCGTCTGGCCAGCCAAAGGCGGCCGCATAATAATCATCCCAATCCAGCCGCTCCCAGCCCATCAGAACCTCTTCTTCCTCATCAGGAGTTGGCAAATAGCTGTTTGCTGGCACCGCCCGCAGCGCCAACCGCACATCCTTGGCCCGATCAAGCGTCCATGCCTGATCGCTCCCCAGCCCTACCTTGGCCAGCAGATGCCCAAAATAAGACCCCTGAGGCTCTGGTTTGTCAGCCGCGTGCATCTCCAACGCATGCGCGCCATCCAACGAAGCAACCTCTACCGAAGACGCCTGCGAATAGCTGCGATAATCAAGCGCAAAGAAAACGCCCAGCGCGATCACGCCAAAGACGACAGGAATAAACTTATACATAGGTGGCTCCCACGATGGCTCTATTTCGCGCTAACGCTACCGTCAGATCACGGCTCGAATTTGCTGGGAATTAGGCTTCTTTGGGTCTTTGTTCTGCTGCGCTACTGCGTCAGCACCTCAACCGCCACAGGCTTTGCGGCGCTTAACTGCACCTCGCCTGCTGGTTTCAATCCATTGTCAGATTGCAAAACCGCCAACCCAACCAAGCCAAGACAGGCAAAAATCACTGGTAACACACGCTTCACGTTCAAGCCTCCATAGCTGACGTGGTCCAAGCCTCTTGCAAGAACATGCCGAAATTCAGGACCGGATTATGCCAAAACCGTGACGTCACACGGCTTTAGGCGCCGCAGTTTTCCTTGCCGCACCGCAGCACCTTTTGCTACACCACTCCTACGATGCCCAAAGGAGCTCACATTATGCAGGTTTGTCGCACAGTTTCAGACTGCCGCGAAAGTCTCGCCAACTATCGCCGCTACGGCGAAATTGTTGGCCTTGTTCCAACAATGGGCTTTCTGCACGCCGGCCACATCGAGCTTGTGAATAACGCCAAATCTCGCGCTGACCGAGTGGTTGTCACCATCTTTGTGAACCCCACGCAATTTGGCGACGCTAGCGATCTTGACGCCTATCCGCGCGACGAAGCGCGTGATCTCGCAATGCTCAAAGACGCAGGCGTCGATCTGGTGCTGATCCCGCAAGTCGCCGAGGTTTATCCCGACGGCGACGAAACCATCGTAGAAACCACCCGCATGGCCAATATGCTGCACGGGCTGGTGCGCCCGGGACATTTTCGCGGCGTCACCACGGTTGTGGCGCGGCTGTTCAATTTTGTGCAGCCTGATCTCGCGTGTTTTGGTGAAAAAGATTACCAACAGCTGCAAATCATCAAACGCATGACCCGCGATCTGGGCTTTCCTATCGACATTATCGGCGTGCCGATCGTCCGCGAACCAGACGGGCTTGCCATGTCTTCGCGCAATGTGCGCCTGAATGCCCAGGACCGCGCCGCCGCATTGGTGATTTCCAAATCCCTTGAGGCCGCCGAGGCCCTGCCCGAAAAAACCGTTACTTCCCTGCGCGAGATCATCGCGCAAACCATCAACGCCGAACCCCGCGCTACCATTCGCGGGCTAGATATTGTCGAGGCAGAGACCCTGAATGACCTCAGCGGGCCACTGACCTCCCCTGCCGCCATAATGCTTTCAGTCGAATTTGGCGGCGTCCTCTTGCTAGACCAAAGGGTGATCCATCCATGAGCAAACAAGTCCCAATTCGCCGCACAACCGTGCCTCAGATTGCTGCGCGCAAGAATGGCGAACCTATCGTTTCGCTCACCAGCTATCACGCGCACACCGCTGCAATTGTTGATAAATACGCTGACTTCATCCTTGTAGGTGACAGCCTTGGCATGGTCATGCACGGTATGGAAAGCACCATTGGCGTGCCGCTTGACCTGATGATCATGCATGGCAAAGCCGTGGTGCGCGGCACGCAAAAGGCGCTGATTGTTGTGGATATGCCCTTTGGCACCTACGAAGAAAGCCCGGCCGTGGCCTTTCGCAATGCCGCCAAGATCATGAAAGAAACCGGCTGTGGCGCAGTCAAACTAGAGGGCGGCGCGCGCATGGCGGAAACCATCCACTTCCTGGTGGAACGCGGCATTCCCGTGATGGCCCACATCGGCCTGACCCCACAATCCAGCCACGTCATGGGCGGCTTTAAAACCCAAGGCCGTGACGAAGCTGGCTGGGACGCCATCATCAACGACGCCAAAGCCGTTGCGCAGGCCGGTGCCTTTTCAGTTGTGGTCGAGGGCGTGGTCGAACCGCTCGCCGCCAAAATCACCAAAGAATGCCCGATTCCAACCATCGGCATCGGCGCATCTGCCGACTGTGACGGGCAGATTCTCGTGCTTGAAGACATGTTGGGGCTGAATGAATGGACGCCTAAATTTGTCAAAGTCTACGGCGACCTCGGCCCCGCCATCGAACGCGCGGTCTCTGAATACGCCGATGATGTCAAATCTCGCGCCTTTCCAAGCGATGCGGAAACTTATAAATAGCATCCGACTCAAACCGGGGGCTTTGTATTTCCAAAGCCCCTTCCAAATCACGGATTTTATTAAATGTTTTCAATATTTTCAGGCACCGCGCGTGTCTCGCGCGCCTTTTGGTTTGGCGTGGTTTTGCTTATTGTCCCGATTGTCTTTTGCCTCACCCATCTCACCCAGATCATCAGCACAACCGATGTGGCCAAGCTGCGCATGCAGGCCCAGGTCGCCCGTGTGGTGATCGCTGCCCTCATCGGCGTCTATCTGTTTTACGTCACAAAGGGCCTGTTTAAAGCCGCCCACCGCAACAGATCCCCCGGCCTCTGGGGCGGGGCTGCGGTGCTTATCACCGGCAGCCTCACCTTTGTCTCAGCGCATTTTGCCTATGATCCCTGGGCCTATAAACGCTTGATCACCGACAACCTGTCGCGCATCCCCCCGTCAGCAGCCTTACTGGCCGAGGTCACCCATGTTCAGGCCAGCCTGCCCCGGCCCATGTCCAAATCGGTACAGATCCAAAGCGCCGAACTGCGCAAACGCGAACTGGTCTTTCTGGTCGACGCCAAAGGCAAGGTGGCCGACACGCGCGTCAAAGCCATCGAAGACAAGATGTGGCAAACCCTCACCGTCGACCATAGCTATTGCGCCGAACTCCGCGCCGCCTTTGATCAAGGGCTTTGGACCGCGGTCTATGAGTTTCGCTACGAGGATGCGGTGTTTTTTGCCCGCCTAGGCCCAAAACAATGCGCAGCTGTCGCACCCCATCAAGATCTCATCGTGAAAAAGCGGCTCTAAACACCGCCGCCCGCTCCGCGCGCTGCACCTGCTTTGTTCTTGATCTAAATACCCCCGCCGGAGGCGTCCAGCGGGGCAGGCCCAAACAGGCCGCGCCACACTTACAAGGACCTCAATCGCGAATTTCTGTCTCTGCCACGCCCCAGATGTCTGATTTTCGCGCCCAGCCCTTATAGCCCCCAGCGGAAATCTTGCACCAATCTGCACCACATGTGCCCAGATTGGCCACCACCCCCAGCTCCAGCTGGGCAGAGGCCGGCGTATTTGGTTCAGGCCGCAAATTCAGCGGCAACATATCAGCCTGCACAATCACCGTGCGATTGCCAGACAGCAGGGAATAATGCACCCAGCCTCCGGCCCCATCCCGATCCTGCACACGCCGCCAATGCCCATGCTCGGCAGTCACCACCAGCGGCATATCACGGCGCTTGAAAATCCAGTCGATTCGATGGGTCAGCGACGGCCCGCGCCGCACATTGGCCTTACTGGCCTTCAGCGACACAAAGCGCGGCATCGGCAAGTTGGTCACCGGGCCACGCTTGACCTCTGCCAGCGCGGCACTTGCAGAAATCACCATGGCGGCAACAGCCAGACCCAAATTCGCCAAACCACGCCGCCCCAAGCCCTTTTCAGACTGCCCATTCATCCCGGAATTCTTTCGCCTGCTAACAAAATTTCGCGGAGGTTCTTGTACCCCGTCATTCTGTGAGGCACTGTGCCAGTAACATCCTGATTTGGGAAGAACGGTGAGGGGTCCAATGGCAAAGCAACGTCTAAGTGTTGTTGTAACGCGACGGTTGCCCGAGGCAGTCGAAAAGCGACTTTCAGAGCTTTTCGAAGTGCACCTCTGTGCAGATGACGTCCAGATGCCCCAAGAGGCTCTGATAACAGCAGTGCAAACGGCAGATGTGCTGGTGACAACCCTCAACGACCGGATCGACGCCCAAATTCTGGCCGCCGCCGGGCCACAGCTCAAGCTGATTGCCAACTATGGCGCGGGCGTGGATCATATCGAAGTCGAAAAAGCCCGTGATCAAGGCATTATCGTCACCAATACCCCTGGCGTGATGACCGAAGACACCGCAGATATGGCGATGGCGCTTATTCTGTCGGTCACCCGGCGCATTCCCGAAGGCTTGGAGCAAATGAAGGTTGGCAAATGGCAAGGCTGGTCGCCGGGTGCCCTGTTGGGCGGGCGGATTTCAGGCCGTGACATTGGCATTCTGGGCATGGGCCGCATTGGCCAAGCCGTGGCCCGCCGCGCCAAAGCCTTTGGCATGAATGTGCATTACCACAACCGCCGCAGGCTACATCCAGAAATCGAAGCCCGCTTTGAGGCCACCTATTGGGAAAGTCTGGATCAGATGCTGGCGCGCATGGATGTTGTGTCGATCAATTGCCCCCATACGCCGTCAACCTATCACCAGATCAACGCCCGGCGTTTGAAACTGATGAAACCCAGCGCGGTGATCGTCAACACGTCACGCGGCGAAGTCATCGACGAAACCGCACTGGTGCGGGCGCTCAAAGCCGGCGAGATCGCCGGTGCCGGTCTAGACGTCTATGAGGGCGGCGAAGAAATGGGGGCCGAACTGCGCAACCTCGCCAATGTGGTGATGCTGCCGCATATGGGATCTGCCACCATCGAAGGTCGCATCGAGATGGGCGAAAAAGTCATCCTGAACATCAAGCACCTCGAAGACGGCCACCGGCCGCCAGACCAAGTCTTGCCGTCCATGTTATAAGCCTGGACACCCGCCGCGCGTTCTACTTTTGGCCCGTTGACCTTGGCCCACAGTTCACAAACCTTATGTGTAAAGTCGCAGCGCTTGCGCAACTTTGCGAGCCACGTAAAGTTGTCGCATGACCCAAGCCCCAACTCTCACCACCGGCCGCCTGATCCTGCGCGCCCACGGTCTGGATGATTTCCCAGACATGGCAAAAATGTGGGCCGATCCAGATGTGGTGCGCTACATCTCTGGCAAACCGTCGACACATCCGGAATCCTGGGCGCGGTTTCTACGTAATATCGGCCATTGGGAAATGCTCGGCTTTGGCTATTGGCTGGTTGCTGACAAAACAACCGGGGCGTTCTTAGGCGAAGTTGGTTTTGCCGATTTTCAGCGCGACATGACCCCCTCTTTTGCGGGCATGCCAGAGGCCGGTTGGGTGATGACCACTGCTTCTCATGGCAAGGGTCTGGCACAGGAGGCGATGCAGTGCATTTTGAACTGGGCGGACGCAACCCTGACAGCCCAACATTCTGTTTGCATGATTTCACCCGACCATCAGGCCTCTATCCGCTTGGCTGAAAAGCTGGGATTTGGCGACAAGGCTTTGGCCAATTACCTGGGCGAACCCGTGCTGACGTTTAAAAGAAATCGTCCTTCTTAACCCTTTTCTTGCAATGTTGCGCGCGAAACAGCCGAATCGTACGTTTGGGGCCGCCAAACGTACAAATTGTACAATTAATCAAAAATGAAAGCGCCGCACCTTGGGGCCAAACTGTGCGAGGCCCACCAGATATGGCACCCACCGCGTAAAAAAAGGGCCCGCTTCCAGTGGAAACGAGCCGATTTAATGGCTTAACGAGGAGCGCGCTGCCCGCTTGACACTCAGCCGACAGAGGCGCGGATGGCGCGCATGTTTTCGCCATAAGGGGCCGGATTTGACACGCTGCCACCTTTGAAGACCGCAGAACCGGCCACCAAAACATCAGCGCCCGCCGCCGCCATCAAAGGCGCGGTTTCCGGCGTGATGCCACCATCAATTTCGATGTGAATAGGCCGGTCACCAATCATCGCGCGCAGTTTTTTCACCTTATCAACTTGGCTATGAATGAACTTTTGCCCACCAAATCCGGGATTCACAGTCATCACGCAAATCAGATCCACCATATCCAGCAGATATTTGACATCCTCGATACCGGTGCCCGGATTCAACGCCAGACCTGCCTTACAGCCTGCACCTCTAATCGCTTGTAAAGTCCGGTGAATATGGGGCCCGGCTTCCAAATGCGCGGTCAAAACATCTGCCCCGGCATCAGCAAATGCATCGATGTATTGGTCCACCGGCGAAATCATCAAATGCACGTCCATCACCGTGTTGATGTGCTTGCGAATGGCGGCGCACAAGGGCGGGCCAAACGTCAGGTTTGGCACAAAATGCCCATCCATTACATCGACGTGAATCCAATCCGCACCCTGTGCTTCAACAGCTTCGATCTCGGCCCCAAAGTTGGCAAAGTCAGCTGACAAAATAGAGGGAGCAATCTTCAAAGACCGGTCAAAACTCATGGCGTTCTCCTGTGGGGCCATTGATTCGTTGGGCGGAAAATGCGCCGAACCGCGCCAAAGTGCAACGCCCAGCCCTTCAGCGCCCATATTTTACCCATCCCGCACAAGAAAATTGCAGAATGTCATCAACCCGTTACCCGCCATCGCAAACTGTCAAGAAAGCATTTTGCCCTAGGTGAAGGCTTGCAAGACTAACAAAAGCTACATGACACCCAATAGAGAATGCTGCGAATTATTAAGAGTTTGGCTACCTTTTCGAGTTTTACCCAATTGAATTTTCCGCCCAAAGCACGCCGTGCACAAAGGAGCTCGCTATGATGATGTTTTTTGATCCCATGTCTGCAACTACCGCCAGTTGGCAAATATTCGGTAAAGCGGTCGAACAGCAGTTGCGCACCAGCCAAGTGATCGGGCTGGCCGTTGCGCAATCATTTGGCCTGCGATCTGTTGCACAGATAGCCCCGCAACAAGCGCCTAAGACCCCGGTTAAGAAACGCTCTAATAATGCCTTAAAAACAACACCTTCCGAGAATCAACCCCCACGAAAACCGGTAGGTTTTGACGGCGCTAAACCTAAAAAACCAGCAGAGACGAAACCGGAGATTCAACCCGCGCCGGCCCCCGTTGCCAAAGACAAACCAACCTTTCAGCGTGCCATCCCGACACCGCCAGTTGGTGCAAAGCCCACCAAACCAACGCCTGCCGCGCCACGCAACAAGTCCCTAAGCCGTACCGAAGTCAAAGCGCCCAGCCTCGCGCCAGCGGCCCCCAAAGCGCAATCAAGCAAACCCAAGCGCCAACGGGCACCCTCCTCACCCCCAACCATGCCTAAAAAGTAGCCCCCAGCCTTGCGTCTGACGCAAGGCGGCAATGACAAACCATAGGTGGTGCTCGCCAAGCGCAGCCCTTATTTGATCTCACAGGGAGCAATTGAAGCAAATGGAGCATGTCCAATGGCTACTACAACTCTGAATCATAGCGCGTCGCAATCCATCCTGCGCACACTCGCAGCACCGTTTATCGCAATCGGAAACACTCTGATCGCCATCGGCGAAGCCAGCAGCCGCTCAAAGCAGGTTGAATTTCTGAACAGCTTATCTGACAGCCAATTGGCAGACCGCGGCATGACCCGCGAAACCATCGTTCGCCACGTGTTTTCTGATAAAATGGGCATCTAAGCCTAGAGTCCAGACACTGACGAAACAGGGCGCCCGAGGCGCCCTTTTTTGTGTCACTTCAACTGTTTGGAAAGGTAACGCCAGTGGCGTTACTCGTCGTCGTCCTCGACCACTCGCACCGCACCCAAAGATGCGTTAGATACATGCGCCGCATAGCCTTTTAGGGCTTTTGAAACAGCACGCGGTCGACCCAGCGCTTTCCAAGATTTTTTGTCTGCCTGCGGATGTTCCGCGCGACGCCGGGCGATTTCTTCGTCGCTGACATTCAAGTTGATCGAGCGGTTTGGAATCGAGATTGTGATCTTATCCCCATCTTGAACCAGACCAATCAGACCTTTTTCAGCTGCTTCCGGCGACACGTGGCCAATCGACAGGCCGGCCGACCCACCAGAGAAACGACCATCGGTGACCAGAGCACAGGTTTTATCAAGCCCCTTAGATTTCAGATAGGCGGTTGGATACAGCATCTCTTGCATACCCGGGCCACCCTTGGGCCCCTCATAGCGCACGATGACAACCGAATGTTCTTTGACTTCGTTGCGCAGAATGCCGTTCATCGCATCATCCTGGGATTCAAAGACTTTGGCCGTGCCTTCGAATTCATACATGTCTTTGATAACACCCGCAGTTTTGACGATACAACCTTGTTCAGCTAGATTGCCAAATAGCACGCAAAGACCGCCTTCTTGGGAATAGGCATTGTCAAAGTCACGCACGCAGCCGTCCTCAATATCCAGATCAAGCTCTGTGTACATACGTGATTGGCTGAATGCTTCGACCGTGCGTACCCCACCCGGTGCAGCAATGAACAAGTCGTGGGCTTCGTTGCCAGCACTTGCCCGGCGCACGTCCCATTTGTCGATGAAGGCACCAACGGTTTTTTCATGAACAGTCGCACAGTCGCGGTGAATTTTCCCTGCTCGATCCAGCTCGCCCAAAATCCGCGCAATGCCGCCTGCACGGTGCACATCTTCCATGTGATACTTTGGTGTCGATGGCGCAACCTTACAGAGGTGCGGTATTTCACGGCTCAGGCGATCCATGTCCGCCATGGTGAAATCAACCTCACCCTCATGCGCAATGGCCAAAAGGTGCAGAACGGTGTTGGTCGACCCACCCATCGCGATGTCCAGCATCATTGCGTTTTCAAAGGCGTCAAATGTAGCAATGCCACGCGGCAAAGCAGTGGCGTCATCGTGTTTGTACCAACGCTCGGCCAGATCTACGATTTTGTGGCCCGCTTCTTTGAACAAAGCTTCACGTTTTGAATGGGTTGCCAGCAATGACCCGTTGCCCGGCAGCGCCAAACCCAACGCCTCGGCCAAACAGTTCATTGAGTTTGCAGTGAACATGCCAGAACAAGACCCACAGGTCGGACAAGCAGAGCGTTCCAGCTTGGCCACGTCTTCTTCGGAACGGCTTTCATCTGTTGCGCCAACAATCGCAGTTACAAGATCGGCTTTTTGCTCGCCATCTTGCAAGATCACTTTGCCTGCTTCCATTGGGCCACCAGAAACAAAGATCGCTGGGATGTTCAGGCGCATCGCGGCCATCAACATGCCCGGCGTGATCTTGTCGCAGTTGGAAATACAAACCAGCGCGTCAACGCAATGGGCATTGGCCATATATTCAACGCTGTCTGCGATGACTTCGCGGGACGGTAGGGAATACAACATCCCATCGTGCCCCATCGCAATGCCGTCATCCACGGCAATGGTGTTCATCTCTTTGGCAACACCGCCAGCTTTTTCGATTTCTCGCGCGACCAACTGGCCCATGTCTTTTAGGTGGACGTGCCCAGGGACAAATTCGGTAAAGGAATTGACGACAGCAATAATCGGCTTTCCAAAGTCATCATCACCCATACCCGTTGCGCGCCATAGCGCACGAGCTGCGGCCATACGGCGGCCGAAAGTAGACGTCTTGGAACGAAGATCAGGCATTTTGAGTTCCCTAAAAAGCTGGACAAAGGTTTGGCTCTATCGCGTGCCACTTGAAGCGACGATTTGCAAGCATATTGGGACATATTCTTGCGGAAATTCCTGCATTTGAGCAATGCAGCCTTTTCCGAAGACGTCATATACTGTGCAATTGGGTCTTTGGCTGGCCTGCAGCCAAAGACCATTTTATGATGTTTTTCAGCGCTTAAGCTGGCTTGCCGCGCGCGCAAGGGCCTCGATCGCGTCCCAATCACCGGCTTTCACCAAATCATTTGGCGCAACCCAGCTACCACCAGCACACACAACGTTGGACAAAGACAAATAGCTGTTGGCATTTGACGTGCTCACGCCGCCGGTTGGGCAAAACGAAATTTGCGGCAATGGCGCGCCAATAGCTTTCAACGCAGGCGCTCCACCGTTTGCTTCTGCGGGAAAAAACTTCAGCATGTTATAGCCTCGTTCCAACAGGCGCATGGCCTCTGATGAGGTGGCAACGCCTGGCAATGTTGGCAGATCTTCGGCCTCGCAAGCATCCAGCAGCAAATCGGTTGCGCCCGGAGAAACACCAAATTTCGCGCCAGCAGCTTTTGCCGCCTTAACGTCTGCGGGTGTCAACAATGTCCCAGCGCCCACGACGCCACCTTCGACTTTGGACATCTCGTGAATGACCTCGAGTGCCGCAGGGGTGCGCAAGGTCACCTCCAAAGCAGGCAACCCGCCACGCACAAGGGCTTCTGCCAAGGGGCGCGCATGGGCAACCTCATGCACGACAAGCACAGGAACAATCGGAGCCAGCC
Source organism: Cognatishimia sp. WU-CL00825 (assembly GCF_040364665.1). NCBI lineage: Bacteria > Pseudomonadati > Pseudomonadota > Alphaproteobacteria > Rhodobacterales > Paracoccaceae > Cognatishimia > Cognatishimia sp. WU-CL00825. The sequence continues at coordinate 1,921,521 of NZ_BAABWX010000001.1, forward strand.
CACAAATTTCACGGGCAGCAGCGCTGGCTTCCAAAGGTGTTATAGTCATAGTTTAAGCTCCAAATACTGAGGCACCGGTGTCGGCAGAGCCAACAGATGCGCGGAATGCTGAGAACAGTTCACGGCCCATGCCAGCTTCATTTTGAGACAGGTCCGCCGTTGCTGGTGTGCGGTCTAACACACCCTCGGTCAAAATTTCTAGTGCGCCTGTTAGCGCATCAACTCGTAATTCGTCACCGTCTTGAAGATAGGCGATTGGACCGCCATCTAGCGCTTCGGGGCTGACATGAATTGCCGACGGCACCTTACCAGAGGCCCCCGACATGCGCCCATCGGTCACAAGCGCCACTTTCTGCCCACGTCCTTGCATGATTTGCAGCATTGGCGTCAACGAATGCAGTTCCGGCATGCCATTGGCCTTTGGTCCTTGGAAACGCACAACGATGATAACGTCACCCGTCAATTCACCAGCTTTAAACGCTTGTTTGGCGTCCTCCTGATCGTGAAAAACACGCACAGGTGCCTGCACAACGCGGTGTTCCGCTGAAACCGCAGATATTTTCATAACACCGGTGCCAAGATTACCTTTCAAATGCGACAGTCCTCCGTTGACCTGGAAGGGATCTGAAAGCGGCCGCACTATCTTTTCGTTCAATGAGGTCTCTGTTCCGGCGCGCCAAACAAGCCCTTCATCGGACAAAAACGGTTCTGTTGTATAGTTCGCAAGACCCTCACCCGCGACAGTTTTGGTGTCAGGGTGCAGCAGGCCTCCCTTAAGCAATTCATGGATCAAATATCCCAATCCACCTGCCGCGTGGAAGTGGTTCACGTCGGCCAGGCCGTTTGGATAGACCCGCGCCAGCAAAGGCACTTCGGCTGACAAATCTGCAAAGTCTTGCCAGTCCAGAATGATGCCGCCTGCACGCGCCATGGCCAATAAATGGATCAACAGATTTGTTGATCCACCTGTTGCCATCAGGCCTACGATGCCATTCACAAAGGCCTTTTCATCAAGGATTTCGCAGGTTGGAGTGTAGTTGTTGCCCAATGCAGACAGCGAAAGCGCGCGTTTGGCCCCCTCTGTCGTCAGCGCATCCCGCAATTCAGTATTGGGGGTGACAAAGCTGGAACCAGGTAGGTGCAAACCCATGAATTCCATCAACATTTGGTTGGTATTTGCTGTGCCATAAAATGTGCAAGTGCCAGGCCCATGATAGGCCCCCATTTCCGACGCCATTAAAGCCTCGCGCCCGACTTCGCCCTTTGCAAATTTTTGGCGCACTTCGGCCTTATCATCATTGGAAATGCCACTGGTCATCGGGCCAGCTGGCACAAAGACTGCGGGCAAATGCCCAAAGGCCTGTGCACCGATCACCAAACCGGGCACAATCTTGTCGCAGACGCCAAGATAGACCGCCGCGTCAAAAGTGTTGTGACTGAGCGCAATGCCCGTCGCCATCGCAATAACATCGCGCGAAAACAGGCTCAGTTCCATGCCCGCTTCACCCTGGGTCACGCCGTCACACATCGCAGGCACGCCACCCGCCACCTGCGCCGTGCCGCCAACCTCTCGGACCGCGTCGCGCATCAGCTGCGGATAACGTTCAAAGGGCTGATGGGCAGAAAGCATATCGTTATAGGCGGTCACAATGCCTAGATTCCCACCTGTTTTGGTGGCAAGGGCTGCCTGATCCGGTCCAGCGCCTGCATAGGCATGCGCTTGGCCACTGCAAGACAAATGTGCCCGGCTTGGACCCTTACTTTTGGCTGCTGCCATGCGTTCAAGATAGATGCCGCGCGAACCTTCGCTGCGTTTGATAATCCGTTCGGTCACAGATTTAAGCGTCGCATTTAATGTCATGGTTTGTCGCTTTCGTTTCACATAATAGCGGATTAATTGCCAATCGGACGCCAACGGCGTCCATCGCGGTGCATCAAGAGCAATGAATCTTCTGGTCCAGAGCTCCCAACGTCATATTGTTGGGGCTTCAGATTTCGGTCAGTCCAATCTGCTATGATTGGGTCCGCCCAAGCCCATGCGGCTTCCACCTCGTCGCCACGCATAAACAGGGTTTGATCCCCGCGGATAACATCCATGATTAACCGCTCATATGCGTCCTGGGGTCGCTCAGCATCCTTAAGACTGTCGGCAAAGGTCATATCCAAAGAAGCCTCAGTCAGGCGCATACCACCGGGTCCCGGATCCTTGATTGTTGTGTGCAAGGTCATGCCCTCGTCCGGCTGCAAACGTATAACCAAAACGTTGCCCTGCGGGACATCAAGTCCCGGAAAAATCATATGTGGTGGATTTCGGAAATAGACCGCGATTTCGCTCAGCCGTTCGCGCAGGCATTTCCCCGTGCGCAAATAAAACGGGGTCCCGGCCCAACGCCAATTGGCGACATTTACCTTTAAGCCAATGAAGCTTTCTGTAATCGACTTGTCATTACCGGAGTGATCCCGGTAGCTGCCTTGGTCTCCTGACGCACGGTATTGCCCTCGTGCAATATCGCTGCTTTCAACGGCTTCAAGCGCCTCGATGACCTTTAGTTTTTCGTTGCGGACGGCATTCGGAGTAAATTTCGAAGGAGGCTCCATGGCTGTCAGGCATAGCAATTGCATCAAATGGTTTTGCACCATGTCGCGCATGGCACCGGATTGGTCATAATATTCGCCTCGGCCATCCACCGACAGCTTTTCTGAAACTGTGATCTGTACATGATCGATGTGCGAGGCGTTCCAAAGCGGCTCAAACAAGGAATTGGCAAACCGCAGCGCCATCAGGTTTTGCACTGTTTCTTTGCCAAGATAATGGTCGATACGATAGATTTGATGTTCTTGAAAACAGGCCCGCAGCTCTGCATTCAGCGTGCGCGCCGAAGCAAGATCATGTCCAAACGGCTTTTCGACAACGATCCGGCTTTCTTCAGTCGCAATACCGCGATCTCGCAAGCGACGGGCAATTGCACCAAAGAATTTAGGCGCAACGGACAGATAGAAAGCTTGAATAACGTCACTGCGCGTTGCTGCTTCCAAATTGTCCCACCCACGATCGCCCGCTGCGTCCACAGAGACATAATCGATCAGGTCCAAAAACGCTGAAATTTTATCTTTGTCTCCATCATGAGCCGATGAAATGGCGGCCGACACTTTGGCCTGAAAATCCGCGCGACTTAAATCTGAGCGCGAGACGCCAATAATTCTACTGTCGTCCGCAAACTGCCCAGCCAGAAAACGGTGAAAAAGCCCAGGCCAGATTTTGCGGCGCGCCAAATCCCCGGTGGCACCAAAAAGAACGAGGTCAAAGGCGTTGACCGGAATTACGCGTGAAACCATGGTATCCTCATGTGCATGTCGTTTTGCATGCGTTTCTTTGGGTGGTTTTTTTGTAACGAATCAAGCGAATGGCCTTGTACGGCTATCATAAGGAGCCAATAGATTTGACTTTTGGCTTTGTTCTAAAAAGAAACAGACCCTTACATAAACCGGACAGGCCAAAACCCGACTCACCGACTGGTAGCGCTAACATAACCTGAATCCTAGGAGAATCAATGGGTATTTAAGTGGCCTCTGCATGTTCAAGCGCACATTCTGAGCGCGTCTCACATTACTATGAAGACCCGGCATTTTCGCATCTGGTCTGGTCAACTGATCCAAGAGCCTGCGCTGGTAATCACCTGGCTCGTAAAGCTGAATGTACCAAATTGCAGCATGCGACGCGTGTATAGACGCAACAAACAGGTCTAATTTATTGCCATCCTGCAGTTTCCGAATTCACTTGCAGCAAGCTGTCGCATAAAAGCGACCTGATAAAATTTGTGAGCAAACGATGACACCCAAAACCTCGGAATTGTTAATGCCCGCAGGCAATCTGCGAAAGCTAAAGCTTGCAATACTGTACGGTGCTGACGCCGTTTATCTGGGCACACCAGACATGTCGCTGCGCACAAAATCAGAGTTTTCGTTAGAGGATGTGATCGAGGGCGTCGCGTTTTGTCACGCAAAGGGAAAACGCGCGTATCTGACGCTCAATTTGTTTTCACACAACAAAGATATCCCCAAGCTTGATGAATACATTGATACGGTGCGCAAGGTTAAGCCAGACGGTCTGATCATTGCTGATCCTGGCGTGTTTCAATATGTGCGCGAGCGCGCACCCGAGCTGCCACTGCATATTTCGACGCAGGCTAATATTTGTTCTTGGTTGTCGGTCAAATTTTGGGAAGCACAGGGGGCCGAGCTTGTGGTTCTTGCGCGCGAAGTATCCTACCCGGAACTGGTCGAAATTCGCGAGAAATGTCCGGACATCAAAATCGAGGCATTTGTGCACGGTGCCATGTGCATGACCTATTCAGGTCGCTGCCTGTTGTCTAACTTTATGGCTGAACGCGGTGCCAATCAGGGCAATTGCGCAAATTCCTGTCGCTGGAACTATAATGTGAAGCTGCAGTTAAAAGACGGCACGCGCGAAGAAATCAATATCACAGAAGACAATGCAGATCTTTTTGAATTCCTATTAGAGGAAGGCTGCCGGCCCGGGGAGTTGATGCCGATCGTGGAAGATGATCGCGGCTCTTACATTCTGAATTCACGTGATCTTTGTATCATGCCTAAGTTGGACGAATATCTAAAAATTGGCGTTGATAGTCTGAAGGTCGAAGGCCGAGGTAAGTCAGAGTATTATGCCGCCATCGTCGCCCGCGCCTATCGCATGGCCATCGACGATTATTATGCTGACCCCGAGAACTGGGACCCAACGCCATATATGCGTGAATTAGAAGCGGTCGGGAACCGTGGATACACTTTGGCATTCCACGAAGGCCGGCTGAGCAATCTGGCGCACGACTACGAACACACGGCATCACTTGCACAGTGGGAATACGCCGGTGTTGTCACCGAAGTCACAGAAGATGCATTCTTGGTCGAAGCTAAAAACAAATTGGTCGCCGGAGAGGTGCTGGATTTCGTTTCGCCTATTTCGCGCGAAACCGTTTTATTGCGCGCTTACGAATTTGAAAAAGCCTCCAACGGAGAGGTGCTGAAAGTTGTTCATGGTGGCAGTAAAACGGTGATACGCCTGCCCTTTACCTTGTTTGACCACGAAGATTTGGAAGATCTCAAGGCCCGTTTCCCTGTTTACTCTGTGATGCGCAAAGAGCGCGCATTAACAGATGAACAATGGAACCGCATTCGCTTTGATAAACTCACGCAAAGCATGGAAATCAATAAGACCGAAGCCGGCACAAAGGGTTATGAAAAACGCCGCGGTGCATTGATTGACAGTATCCAAGCAGGTGGCACAGACAAGCGTTTCAAAACCAACCGTGTGGGGGTTGAAGGATGCTGTGGCAAAGGCTGCAATGGGTGTTTGATTTTCTGGCAAGATGATCAATATGCAAACGCTCGCGAGTCCCTGCTGAAACGCAAACAAGGCGAGATGCTAAGCCGCGCCGAAGCAACGTCTTTGAAGCTTCCGGAAAAAGCTGATTAGACTTGCACCAACAAATGCACCTTACCGAATATGCCTTTTGGTCATGCGCGGGCCTAATTATTTGACCAAGCCGCTGCAATGGGCTTTGCAATGCGCAGCAAATCAATGGCGCGGGCGGCCAATTGATCGACAATATCCGAAACGGTCTTGGGCCTAAGATAAAACGCCGGCACCGGGGGCATGATTATGCCGCCCATTTCCGTAACTGTCGCCATGTTTCTAAGATGCACCAGCGTTAAGGGTGTTTCGCGTGCCAACAACACCAATCGACGCCGTTCTTTAAGCTGAACCGAAGCGGCGCGGGTCAGTAAGTTATCATCAAGGCCATTGGCGATGGCTGCCAAACTGCGCATCGAACAGGGTGCGACGATCATCCCGCTGACAGGAGCTGATCCGGACGCAATGCGCGCGCCTACGTCGGCAACGTCATAACACGTTGTTGCCAAATCACGCATAACGTCCAATGCATCTGCACCGCATTCTATTTTCAATGTGCGCATTGCAGCTGGGCTGACGACCAATTCCAATTCGGCACCCAAATCGGCAACCTGTTGTGCAATCGACAGCGCCAGATCCGCACCGGATGCGCCGGATACTCCAAGAATAACGCGCGACTTACTCATGTCTGTTCGCCTCGCAAAATACGCTCTGCAAGGGCTGAGGCGAAGGCGCTATCTCTGGGTGATGTTGACATCACGTGCCCCCATTCGCGGGTGGTTTCGCTGTCGATTTTTGTGGTGGCGTCAATTCCCATCTTACCAGCAAGGCCCGCTTTTGGGGAAGCGAAATCCAGATAATCCATGGGAGTGTTTTCCAAAATCACGACGTCGCGTGACGGGTCCATGCGTGTGGCCAATGCCCAAGAGATATCTTGATGGCTTCTGGGGTCGATATCGACATCCACCACAATGATCATCTTGGTATAACTGAATTGTGGCAGCATCCCCCAAAGCGCCATCATCACACGTCTTGCCTGCCCCGGGTAACCTTTGTGGATGCTGACAACTGCTATCCGATAAGAGCAGGCCGCGGGTGGTAACCACAAATCATGGATCTCGGGAATTGAGGCTTGGATCGTTGGCAATGCAAGCTTGTTGAAAACTTCCCCAATAATGGCTGGCTCGTCCGGGGGGCGCCCAGTGTAAGTTGATAAGTATAGCGGATCGCGCCTGTGCGTGATCGCGCTGACTTGCACGACGGGAAAGGGTTCTGCTGGATTATAATAACCCGTGTGATCACCAAATGGTCCTTCGGGTGCGGTTTCTGAACGTGACACCCAGCCTTCGATGATGATCTCGGCCTCGGCGGGCACCATGAGTGGGACAGTCTTTGCCGCGACGAGTCTGGGTCGCATACCGTTTAAGGCTCCGGCGAAACTTATCTCTGAGACATTTTCGGGCAGCGGCAACGCCGATGAAAGCAGCGTTGCTGGATCTGCGCCAAGAACAATTGCAACAGGTGTTTTTTCCCCCACCTGCCCCCAACTTTTGTGGTGCGCAGCCCCGCCGCGATGTGGCAACCAGCGCATGATCATTCGATTATGATCTAAGACTTGGACGCGATAGATACCCGCATTATAGGCCGATATATCACTTATATCCGTGCCAGGGTGCCGCGTGATAACCACTGGCCAGGTTATCAAGGGTCCTGCGTCCTGCGGCCAATGGGTTTGTATGGGCAATTCGCGTAAATTGACTGAGTCACCTTCTGTTACGATGTGCTGAACAGGTGCGGATTTCAGAAACTTTGGTCGTGTTGCCAGAGCAGTCTTCAGCATCGGCCAGCGTGACAAAGCATCGCGCAACCCTGTTGGTGGCGAAGGAGATCGCAACGCTGCAAGAAACGCGCCCAAGTCCGCAAGTTTATCAGGTGTAATGCCCAACCCAGCTGCAACACGTTCTTGCGTGCCAAAAAGGTTAACAACAACAGGAACTTCAGACCTTCCCCCATCTTTTAGGATCGGATTTTCAAAACACAAAACCGGCCCGTCAGCTTCTAGGACTGCACGGTGAACAGCTGTCATTTGATGCTGAACCGAAACCGGATCTGACACTTTCACTAACTGTTGCGTGTCGCCGCACCAATCAAGAAAGCTGCGCAGGTTTGGAAAGGAAGGAAGGGATCGAATGATATTTCTCCAAGCAAATTGCCTGAGGCCGCTTAGCACCGAAAAAACCCGGAAAAATTGACGATCGTCAATTTTTGTCAGGGCCTTTCAAACTAACTCTCTTTTACTCAGCCGACCAATTGCACAATTTGGGGTAGGACACTTCGTTGCATCAATCTTCAGATCCACTTCCCAGATGTCCAACAATGGCGTCTTATGCATTGCGTCTAGCCCCCCTAAGGCCCTTGTCATTTGCATTAACTTCCGTTGCAAAAAACGTTGCCAAAAATCATCCAGGTCTATTTCGGCGGCTTGGCGAATATGGCGATGCCAGTTTTGTTTTAGACCCAACTGACTTGCCATTTGTTATCTTGCTTAACCCAAATAGCGGAACACCAAGCGTCATCGCGACACGCAGGTCTACCAAAACAACCACGCGCATTGCCGGCCCGTTCGCAGCGCTGCTCGGGCTGGTACATGGAAAATTTGATGGCGACGCCCTGTTTTTTTCGCGCAATTTGGTGATCGAAGGCGATACATCTGCTGCCCTGGCGCTGCGCAACGCCATTGATGATGCAGAACTTGATTTGGCGCAGGAATTTTTGAGCCCATCCAGCCCACTTTCTGCGCCTTTGCAGCGCTTTCTTACATATTTGGAACAGATGTCGGGTGTGTGTTTCATCCGGCCTGAGGACACACAAGAATGGTAATGGAAATCGTTTGCCCAGCCGGGACGCCCGCAGCGTTGCGGGCCGCTGTAAAAGCGGGGGCGCACACAATTTATTGTGGATTTAGTGATGAAACCAATGCGCGAAATTTTCCCGGCTTGAACTTTGACAGGGCTGAAATGCGCGCCGGTGTGGAATATGCGCATGCACATGGGGCAAAAATGTTGGTGGCGATCAACACTTTTCCGCGCTCTGGGGACGAGGCCATTTGGCATCAGGCGGTGTCTGATGCCGAGGCCTGCGGTGTTGATGCCGTGATACTTGCAGATATTGGCCTTTTGGACTTTGCGACGCGCAAACATCCAAAGCTGCGCAGACATCTTTCGGTGCAGGCCGCCGCAGCAAATGCCGACATGATCAACTATTATGCCAAAGCATTTGATATCAAGCGCGTCGTGCTTCCGCGTGTTTTGTCGGTTCCGGAAATTGCCGCCATCAACGCCGAAATTGATATCGAAACCGAAGTGTTTGTGTTTGGTGGGCTTTGCGTCATGGCCGAAGGGCGCTGTTCGTTGTCATCTTATGCCACAGGCCGGTCGCCGAATATGAATGGCGTTTGCTCTCCTGCCAGCCATGTAGCCTATCAAGAAACCGACGGAATATTGGATGCACGACTGGGTGACTACGTGATCCACAGGGTCGAAAGCGGCGCACCAGCCCCGTATCCAACGTTGTGCAAGGGATGTTTCAAAACCGAAGAAACGACTGGCCATCTATTTGAGGACCCAGTCAGTCTGAATGCTGAAAAGCTGATCCCACAATTGCAAAAAGCCGGTGTTACAGCGCTAAAAATTGAGGGCCGGCAGCGCTCGCGGTCTTATGTGGCACAGGTTGTAAAGAGCTTTCGCGCCGCGGTCGAAGCTTTGGAGGCAGGCCACCCGATTCCCGAAGGAATGCTGGCCCAATTGTCCGAAGGCCAAGCCACGACCACTGGCGCTTATAAAAAAACATGGAGATAGACGAGTGAAATTAACCGCAGGAGCCATCCAGTTTTTTTGGAGTGCCGATCGTTGGGCGCGCTTTTACGACGATCTCGTTTTGGCACCGGTTGACAGCGTAATCTTGGGTGAACTTGTTTGCTCTAAGCGCTTGCCATTCTATCAAGACCGCATTCCACAAGCGGTTGAGGCGCTGCAAGCGGCAGGCAAGCATGTGGCGTTAACCAGCCTCGCCGTTGTAACCCTCAAACGAGAGCGCAATCTGCTGTCAGATCTTTTCGATCTTGGCGTTGAAGTCGAAGTGAATGATCTCACCGCTTTGGCCTATCTGCCCGAAGGCTCAGCATTTTCAGTAGGCCCGCTTGTAAATGTATATAACGAAAGCACGCTAGGATGGTTGGCCGCAAAAGGAGCCACAAGAATTTGTTTACCACCTGAATTGCCCCTTAATTCAATCGAAATTCTTGCCACTGCTGCAAAGGATCTTGGTGTGGAGATTGAAGTTTGGGGACATGGTAGGATTCCTCTCGCAATTTCTGGGCGCTGCTATCACGCGCGCCTGCACGGGCGCACCAAAGACAATTGCCAATTTGCCTGTGAAGATGACCCCGATGGCAAAGTTGTTCGGACTTTGGATAATCAACCTTTTCTGTCCATGAACGGGGTACAAACACTGTCTGAAAGCCATGCCTGTGTTGTCGCGCAGGTTCAAAAACTTGCCAATGCTGGGGTGTCTTCCCTCCGGCTATCGCCTCAGTCGAAAGGGTTTTTAGATATTTGCCGCCTTTACCGCGCATTGCTAGATGGGAGACAGACCTCTGAAGCTGTTGTCCAAGAAATTCGTCACATTTCTAATGGCATACGCCTATCCGACGGTTTTCTCGCAGGGGCAGCTGGTGTTGACTGGTCTGGCAAAACGTTACAGCCACATGAATGAACGCCACAGTGCGCGCAAAACCCAGACTGTTTAGCCATTTTTGGGATGCCCCTTTTAGACCGCTCTTTTTGGCGGCCTTTCTCTGCGCTTTCTTTTCTATTCTGATCTGGCCAATTGGCGAAAAACTGGGTTTGCCGACGCCGGGGATCCATCCCCCCGTTTTGTGGCACATGCACGAACTTTTGTTTGGGTTTACCGCGGCCGCGATTGGGGGCTATGTACTAACGGCCCTGCCCAATTGGACTGATCAGCAACCTGTCGCCGGGATACTTTTGAAACTGCTTGTTCTTCTTTGGGGAGTTGCCAGAGGCGTGAACGTCTTGCCGCAAACTTTGCCAACGGGCTTAGTCGTGCTCATCAACTTAAGCTATTTTTTATTGCTGTCCTACATCGTTGCTCGCCAGATCTCAGTTTCCAAAGCGTTTCGCAAGTTAAGCTTCGTCTTGGTTGTTTTGGCATTGGGCATGGCTGACGTAGCATACTTAACAGCCGCAAACATGGGTTATCCTTGGGTCAGTCATGACATTGGACACCATGTTTTCATTGGCTTGTGCATGTTGCTTATAGTCGTGGGGGCAAAACTCATCGCTGCCTTTACTAAGAATTGGCTAAACATAAACCAAATTGAAACATCTGATGTAGGCTTGTCTAGCAAGCTGAATTTGCTTGTTTTGGCGTTGCTGATGATAGGCTTTTGGCTGTTTAGCTTCGTAGATAGTGGCCTCGCCTATGCCGTTCTGTTGTGCACATCTTGCCTTATCATTTGGTCCATGTGTGCTTGGCAGGCGAAAGCACTTTTCCGTAGCCCACTAATTGCGGCACTGCATGTCTCCTTTTGGTGGATACCAGCCGGTTTTTGTTTGCTGATCCTATCGCAGACTGCCCCGTCATCTTACCGCGCCGCTGACGCCCTTCACGCGATAACCATAGGGGCGATGTCTGGATTGATCATGGCTATCTCTGGCAGAGCAGCCGCCCTTCGCAACAACGGTGTGTTACACGCTAGAAAGTCGTTTTATGTCGCTATACCACTTGTCTGGACAGCTGCATTGGTGCGACTATTGGTGCCTGCATTCCCCCAGCACACCGAATTGGTTGTAGTGTTATCCGCTACAATTTGGTGTTCTGCTTGGTTCATTTTTATCATTGGCTTTCTTCCGGCGCTTTACGGGCCAGCCCCGCGTCCAGTGTTGAGTGGGGCAAAACACGCCGCTTCAAATTCGACGCCAGCCAAATAGCTATTTGCTCGGCGCAAATAATGAGGGCAATCCTCTGTTACAATGCGCCACAGTCGACCTTGTTTATGCGCTAACCTATGTTACCCAGGTGCTTTCCAAGCACACGATCAAAGTGAGCAATTGGCATGACTGGCAAAAAAACAGACCATCCTTGTGGTCGTTGTGCATTTTATGCGGGAAGCATTTGGAAGCCTGTCCCCTCAGAGTCAGTTTCATTTTTGAAGCAGGGTTTTTCCCGAAAGACCTTACCCTCGAGCCAAGCTTTGTTCAGGCAAGGAGACGAGAACCGAGGCATATTCTGCGTCTCCAAAGGACTGATTGCAATTCGTGCGCTTAGTGCTGACGGTGCATCCACTTTGATCAGGATCGCCTACCCAGGGGACGTCATTGGATATCGTTCGTTTTTGGCCAATCGCCCGCATGAGACAGAAGCTCTTGCTTTGCTGCCGTCGCGCGTGTGCACCGTGGCCTTGCGCCATGCAGACCAAGTTGTTCAGAAAAACCCGATGGTTTTGAAAAGCATTGCGTCCCGGTGCATTTCTGAAATCGACAGAAACCACGAACGGATTATCGCCACGGCTACAAAATCTAACAAACAGCGTTTGGCAGATCTTCTTTATAGGTTGATGACTGAACATGGTAAATCTGATGGCGATTGGATCTCAATGCGACTTCCCCTCTCGCGCATCGATTTGGCGGATTTGATCGGTGTGCAGCCTGAAACACTTTCGCGCCTTATCAGACGGCTGCAATGTGATGGGTCGTTTCAATTCTCTGGTCGATCGGTGCATGTGCCCGCAACGGCTTTTAGTGTTTCACCAGCCTTGTTGCCCCTACCCCCACTAAGCGCTTGATATAATTTATTTATCAATTCCTGAAGATTGAAAAGGATGAGATGCACCCCTCGCAGCAAATAGAGAGGGATGCATGGAAAAAGCTTTAGAGGTTGGCCTCTGGACTAGGCGAATTGGCCATGCTCTGGTCGCGCTCTTCGCGTGGCAGTAAAAGGTTCAAAACGACGCCTGCAACGCCTGCCAGACCAATGCCCGCCAACGTAAAGCCACTGCCAAATGGAATGGAAAGCCCCCCAATTCCAACGACAAGAACAACAGATATGATCACCATATTCCTGGCCTCTGTCAGCCTGTCACCAATCTTGGCAACGACCGATAGACCAATCACAGTCACCATTCCGAACATCAAGATCATGATGCCCCCCATCACGGGCATGGGTATGGTTGCCAAGGCACCGCTTAGTTTGCCAACAAACGAAAGCGCGATGGCGAAGATAGCAGCCCAGGTCATAATCGCCGGATTAAAGGCCTTGGTCAGTGTAACCGCACCAGTCACTTCGGAATAGGTTGTATTGGGTGGCCCTCCAACTAGACCCGCAAATGTGGTGGCCAGCCCGTCTCCAAGCATGGTGTTTTGGATGCCCGGATCTTCCATATAATCCTTTTTGGTGACACCCCCGATGGCCATAATATCCCCGAAATGCTCGATTGCGGGCGCAATTGCGACCGGCAAAATAAAGAGGATCGCCGCCAAGTTAAACTCTGGTGCGACAAATGCAGGAATAGAGAACCAAGGTGCTTCTGCAAAAGGCGCGAAACTGACCAAATTCTGGCCTGTAACAACACCCAAAACCAACGCCACAATATAGCCTGCAATGACACCGAATATGATCGGAACCACCTTGATAATGCCTTTGCCCCGGATTGCAAAAATCATTGTCGTACCTAAGGAAATAGCCGCAATTGTTAGCGCAATCCCCTTGGGCATGATCTGCGTGTCGCCCGCGAGCCCCGTCGACATGTTGATCGCAACCGGTGCTAAAGCCAAGCCGATGACCATAATCACAGGGCCAACAACAACCGGTGGCAAGTATTTGTGCAAAAAGCCACTGCCCCAAATTCTGATCGCAAAGCTAAGCGCCACATAAAACAGTCCTGCAACAGCTAAGCCGCCGGTTGTTGCCGCAAGCCCCCAAGTTTGAACCCCATAGATAATCGGCGCAATGAATGCGAAGGACGATGCCAGGAATACCGGGACTTTACCCTTGGTTACGATTTGAAAAATTAGAGTGCCTACCCCGGCTGTGAAGAGTGCTACGCTGGCATTTAGGCCGGTCAGTAGCGGAACTAAAACAAGAGCTCCAAATGCGACAAAGAGCATCTGTGCCCCGATCAAGGCTTGCCCCAAGCTGAAATTATAGTCGGTGCTGGATAGCCGGGAGTCGCCCCCCGATTGTGAGTGTGTCATGTCGTCCTCCATGTTTTCATCAAGAAACCCTGTTGCCCCTCCACGCTTTGGATTTCTTTTCTGTACTTGCTTTATGATTACGGATTAGAATTATTGTCCCCAAACGCGCGCCTCTCTGAGGCCCAATTTCCTAGCTACACTCTAAAGCTGTCGTGAAATTTTGTTTCAAATTCACCATATTTTGTGCATTTTTTAACCAACCGGTCAATTTAAGTCAATAATTTTACTATTCAGTCAATTTATCCGTGCGCTTTTCTCTCAAAGGATCATCTGAAGCGAACTAGCATTAACCTTTTCAGGTTTATGTAGCTTCAAAACTTTGCACGAAGAATGCCAATCCGAACACTCATTTAGCGCGATATTGGTTTGTACAAATCCGTCGATTTGGAGCGCAACTCATGAAAGCGCCCACCGATCTAATTTCGAAGTTTAGTCAAACAGCGTCGCAAAATTATTCTTGATACTGTCCCCAATGTACAAAGCCAAAGCCTGTATCGTGGATGTGGGATTGACGGCGCCAGCCGTCACAAAGATTGAACCGTCGACAATAAACAGGTTCGTTACGTCGTGGCTGCGCCCCCAGCCGTTCACGACCGAGTTTTCTGCGGCATTACCCATGCGGCAGGTGCCCATTTGGTGCCATCCAGCGCGCCACCATACCGCGTCGTTGCCCTTGCTTAGGATCTTCTGCGCCCCGGCAGCCAAAAGAACCTCTTTGGCTTTCTTCTCGCCATGTTCGAGCATCTTTTTGGTGTTCTCGCCCAATCGATAGGTTATTTTTGGGGCCGGAATTCCATCACTGTCTTTCAGTTCTGGATCAAGCGTGACGCAGTTTGCCTCTTCCGGCAGGTCTTCTATCACCACGGTCAAGCCCGCAAGATATGGGTAAACTTCGTCCATGATCCGGCGATGTTAATTCCCCCAGGGAATAGGCTTATCAATGCCATACCCCCCCCAAAAAGCAAAGGTCATTGGCGTGGTGGACCGGCCAGAGTGAAGACCGTAGCCACGCACAAATCCGCGCGATGGATCACTTTCGTAAAACTTTTGGCTCAATATGGAACAGGCCATCGGTCCTTCGTGGCCTTTCATTGGCTCTTCAAAGACACCTGCAACCCCGGTGAGAGGATGAAACATCAGGTTCTTGCCAACGAGGCCAGAGCGATTTGCCAAACAATCCGGAAAGGCTTTTGATTTTGAGTTCAGCAGCAAACGCGGCGTGCCAACGCCGTTACAGGCCACCACAACCATTTCTGCGCTTTGTTCCTGCAGCTGCCCTTTGGCATCGAAATAAAGCACGCCGTTGGCGAGTCCTGTGTTGGCATCAACAAGAATTTCCGCAACACGTGAATTGGTGCGTAATTCAACACCTGCATTTTCTAGGATCGGCCAATAAGTGAAATTTGTGCCTCCTTTGGCACCCGCTGCACAGCCAAGATCACAAGTGCCGGCATTAACACATTTCTGTCGGCCATCGTGATCTTGGCTTAAGCTCGAAACATCCGACGGCCACCAATGCCAGCCCTTTTCATTGAAGCCTTTGGCCAGTGTTTGTCCCAATTTGCGCATTGGAATTGGCGGAAGGTCAGGATTGTAAGTTGATAGGCTGGATTGCCGCCCAATCCAGAGACGCCGGTGTTGCGGTCATTCGCCTCGTAGAAAGGCGCAAGCGTAGCATAATCAATGGGCCAATCGTCGGCCACGCCATCAAGAGTTTTTGCACTAAAATCCGATTGATCTTGGGTCCACATTGTTTTCATCCTTAACGACCAGAAACGTTGCCAGATCTCGAGACCGCA
Organism: Cognatishimia sp. WU-CL00825; assembly: GCF_040364665.1. Taxonomy (NCBI): domain Bacteria; kingdom Pseudomonadati; phylum Pseudomonadota; class Alphaproteobacteria; order Rhodobacterales; family Paracoccaceae; genus Cognatishimia; species Cognatishimia sp. WU-CL00825. The sequence continues at coordinate 1,937,021 of NZ_BAABWX010000001.1, forward strand.
TCAGTTGCCACGGCCAATAGTAGTATGGCTCTAGAGAACATAAGTTTGTCAGCGGCACTGGCACCGGACAGATCCAGCCCATTCCCAAGCGAGCCAATCACAAGTGCACCTAAAATCGCATTCCAAACAGAACCCTGCCCCCCAAATAGTGAGGTGCCGCCAATGACCGCCGCGCCAATACTCTCGAGCAACAGCGAGCCACCTGCAAACGCGGTGTAAGACACCGAACCAAAGCGGGACGCCCCGAAAATACCGCCGATCGCGGCAAGGATGCCAACAATAGCAAAGGCAGACACCCGAATGCGTTTCACATCCATCCCAACACGCCGCGCGCTTTCGGCATTGCCCCCCACAGCAAAGATCGAGCGCCCGTAAGGTGTTGATGTGGTGATCCAGCCAATCAGCGCCATCAAAAGCAGAATAAGCAAAGGCAATGACCGATATGCGTTCATTGTCAAAACAGCTGCAAAAATAAGGCATGCAAAGAACGCTACTTGACCCCATAGGGTCGCGTTGCTGTCTAACTCAAGGTGCAATGCCTTTCGCTGCGCTTGACGGCGCAAGGCCATCGCCGCAACAAACACCACCAAAAGGGCCGCGATAACCAAGCCCCAAAAATCTGGGAGCAGGACACGAGCTATCGCGCGCACAAAGGGATCACCAACGTTCAGATTTCCTGTCGGCAGGATCTTCTGCATCAGACCCTGATAGCCCAAGAGACCGGCCAAAGTGACAACAAACGAGGGTATTCCAACATACGCGACAAGCAAACCCTGTGCGGCCCCCATGACAGCGCCAACCGCGATGACAATAAGGCATGCCAACCAGCCGGGAACACCAGCCAAAACCAAAACCCCAAGAAGCGCAACGCAGACGCCAGCTGTTGCAGCAGCAGAAAGGTCGATATCGACAAGCAACAGAACAATTGTGATCCCAACAGCCAGGGTCGCGATTACCGCGGACTGCATGAACAAGTTGTAGATGTTACGTGGTCTAATAAAGATATAGCGGATTTCTTCGGCGCTTGGATCGCTGAGGTATTCATACAGCGGTACCGCAAGGCCAAAGTAGGTCCAGATTGCTGCCAGTGCGAGCAAACCAGGAACAAAGGTGCCGAACTTGGTTTCGCGCATAATGCGCAACCGATCGACGAACGTAAGTTTGACTTCAGACTGCATTTTTTGCTTCATCTATCCCACGTGTCATCGCAACGACGATTTCGTCGGGTGTCGTGTCTGCGGTGTTCCTGATTGCCACATTCCCGCCGTGTCTGATGACACAGATCCGGTCTGCAATTTCAAAAATGTCGCGCATGTTGTGCGAGATATAGATGACAGCATGGTTGGTTTCGCGCAGCCGTTTGACCACGTTCAAAACTTGGCAAGTTTGGGCAACGCCCAACGCCGCAGTCGGTTCATCCAGCATCACAACCGAACTTTCAGCCCCTACAGCCCGTGCAATCGCAATGGCCTGACGCTGACCACCAGAAAGGCCGCCAACAGTCGCGCGGACAGATTGCAGTGCGCGCACTTCTAAACGGTCGATAGCCCTCTGGGCTTTTACTTCCATTTGCAAGTCGTCAATCGGGTGCAAGAAACGCGGCAGAAACCCCCACCCAGATTTGACAGGCTCGGCCCCTAAAAACAGGTTTGCAGCCACATCAAGATTTTCACAAAGCGCGAGATCTTGGTAAACAATCTGAATGCCACGTCCGCGCCAACACCGTTCTGCACGACTGCGGTCGCAATGTCAGATGTGTCTTGACCGTTGATCAAACGCAGGGTGACTTCTGCTGCTGCACCAATTTCGTGCAAAGGACGCCAACCACATTGGGTCTGCTTGCCAAGCAACATCAACTGTTGTGCTTGGACAGTCCAGTCCAGAAACCGGAACTGTGCCTGCCATGCCTTGCTCTTCCATAGATGCGATGGCTGCGCCGGCGTTACCATCGTTTGATGATACAACACCCTGAACTTTGTTGCTCAGCTGGGTCAACGCATGGTCCATCGAGCGGCGTGCAATGGCCGGATCCCAACCGGGAGTCCAGTTTTCATACCCCAGAACACGTTCACCAGAGTCAAACAAAGGCTGCAAAGCAGAGATCTGGCCCGCTGCAATTACACCTGCGTTTGGATCTGTTGGCGAGCCCTTCAGCATAACCAGAGTATCGCCGGACTTGGTGTTGTCGACAACGTGCTGGGCTTGTGCTGCACCGGTCGCAAACACATCGGCCTGAACCCAGAACTTTGTGTTCGGGGAATTGATCATGCGATCATAGGCAATCGTCGGCACGCCCTCTTCTGCAGCTGTATCTGCGATAATTGCAGAGCTTTCGCCGTCAATTGGGATAACCACGAGCACTTTTGCGCCCTGTGTCAAAGCCTGCTCTGCCTGACGTCGCGGCACAGAAGTGTCATTGTTGGCGTTGAAGACTTCAACCTTAAGATCTGGTGCAATTTCTTTCATTTTATCCAGAAATGCAGCGGCATCCTGCTGTTCCCAACGTAGGTTCACGTTCTCGGGCAATAGCAAAGCAACAGTATCTGCGGAAACTGCGGTTGCCGCAGATTTGCACCGGCCAAGTCGCTAAATTGGGACCCATATCACCCGCAATGTAACGCTTTGATTAATCCAATTCGGTCCAAGGCCATGGCTTCACGTTGCTTGCCGCGGTTTGATATCTGGCGGCTTTTGCCATCCAGATTCCCAAATCGGTCCCAAACTCGGCCAAACGCTCGTTGGGTTGTTTGTTGCTGACCAACATGACGAGAAACTGAATAACGGTCACCACGCCCAAAATGGTTTGTGCAAATGAGATCATGACGGCGATCAAGAGCATAAAAATCAAGCGCCAGAGCATGTTATCGGGTTGTTCCGGCTCAAATTGCTCTCCATGCAGGCGGCCTTCGATTTTTGTTTCGTCTTGGTCCACGTCATTCACCCTTGTTACAGTCACTGCGCGCGGCAAATAGATCACCCCTCGCGCTTCGTTGCAACATTAGGTGGTCATGAATTTCCAAGTTAAAAGAGCAAAAACCAAGAGATATAGAAATCAATCCGGTCTTTCGTGGCTGCGCAAAACTCAGCGCGCCTCGCGCTCTGGGCAGGTGGTGTTGCCTGCCTGGCGCTTGGCACTGTGACAAAGATTTAATTGTACAATTTGTACAACTCAGCCGCTGAAACGTACGATTCGCGCGTCTGACGTGCGATCAACACGCGGCCATCAGCCGATACACAATTTGCGCCGCAGTAAAATCCCAAGCGGCGTTGCCGTCGGGCGCAAATTCGACCACATCCAGTCCCACGCAATTGCGGCCCTGAAGCGCGTGTTCAACCAGGCGCAACGCTTGGTAATACCCAAGTCCGCCGGGCACAGGCGTGCCAGTGGCGGGCATTTGGCTGGGATCAAGCCCATCAACATCAAAGCTGACATAGATATCTTGCGGGAAATCATCTGGCAGATCGACGGCGTGGATATTGTCGACAACCAACTCTTCGGCGTCTTTGAAAAACACACCATTTTTGGTGCGACTGTCTTGTTCCTGCTGACATAGGGCGCGCACGCCAAACTGCGCGAGTTTCAGGCCCTCTTGGGACAAGAGATGCATGACAGAGGCATGGCTGTGTGTGTTGCCCTGATAGGCCACACGCAGATCGGCGTGGGCATCAATTTGCACGATGCCGATGGGCCGCTTTAACGCACGCGCGACCCCCATGACGGCGCCATAACTAAGGGAATGTTCGCCCCCTAATGTGACGGGTATTTTTCCAGCATTCACAGCAGCTTCGGTGCGCTTTGCTATGCGCTCCATGACACTTGGAAGCGCGCCGGTACAGTCAATGGGGGCTTCTGTTTTGATCCCCTGTGCGCAGGGCTCTGACCCGTTGGTCAAACGCTCTAATTCGTTGGATGCGCTGATGATGGCCGCCGGGCCATTTGCCGTGCCCGCTCCATAAGAGACCGTGCGTTCAAGCGGCACGGGAATAACGCGGAATTTGGCCGTTTCAGCGCGTTCCAGGACGGTGAGTTCACTCTCTAGAAAGGAATTCATGGTTAGACTTTCACGACAGGCGATTTTTGAAATCAGAATAGGAGAATTGTTTGACGATCTGTAGATCATCGGTGCGGCTGTTCCAAAGCGCAATTGTGGGCAACGGCACGCCATTAAAGGTGTTGGTTTTCACCATGGAGTAATGCGCCTGATCCAAAAAGGCAAAACGCTGACCAATTGTAAGCGGTTGATCCCAAGTGTAGTCGCCAATGACATCGCCCGCGAGACAGCTTGGGCCCCCAAGGCGATAGCTGTGGCCGGTCTTTGCTTCGCCCAGCATGGCAGGCCGATACGGGGCTTCGATCACGTCGGGCATGTGGCAGGTGGCAGAGATGTCGGTGATGGCAATATTGGTGCTATTGTGAAAGGTATCGAGGACTTCGCCGATTAAAATACCCGCATCAAGGGCAATGGCCTCGCCCGGTTCGATGATCACATCGACGTTGTACTTGTTGCGGATATCTTTGAGCAGATGGATCAACACCTCACGATCGTAATCGGCGCGAGTGATGTGATGACCACCGCCAAAATTCAGCCATTTCAATTGGTTGAAATAGGGCAGCAATTTGTATTCTACCGCGGACCAGACATGCATGAGCGGTTGCACACCTTGTTCACACAGTGTGTGAATGTGGATGCCATCAACGCCCTTGAGCGCATGGGGCGTCAGTTGGCTGATGGGGGTGCCAAGGCGGGAACAGGGGGCAGACGGGTCGTATTTGGCAACCTCGCCCACTGAGTATTCAGGGTTGATGCGCAGACCTACTTGTACACCGGCGGCTTGGCATTTGGCTAAAAAGCGGTCTTTTTGTGCGGGACTGTTAAAGATGACGTGATCTGATAGGGCAATTATTTCGTCGATCTCGGCCTCTTTGTAGGCCGCGCAAAAGGTTGCAACTTTGCCGCCGTATTCTTGGCGCGCGAGCCTTGCCTCGTAAAGGCCACTGGCACAGGTGCCCGGCAGGTATTGGCGGATCAGCGGTGCCAGCGAGTACATGGAAAAGGCTTTGAGCGCCGCCAATACGCTTGCACCAGACCGGTCAGCGACATCTTTGAGAAGGCTTAAATTGCGTTCAACCGCCACCTGATCGACGACAAAACACGGCGAGGGCACGCGCGCCAGATCAAAGTTGCGAAAGGCACCAGGATCGCCGGCTTGGGTGGTCATCATGTCAGACATTTTTGCGCCTTATAAGTTGGCCGGGGGCCAGCCCCCTAGGTCGAATTTGGAAAAATTCGACCACCCCCGGAGTATTTTAAGAAAGATGAACAGGGGCACCGCGCGAAAGCGGCACCCGTGGGTTGTTTAGAAATCAACCGGGCCATCAAGTTCATGCACTTGCCAAGGCAGGCCCTGGGTGTTGAGCATGTCCATGAAGTCATCCGGATCAAGTTGTTCCATATTCCAGACGCCGGGCTGTTTCCAATTGCCTTTCAAAAGCTGCGCTGCGCCAATCATCGCTGGCACGCCAGTTGTATAGGAGACCGCTTGGGAGCCAACCTCGGCATAGCATTCTTCGTGATCGCAGATGTTGTAGATATAAAAGGTTTTTTCACCGGAACCATCTTTGGCCTGACCCGTGGCGATGTCGCCAATACAGGCTTTGCCTTTGGTCAATGCGCCCAGATCGCCGGGATCGGGCAGCAGGGTTTTCAGGAATTGGATTGGGATGATTTCCTGACCATTATGCATCACCGGATCAATGCGTGTCATGCCGACGTTTTGCAGAACCGTCGCGTGCATGATGTAGGCATCGCCGAAGGTCATCCAGAACCTGGCGCGCTCGATTTCAGGGAAATGCGTGGAGAGGCTTTCGAGTTCCTCGTGATACATCTGGTACATGTTTTTTGGACCAACGCCGGGGAAATCAAAGCTTTGTTTGTTGGTCAGTGCCGGACTGTGTTGCCATGCGCCGTTTTCCCAGTGGCGCACTTCGGCCAGCACTTCGCGCAGGTTGATTTCCGGGTTGAAATTGGTGGCAAAGGCCTGACCGTTGTCGCCGCCATTGGCATCCAGAATGTCGATCTGGCGGATGGTTTCGAGTTTGTGTTTTTTCAGCCAGGTGGCAAAAACAGAGGTCACGCCCGGATCAAAGCCGGAACCGAGGATGGCGGTTAGACCTGCCTCGCGGAATTTGTCTTGGTAGGCCCATTGCCAGTGGTATTCAAATTTCGCCACATCTTCGGGTTCGTAATTGGCGGTATCCAGATAATGACAGCCGGCCTCTAGGCAGGCGTCCATCAACACCAGATCCTGGTAAGGCAGCGCTAGGTTGACCAAGAGTTCGGCACCGGTTTCGCGGATCAAACCCACGGTGTCGGCCACCACGTTGGCATCAAGCTGCGCGGTTTTGATGGTGACGCCCGTGCGTTCCAGAACGGCCGCCGCGATGGCGTCGCATTTGGATTTGGTGCGGCTGGCGAGCGTGATATCGGTAAAAATATCTGCGTTCATCGCCATTTTATGAACAGCAGCGTGCGAAACGCCCCCTGCCCCGACAACAAGTGTCTTACCCATGATATGTTCCCCCAAAAGACAGAGTATTATTCGTAATAGGTGTAGCCGTTGATGGAATCGCGATAGGCGCCCATCAGTGTTTTGCGATCTTTAGACTTTAATGCACCGGTTGATATGGCCTCGTCGACCATTTTGCGGAATTCAGCGACACAGGCCTGTGGGTCAAATTCGACGTATGACAGCACTTCTGAGATCGTATCGCCTTCTTGCTCGTGCAAGAGATCAAAGCCGCCGTCCGCCCGCAAATCAATTGTGACCACGTTGGTGTCGCCAAAGAGATTATGCAAATCGCCCAGTGTTTCCTGATAGGCTCCGACAAAAAACACACCCATGTAATAGGTTTCGTCTTGCGGCAATGTGTGCACCGGCAGGCTGTGGCTGATCCCATCCGCCAGAATAAAACGGTCGACCTTGCCGTCGCTGTCGCAGGTGATGTCAGATAGAACGGCCCGTCGATCGGGGCGTTGGTTGAGCATTTGCAGCGGCACCATGGGGTGCAGCTGGTCAATGGCCCAGACATCAGGCAGTGACTGAAACAGCGAGAAATTGCAGTGATAAATATCGGCCAGATGTGTCATCTGTTCGTCAGAAACCGCAATGTTGTCAAAGGCCGCATGCTGTTTGATGCGTGCCATCAGGTGCAGATAGATCTGTTCGGCGCGGGCCATTTGGCGCAGGTCGATATAGCCGCGATGAAACAGCGCGCGCAATTCATTGCGGTAAAAACTGGCGTCATTCCAGCATTCTTGTAGACGGTCGGTTGAAATGTAATCGGTGATCGCCAGCAAGTCACTGATCAGGTGGTGATCGTCCCCCTTGGCATCCGGGGCCGTCTGCGCATCATAGAGCGTGGCTTCGAGCACGTTGAAAATTAACATGGATGACGTTGCCACAACGGCGCGACCACTCTCAGTCACCAAATCGGGATGATCGATGCCAGCGGCATCCATCGCGTATTGCACCGTTTCAACCACATTGGTGCAGTATTCTCGCATCGTGTAGTTGATCGAGCTTTCCGTGGCGCTTTTCTCGCCGGTGTAATCGACACCCAGTCCGCCCCCCAAATCAAGGTGGGTGAGTGGCACGCCCTCTTTGGTCAGTTCAGTATAAAACCGGCAGGCTTCGGACACAGCGCGGCGCACGTCATTCACATCTGGCACCTGGCTGCCAAGGTGGCTGTGTTGCAGTTTAAGGCAATGCAGCAGGCCAGCGTCGCGTAATTTGTCGATCACAGTGACCAGTTGATCGGTTTTCATGCCGAAAGCTGAACGGTCACCAGAGCTTTTTTCCCACTTGCCGGAAATCTGATTTGTCAGTTTGACGCGCACGCCCAACATGGGTTCAACGCCCAGCTCTTTGACCACTTGAATCACGGTGTCGGCTTCTTTTGGGCTTTCCAGCACAATCACAGTGTTAAAGCCGATCTTACGCGACAGGATCGCCAAGGTGATAAATTCTGCATCTTTAATGCCATTGCAGACAATCAAGGATTCCTTGGCCAAGCGATGCGCGAGCGCGATCACCAGCTCTGGCTTGGAACCCGCTTCGAGGCCATAATTATAGGGTTTTCCAAATTCGACGATCCGGTCGATAACCTGCGCCTGTTGATTGACCTTGATCGGAAAAACGCCGCGATAGGCACCATCGTAGCCAACGCGGGTGATCGCCTCGGCGAAACATTCGTTGATGTGGCGGATTTCATTTTCCAGATAAGATGAGACCCGCAACAGCATCGGCACATGCACGCCCCGGTCTTCTAGATCGCGCAGAATTTCTGGCAAGCTGATGGCAGGCGCTTCTGGATTTAGTGGATTTTTGAGCCCGATTTCCCCGTTGCCGAGCACGACAACAAGATCTTTGCCCCATTTTTCGATGCCATAGATGTCATGAGAGGCAATACGAGAATTGTTCAATCGGTGTCTCCCGGAGAGGTAGGGGCCAAAGGCAAGCTGTGGCGCGAAATCAGATGGCGCGGTTTAGGCGCAATTCATGATTCTTCCAAGAAAAATCTTAACGGCTCGCGCGGCCGCTTCTAAGGGCCTAGCACATTCGGCGCGCAAAGGGTTCTGCTTATTCTTCTTTTAAAAGGGTGGAGAGTTTTGCCGCTGCGGTTTTGAGCATATCCACGTGTTGGATTGCCTGATCAAGCGGAAAACGTTGTTCGGGTGCGTGCACGGAAAGCGTAGAGACCAAACGACCATTGGCTTCGAAGATGGGCACGGCGATTGCAGTCATACCTTCCATGAATTCGCAACGATCCACCGAATAGCCCTGATCCCGTACGGCGCGAATTTCTTCGATCAACGCGCTGGCGGAATTGATGGTTTGCGGGGTGCGCTGTTCCATTTGAACAGAGGTGGCATAGCTTTTGAGATGCCGGTTGTCCAAAGAGCTGAGATACATTTTGCCTGAAGCTGTGCAATAAAACGGAACCCGGCTGCCCACCGGAAGTTGAATGCGCAGAGGCCATTTGGTTTCGACCCGATCCAGATAGATCATCGCATCGCGGTCCGGCAGGGCGATATTGCAGGTCTCGCCGATTTCGTCTGCCAAATTAGAAAGGATCGCAACGCGTGCGGTTCGAATTCGCAGTGAGGAAATGATACCCGTGGACATTATTCGCAATCGCAAGCCGGGCGAATAGCCACGACCATCGATTTCGCGTTGGATAAATCCTTCGGTTTCCAAAGTTGTAAACAACCGATGGATGGTTGGTTTGGGCAGGCCGAGATTGTGGTTAACCTCTGTTGGTGTCACCGGCACCCCGGCCTTTGCCATCGCTTCGAGCACGAGAAGCAAACGCAGATTTGTTGGAATTCCGCTTTCTTTGCTTACGTCCTCAGCCATGACTACCCCTTACTTAATTTCGTTTACTGTGCCCTTACCCAGTTCCTGGGATCAGGATGGTGGACAATGCAGGAACCAGCGCGATGATGAACCATACGGTCAACAAGGCGAACAGATACGGCACCGTGTAGCGCAATAGTCTGAAATAGGGAACGCCCGTTACACCCGAGGCCACGTACAAGTTCAATCCATAGGGCGGCGTGATAAAGCCAATCGACGCACCAACCAAGAAGATTACAGCGAACTGGACCGGTTCAACACCAACTGAATGTGCGATCGGAGCCAAGATCGGAGCCAGAATGATGGTGACTGGAAGGCTTTCCAAAACCATGCCACAGACAAACACAATCGCCATGGAAGTAAAGAGAACCGCGTAGTAGCCACCCATGCCGCGTACAAAATCACCGATGATTTGCTGTGCGCCCAGAACCGACAGGATCTGTTGCATCACAACGGAAACGGCAATCAGCGGGGCAAGAATACCGGCGATCTGCGCGGAACGCATCGTGATCGAAGGCAATTCCAGAGGGCCAAAGCCTTGAACAACCAGCATTTCACCATAGCTGCGTTCGCTTGGGTGACGATCTTCGCTTTTGGACCCCATCAGCTTGTATATCGGCAAGCTTAGGAAGCCGACGATGATACAGAAACCAACGGTTACACCCGCCGCTTCGGTTGGTGAGAACTTCCCGGTGTAGATGCCCCAAAGCACAAGACCAATGGCAAAGAAGCCGAGCCATGCACCCAAAGCTGTCTTCATCACACGACCAAACTCTAGTTTGATCAGGTAGCCCCAGCCGTTGCGGGTACAGATGATAAAGGCTGCCAACATCATGCCAAAGACCATCAATGCACCTGGGATGATACCGGCCACAAAGAGCTCGGAAATCGGCAGGTTCATCAAGAAGCCGTAGACGATGAAGATGATCGATGGTGGAATAATGATACCGACCGTACCACCCGCCGCAGCAGTCGCCGCAGAGAATCGCTCGTCGTATCCGCCTTTCACCATTTCAGGATGCAGCATAGAACCGATGGTGGCTGTTGTCGCAGAGTTTGATCCTGAGATCGCTGCGAACAAGCCACAGGCTCCCAAAGTTGCCATCGCCAGACCGCCACGAAGCCAGCCTAAACATGAATAGGCAAAGTCCGAGAGCCGTTTGGCAATCCCCGATCGGTTGATCAAGTCACCGGTCAGAATAAAGAGCGGCATCGCTAAGAGCGCAAAGCCATCGGTGAAGACGTCCCCCAGAGCTGCGCCAATATTTGTGAGGGGCAATCCCAGCACAAAGCTGAGGCCGATCACCCAGTAACCGATGACCAAGAACACAGGCACGCCCAGCATAAAGAAGACCGTTACTGCGATAGAGATAAGTGTAATCCAATTTCCGTCTGTCATGGTGTCACCTATTATCCTTCACCAATGGCAGCGGCTTGAATAAGCGGCTCGCCTGAACGAAGATTTCTATAGTCCTGCAAGTAATTTTCCATCGTCCGGCCAGCAATCATAACAAAACTAAGGGGAACAAAGACCAGAAACCACCACTGAAGCACGTTGTCGGTGCCCAGAAGGATTTGAAAATTCGACGCAGAGTTTGTTGCAACAATTGTTGACGTCACAATCACCACCCAAGCAAAGCCCATCCAAAGCACGAAATCGAGCGTCAGGCATGCAAATTGCAACGGGCGCGGCATGTTGGAGCGAAATTCCGCAAACGCCAAATGGGTGCGAAGTTTAACGTTATATGCGCAGCCCGCCCAGGTCATGATTAGGAACATAAACGGCGGCAAAGTCGTGGACCACGGCGCTTGTACGTTCAGAACAAAGCGGCGGAACACTTCGACAAAGATAATCGTGCCGATCAGTAGGTACGTTGTGACCATGATCGTGCTTTCGAAATTCCGCTCTACCCACGGAACATAATGATAGATCAGCAGGAAGAACCCGCCTCCAAGAATTGTGATGAATGCGCCCAACAGCCAAATGCCGTTTGATTCCATCGCACTGCTCATTTCCCACGCATCATTGGACAAAATTGCCCCAATGATCGCAAACATCTCGCTAAAGAGTGTTGTCATAAACTGTCTCCTCCCAGGGACCGACACGATTTCGATGTGCTGGATTGTTTGTAGCCGCCCAGAGTCAGCGAAATACAAAAATGGCGGCCGGTAAAGACCCGCCGCCAAAATCGATAGGTCTTAGGCTTTCCACCAACGACGTGGTTCGACGTTTTCTGGCAGCATATTCGCGTCTACTTCGCGGGCTACGCGATGCAGTTCGGAATAGGTATCCAGGCCGCCGGCCCATTTGTTGATGCGCTCGCGCCACTGTTCCCAAGCCGCTGGCTGGAACTCTGGTGAACACATTTCTTCGGCCATTTTGATCTGATCATCACCCAAGAATGCGTTACGCACGCCATGCTGAGCGAAGATTGTGTTTGGAAGCTGTGGGTCAGACTGACCAACAGTTTTAACCAAAGCTGCTTCGTTGGCTGCTTGGACGTGAACCTGTGCGAGGTAGGAAGATTCCATAACCGCGTCTTGCAGGTGACCGTCAAGGCTGTCGAATACTTTTGCAGACATCGAGGTGTGCTCGGTACCGCAGAAGAATTTCAGATCAACAGACTGGGACACAACAGGTGACATGTTTGCGTATGCAACCGCAGACGCCCATGTTTCTGCACCATCGATCAGACCTGTTTTCAGACCGTCGAGTGTTTCTTCCCAAGCCACTGGAACCGGGTTCAGGTTCAGAAGCTGCATCGCAATACGACCCAGCTGCGTTCCTGTTACACGGTTTTTCGTGCCAAACAGTTCTTCCAGCTTTGTGACAGTTGGTTTGTCTTGGAAGTTTGAACCCATTTGCAGGCCACGCAATTCACAATGGCTGAAGAGGAACTTCAGACCGTGACGCTTTTCGAGTGGCTCGCGCAGGATCTTGTTTGATTCTGGGCTGTAAAGGAAGTGGTACTGAGATGCGCGACCTGGGAATACATAGGCGTAATCCAGAACGTTCAAATAGGGTGCACCACCCGCAGAGTTTTGGGTTGATGCCGCGTAAATGTCGACAATACCCAATTGTGTTTTCTCTACGCAGGAAAGCTGACCGCAGATTTGGTTGTCACCGATAAATTCAACGCGAATTTCGCCATCTGTACGTGATTCGAGGTCACGTGCAAATTCGAGGCAGCCTGCGCGCTCAATCAGAAGGTTACGCGCATTAAATCCGGACGCCCCGAATTTTAACACATGCTTAGCTTCTTTTTTATAGCGTTTGTCGTAGGTCGATTCGACCGCTCTTGCGAGCGAAGGCATGGTGACAGCGCCTGTAAAGGCACCAGCAGCAAGCAGCGTAGACGACATTCCGTAGCGGCCCGCGAGCTTAAAAAGATCGCGACGTGAAATCCCGCTGAGCTTGTCAGAAACTTTCATGAACTATCCTCCCTGTTCATTTTTGAGACTTGCAGTATCATTTTTATTGAATTATGAATCAAAAGGCAAGGAAAACCTGCACGTTGATTTTCAATCCCTGGGAGGAGCCGATGAGTCCTAAGAATGTCGATTACATTGTTGTAGGCGCGGGTTCGGCGGGATGTGTTGTCGCCAACCGTCTCAGCAAAGACCCTTCGGTAAATGTCGTTCTGTTGGAGGCAGGTGGCAGAGACCTGAATCCGTGGATCCACATTCCGGTTGGATATTTCAAAACCATACACAACCCATCCGTGGATTGGTGTTACGAAACAGAGCCTGATCCCGGCTTGAATGGCCGCTCGATTGAATGGCCCCGCGGCAAGGTTCTGGGCGGCTCTTCGTCGCTGAACGGTTTGCTTTATGTGCGCGGTCAAGCGGCGGACTATGACCGTTGGCAGCAAATGGGCAACCAGGGCTGGAGTTATGACGATGTTTTGCCGCTGTTCAAACGGGCGGAAAACAACGAGCGCGGCGCGGATGACTATCACGGATCAGACGGCCCACTTTCAGTGTCAAATATGCGCATTCAGCGCCCAATCACCGACGCTTGGGTCGCCGCAGCACAGGCCGCAGGTTATCCGTTTAATCCAGATTACAACGGGGCCACTCAAGAAGGCGTTGGGTTTTTCCAGCTGACGTCCAAAAATGGCCGCCGTTGCAGCTCTGCTGTGGCTTACCTGAACCCGGTCAAAGGTCGCAAAAACCTAGAGATCATCACCCATGCATTGGTGCAAAAGGTCGAGTTGGATGGCACGCGCGCCACCGGTGTGACCTATTTGGATAAGTCCGGGCGCAGCCACACGATCAATGCCAGCAAAGAAATCATTTTGTCCGGCGGCGCGATCAATTCACCGCAGTTGTTGATGCTTTCGGGCATTGGCGAGGCTGAGCAGCTGAAAGACGCTGGTGTTGAAGTGAAAAAAGATCTGCCGGGCGTTGGCAAAAATATGCAGGATCACCTGCAAGCGCGCTTGGTCTATAAGTGCAACGAACCGACGTTGAACGATGAAGTGCGCACGCTGTATCGTCAGGCGTTTATTGCCTTGAAATATGCAATGTATCGCGCAGGCCCCATGACCATGGCCGCCTCTTTGGCCTGTGGCTTTATGAAAACCCGCCCCGAGCTTGAGACTCCCGATATTCAATTCCACGTGCAGCCGCTGTCTGCGGAAAACCCCGGCAAAGGTGCAGATCCGTTTTCGGCCTTTACCATGTCGGTCTGTCAGCTGCGGCCGGAGAGCAAGGGCGAAATTCGAATTGTGTCTGATAATCCAAAGACCTATCCGAAAATCATACCCAACTATTTGTCGACTGAAACAGATTGCCGCACCGTTGTGGAAGGTGTGAATATCGCGCGCAGGATCGCGCGTCATGCGCCGCTGACGTCGAAAATTTCGTTGGAATATCGTCCGGATGCTTCGTTGGATATGGACGATTATGATGCGACGTTGGATTGGGCCCGGAACAATACCGCGTCGATCTATCACCCCACCGGCACCTGTAAAATGGGCAATGACTCTGCGGCTGTTGTTGATGCGCGTCTGCGGGTTCATGGCATCTCTGGATTGCGGGTCGCTGACTGCTCGATCATGCCGGAAATTGTCAGCGGCAACACCAATGCGCCTGCCATCATGATCGGCGAAAAATGCAGCGATTTGATCCTTGAGGATCACGCCGCGGGCTAGTTGTCCACCAGAGTTGAGTTGCGCCAGACCCCTTATTTGGCGTAGCTTTCGCCCCGTCGCCACTGTCCACCGGCGATGGGGCATTTTTTTGCCAAGGGAATTTTTTTGCCAAGGGATCTGGGTGGTGAACTGCCAGTGACCAATTGTCGAGATTGCGGTTGGCAGAGTTTGATTTCATTTTGTATACTTGTCACCAACATATTACAAAGGTGAGCTGGCAGTATGAACGACGAAACCAACCCCAAACGCCGCATTGTCTCGTCCCGGCACCTTGCTGAGGGTGAAGGCTGGGAAGCCTCGGAAGTCGAATATGGCATGATCATAGCGTTCAATGCGTTTTCACGCTGGATGACGCGCTGCATGTCAGCCGCGGGCAATACAGATTTGACACCCATTGAAATTTTGGTGCTGCACAACACCAATCACCGGGGGCGGGACAAGCGTCTGACCGATATTTGTTTCCTGCTGAATATCGAGGACACGCATGTGGTGAATTATGCCCTGCGAAAACTTATGAAAATGGAACTTCTGCGCTCTGAAAAACGTGGAAAAGAAGTGTTTTACCGCACTTCAGACAGGGGTGCCGCCCTGTGTGAAGCCTATCGGGATGTGCGCGAGCGTTGTTTTCTGGACGGATTGTCGCGGTTGGATATGACCGGGGAAGAGATGCGCGAGATGGCGGCCAATCTGCGCACCCTTTCCGGGCAATATGATCAGGCCAGCCGCGCGGCCACCTCGCTTTAGCGTCCCATCATATTCGGCAACTTGGTGACAATTTGCGGAAAGACCGTGATCAGAACCACACCGAGCAGCAACAATAGGAAAAAAGGAAAAGCCGCTTTGGCGATTCTTAGGATATTGATGTTTGTCAGCCCCTGAATCACAAACAGATTGAAACCGACCGGTGGGGTGATCTGGCTCATTTCGACAACGATCACCAGATAGATTCCAAACCACAGTGGATCGATGCCAACAGTGGCAACCATCGGCATGATGATTGACGTGGTGAGTACAATCACGGAGATGCCATCCAAAAAGCAACCAAGGACAACAAAAAAGATTGTCAGCACAAAGAGCAAGGTTGTGGCCGACAGGTTCATGTCGGCAATCCAAGAGGCCAGATTTCGCGGCAGCCCCGTGAAGCCCATGGCGACCGAGAGGAAGGCTGCCCCCAAAAGGATCAGCGCAATCATGCAAGAGGTGCGTGTGGCCGACATAACGGCCTGGGCAAACAACGCCCAACTGAATGACCCAGACAGCCAGGCCAGCAAAGTGGCCAGAACGACGCCCAGCGCGGCTGCGTCGGTTGGCGAAGCCAGCCCGCCATAGATCGACCCGATCACCCCACCTATCAGCAAGGCAACAGGCACAAGGTTGCGGGATGCCTTTAGCTTTTCACGCAGAGAAAAGCTTTGATCGATTGGGGGAATAAGGTTTGGGTTCATCCAGGCCCGCACAGCAACGTACCCGGCAAACAAAGCAATCAGCATAAAGCCCGGCAAGACTCCGGCCACAAACAGCCGGGCGATGGATTGCTCGGTTGCGACGCCGTAAACGATCAGAATGATCGAAGGTGGGATCAGCAGCCCCAATGTGGCGGACCCCGCCAGCGTCCCGATGATTAGGCTTTCCGGGTAACCACGTTTGGTGAGTTCGGGCACGGACATGCGGCCAATGGTGGCTGCTGTCGCAGCAGACGATCCCGACACAGCGGCAAAGATCGCGCAGCCAAAGACATTGACGTGCAGCAAACGTCCTGGCGCGCGACCCAGCCATGGCACCAGGCCGCTGAACATATCATCACTTAGGCGCGACCGGAGGAGAATCTCGCCCATCAGAATGAACAGAGGCAGTGCGGTTAAAGCCCAACTGTGTGAATGGCCCCAGAAGGTGGTGGCGATGATCAGTCCGGCAGGGGCATTTGTAAAAAACACCAAGGCAGTCAAGCCAATCAGGCTGAGAGCCACCGCCACCCAGACGCCTGCGGCCAGCAAACCGATCAACATTGTAAGCAGAAGCAGCGCAATTAAAGGATCAGCCATGGTTACACCTCGTCCGGGGTTGCAAGGACAGGTTTGCCTGCCTGCACGAGATCAACCAGAGTGTGCAGGACTGACAGCGTCAGCAGGGCCAGCCCAACAAAGGCCACCGATTGGGGAATCCAGAGCGCAATCGGCACGATCCCATTGGAGACGTCGCCAAAATGCCAGCTTTCTGCGACAAGCGCGCCCATGTAGTAGGTGGCATAGGCTGTCAAAAGCGCGGCGATGGTCAGGGTCAGACCTTCGAGCAGCGTTTGCAGCGCTAAGGGCAAACGCTGGGTCACCAGATTGACGCGAATGTGGCCCCCTGCCCGCAACGTGTGTGCCATGGCAAGAAAGGTGGCCCCGGCCAGCATAAAGCCAGAAAAGTCTGCATAGGACGGGATGGTTGACGGCAGCAACCCTGGGCTTATGCGCCCAACACCGTTCAAAATGATTTGCGCTGAGATCAACAGGCAGATGCACAGGATCAAGATCCCGGCGATGGCCCCCGCCACATCGTAAAGTTTGGTCAATATTCGTGCCATTTTACCTGCCTCCCCGCAGCAAAGTGGCCGGCAAGAGATTTGCCGGCCCAGATGTTCTGGCCTTAGTTGTCATAGGCGTTCAGAATGGCCAAGGCGCTATCAGATGCTTTGGATTTCCAATTCTCGAGCATGGTTTGGCCGATGCCCTGCAGGCCAGCAACCAATTCGGCGCTTGGCTGATATACAATGATGCCATTGGCGGCCAGGGCAGCTGTTTTGCTGTCGGCTTCCGCGGCAGACATTGCCCAGCCGCGTGCCTCTGCGGTTTCCGCGGCGGCCAAGACGGCAGACTGCGTGTCCGCATCCAGACGGTCAAAAACCCGTTTGTTCACCACAACGATGTTTTTGGGCACCCATGCGTTGATGGGGCTGTAATGGGTGACAAAGTCCCAAGCCGTGGAATTTACGCCGGTTGAGGGCGACGTGATCATCGCCGCAACCTGACCGGTGGCAAATGCTTGCGGGATGTTAGAGGCCTCGACCTGAACCGGGGCCGCGCCTGCGAGCGTTGCGAATTCTTCTAGGGCGGCGTTATAGGCGCGAAAGCGCAGACCGTTTAGATCGTCAACTGTGGCGATTTCACCATTGGTGTACAGACCTTGCGCGGGCCATGGCACGGAAAACAGCGGCATCAGGCCTTCTTTGGCAAGCAGTTCTGTCACAACTGGACGCTGGGCAGCCCAGAGCGATTGCGCATCGTCGTAGCTGGTGGCCACAAAGGGTTGGCTGTCTAGGCCAAAGGCCAGATCTTCGTTGGAAAGACGCGACAAAAAGAATTCCCCAATCGGTACCTGGCGCGACCGGATTGCGGATTTGATTTCAGCGTGGGGGAACAATGACCCGGCAGAATGCAGCGTGATATCAAGCTTGCCATCTGTCGCGGTGCGCAGATCATCCGCAAACTGCGCGATGTTTTGTGTGTGGAACGTTGAGTCCCCATAAGGTGTGGGCATGTCCCAAGTGTCGGCTGCGACGCTTGTCGCCAATACCGTCGCCGCGACAGCAAAAATTGCATGTTTCATTGTCTTCTCCCAAATCGGTTGGATTCGTTTGAACCCATTTCCGCATTACGTTTATAAAATGTCAACGTTTTGCAAATAAAGCAACATTAAAATTGAAAAAGGTACACAAGGTACCGGTGAAAAATTCAAGCGGAGCCTATTTTGGCTTTAAAATCAGCATGTTGGTTTGATACGCTCGCTATTCATTGCTAACAGCACCTTGGCAAATTTCGGATCTGCGCAAAACAATATTGAGCTTTGCCCCAAGCAAAACCGTGGCCTTAATTGGCCCTTATTTGGCAAATTGTGCGCTTTAGCAGCGAGTGATCTTGGCCTAAGTTGCCCCGGCTACCCCCTGAACTTATGCCACGTTGGCTGCCAAATTCGGGCAAGATGAAGCAAATCTGCACAACCCAGATGCCAAGTTTGCACAGTCAACTCCCTTGACCTGTGGTCAGATTACGTCAGGCTTAGCGCTATCAGGAATCCTGGAGGGGTAAAAAATGCGCACAAGATTACTCAAAAATTCGGCCCTTGTTGGCGGTGCCATGCTGTTTGCAGCCATGGGCGCGTCGGCAGAAACATTCAAATGGGCGTCGACAACCGACCCGCAAACGATGGACCCTCATGCAGTAAACTCTGCGCCGGTTTTGTCGTTTCTAAACAATATATACGAAGGCTTGGTACGCCGTGGCAAAGACATGGCGATAGAACCCAGCCTTGCGGCGTCTTGGGAACCCCTAGAGGGCGAAAACGGCTGGCGTTTCAATTTGCGTCAAGGGGTGACATTCCAAAACGGCGCGGCGTTTAATGCTGAGGACGTTATGTTTTCCTATCAGCGGGCCTCGAGCGAGGCCGCAGATGTGCGGTCGTGGTTTGCGCCGGTGGCTGACGTGCGGGTGGTGGATGATTACACCATCGACTTTGTCACCAAGGCCCCAAACCCGTTGTTCCCCGATAGTATCGCCAACTTTATGATCCTGGATAAGGATTGGGCAAAAAGCAACGATGCGGCCCTGCCCGCGCGTGATGCTGAAAATTATGCCACAATGAATGTGAACGGCACCGGTGCCTTTACATTGGCAAGTCGTGATCCCGGTGTGAAAACCGTGCTATCGCCACATGCGGGCTGGTGGGATCAGGTAGATCACAACGTGACCGAAGGTGTATTCACCCCCATTGGCAATTCGGCTACCGGTTTGGCGGCGTTATTGTCTGGTGAAATCGACTTTATCCAACCTATCCCGCTGCAAGACGTGCAGCAGGTCGAAAGCCGCGATGGCTTTAAGGTGCTGGAAGGCGAAGAAACCCGCGTGATCATGTTTGGTTTTGGTCATGAACATGAAACGCTGCTGTATTCATCAGATGTCAGCGACGCAAACCCATTTGCCGACCCGAAAGTGCGCTTGGCCACGGCCCACGCTTTGGATTTGGCCTCGATTGACCGGGTGCTGTTCCGGGGCAAGATCGAAGCGGCTTCGCAGTTGGTGCCGGCCAATATCTCTGGCTATTCTGATGCGAACCCAGATCGCCCCGCCTATGACCCGGCGCGCGCCAAAGCCTTGTTGGCCGAGGCCGGTTACCCTGATGGGTTCAGCTTTGGTCTGAAATGCCCAAATGATCGTTACATCAATGACGAAGCATTGTGCCGTGCGGCGGCATCAATGTTTGCGGCGGTGGGCCTGAACGCAGAGCTGAGCACCGGCCCGGTGCGTGACTACTGGCCACAGCTGCGCGAAGACGACTTTGATATGTATCTGCTGGGCTGGTCGCCAGGTACGTTTGATATGGAACACCCCATTCGTTTCTTGATGCATAGCCAAGACAATGAAAAGAAACTGGGGTCTTGGAACTTTGGCAATTATTCCAATGCACGCGTGGATGAATTGCTGCCACTGATCCAGCGCGAAATCGACCCGTCCAAGCGGCAAATGTTGATCGACGAAGTGGTGTCGATTACCCAGGACGAAGTCGCCTATATCCCACTGTATACCCAGCCATTGATTTGGGCAGCCAAAGACAATGTTGATCTGACGCAGCGCGCAGACAACTTCTTTATGCTGCGTTGGGTCACGGTGAACTAAGACTAGCGAACGAAGAAGGCGATGGCATATTTTATCCTAAAGCGTCTGGTCCAGTCCGTCTTTGTGATGCTGGCCGTCGCCTTTTTGGCATTCTCACTGTTTCGATATGTGGGGGATCCGATCAGTCAGATGACCGGGGTTGAGACCTCTGTCACTGACCAAGAGAAACTGCGCGAAGATCTGGGACTGAATGACCCATTTGTGGTGCAGTTCGCACGGTTTACTGGCAATATGTTGCAGGGCGATTTTGGGTTTTCCTATCGCACCCGGCAACCGGTGGCCGAGATGATCACCAGTCGCATCCCCGCGACTTTGGAACTGGGGATTGTGGCGTTGATTATATCGCTGGCCGTGGGCATCCCAACTGGGGTTTATACCGCGTTAAAACCACGCGGGTTTGTGACCCAGACCATATTGATGACCACGCTTGTGGGGGTGTCGATCCCGACCTTTGTGATAGGCATCATGCTGATCTTCTTTTTTGGCGTTCTGCTCGGTTGGCTGCCTACTTTTGGACGTGGTGGCACAGTGCTATTGGGTGGATGGGAGACGTCGTTTTTGACGCTTGAAGGTTGGCGGGCGCTGTTGCTGCCAGCGATCACCCTGGGTGTCTATCAGCTGACATTGACCATGCGTTTGGTGCGGGCTGAGATGATGGATGTGATGCGGTCTGATTACATCCGTTTTGCCACCGCGCGCGGCGTGCCGATGCGGCGGCTGTATTTCAAACATGCCCTGGCCAATACTATGGTGCCCGTGATCACCATTATTGGCTTGCAGTTTGGCGGGGTGATTGCCTTTTCGATTGTCACTGAAAGCGTGTTTCAGTGGCCCGGTATGGGCCTGTTGTTTCTGGAATCCATCCGCTTTGTCGATATCCCGGTGATGGGGGTCTATCTTGTTGTGATCGCGTTTTTCTTTGTTGTGGTGAACCTGATTGTTGATCTGCTGTATGTGGCGATTGACCCAAGATTGCGGGTTGCAGACGTTTCATGATGAGTTTTATCAAACGCCACGAAGGCCTTTGGCTGTTTTCCCATTCGCCCGCTGCGATCATCGCGGCAATTGTTGCAATCGCCATCATTTTTGGCGCGGCCTTTGCCCCCTGGCTAGCGCCGACCAACCCCTATGATTTAGCATCTTTTAGCCTGATGGACGGCCTGCTGCCCCCGATGTGGGAAGAATTTGGCAACCCCAAGTTCCCCTTGGGCACCGATGATCAGGGCCGCGATATGATTTCATCCATCCTGTATGGTGCGCGGCTGTCGCTGATCATTGGCCTGGCCGCCATGGTGATTGCCACGGTCCTAGGCGTGGGTCTGGGGCTGGCCGCGGGATATTATGGCGGGCGCTTTGATGCGATTGTCATGCGGATCGCTGATATCCAACTTGCGTTGCCCGCCATCCTGACCGCCTTGCTGATAGATGGCATTGCGCGGGGCATATTGCCTGCAGACGTGCAACAGGATCTGCGCGTTGCTGTTTTGACCCTGGCGATTGCTTTGTCGCTTTGGGTGAATTTCGCACGTACCGCGCGGGCTTCGACCTTTGTGCAGATGAATAAGGAATACGTGCAGGCCGCGATTATGATGGGGCAACGTCCTATCCGGGTGATGGTTGTGCATATTCTGCCCAATATTTTGGGACCGCTTTTGGTCATCATGACCGTCGATTTGGCCTCGGCGATTTTGCTAGAGGCCACACTGTCTTTTCTTGGGATTGGCCTGCCTGCTGACAGCCCCAGCCTTGGCACGCTGATCCGCATTGGAATGCAATTCCTGCTGTCTGGTGAATGGTGGATCTTGTGGATCCCGACCCTGTTTCTGGTCGCGCTTGTGGTGTCGATCAACATTCTTGGCGACTTCTTGCGAGACGTCTTTAACCCAAGGTTGCGCTGATGCTGAAGGTTGAAAATCTAACGGTCAAGTTTCCGTCTCGGTTTGGCGATGTCACCGCAATCGAGGATGTCGCGATTTCGATCGCCCCGGGTGAAATCCACGGGCTTGTGGGGGAAAGCGGGGCGGGGAAATCCACGGTTGGTGCGGCGGTCATCGGCCTGTTGCAGCGGCCCGGCTACGTTTCTGATGGCAGCATCACACTGGGGGATACAGATTTACGCGGCCTCGATACCTATGAGGCCCACGCCCTGCGCGGCAAGCGGATTTCGATGATTTTTCAGGATCCGCAAACCAGCCTAAACCCGTTGATGACTGTCGAAGATCAGCTGATCGAGACCATTCAATCGCATGAGGATATTGGCACCCGTGCGGCGCGGCAGCAGTCGATAGATTTGCTGGAAGAGATTGGCATTCGCGATGCAGATACCCGTATCAAGGAGTATCCGCATCAATTTTCAGGCGGTATGCGGCAGCGGGTGGTGATTGCTTTGGCGCTTTGTACCAATCCCGAATTGATCATCGCAGACGAGCCAACCACTGCGCTGGATGTGGCGGTGCAAAGTCAGGTGCTCGATCTGATCCGTGAACTGGCAGATAAACGCAAGATCGGATTTATGCTGATCACACACGATATCGGCGTGATTGCCCAAATCGCCGATAATGTCACTGTGATGCGCAAGGGGCGCGTGATGGAAACGGGCCCAACGCAACAGGTTCTGGGGCGTCCAGAGCACCCCTATACGGTGGCCTTAATGGATGCAGTGCCGCCGCTTGACCGTAAAATTGATCGATTTCGCGTGCCAGTAGATGAAAGTCTCGGGGCACGTACAGATCGCCCCGGTGACCGAGCAGAGCGCTGGTTGCTTGAGGGGCAAAAGCAAGACATCACAGGCTTGAAAGTGTCAGGTCTGGAGGTGCAATTTCCCGGTACCCGCACATCTGTTTGGCGCAAACCCGAGGCCTTTACGGCCCTGCAACGCATCAGCTTTGATGTACGCCCAGGCAGCATTCTGGGGCTTGTCGGCGAAAGCGGGTCTGGCAAATCGACTGTGGCCAAGGCGATCACCGGATTGATCCAACATACCGATGGCAGCGTGACGCTGGGTGATGAAATTTTGCCAGCAGGCAAAGCACGTGGGCGCAAACATCCATCGCGCCAATTGATCCAGATGGTGTTTCAAGACCCCTATTCCAGTCTGAATTCCCGCCACCGCGTAGGCGACATTCTGACCGAGCCTTTGTGGTTGTATGATCTGGTCAAAGACGCCGACGAGCGCCGCGATCTGGCCGCTGCCATGCTGGATTTGGTCGGCATGGCCCCTGAGGCCATTGATAAGTATCCGCATCAGTTTTCCGGGGGCCAACGACAGCGCATTGCGGTGGCGCGCGCCCTGCTGGCCCGACCGCGCTTTTTGATTTGTGATGAACCAACTTCGGCGCTTGATGTGTCAATTCAGGCGGAAATATTGAACCTTTTGAAAGATCTGCAATCCACCTTTGGGCTGACAATTCTGTTTATCAGCCACAATCTGTCGGTCGTGCGCCAGATGGCTGACGACATCGTGGTGCTGCGTCATGGGGTGATTGAAGAGCACGGGGACACTGAAGCCTTGTTTGAAAATCCGCAGGCGGATTACACCAAGACCTTGCTGAAACTGACACCGGTCATGCCAATGGGGTGGCGCAAAACGGGTTAGGCACCAGTGTCTGTTGGAATTCGGCCCTTGTAGCGCGCAACCAGGTCTGGCGCGACATCCTGGTCGTCATAAAGGCCCAGCATAACGCCTGTACCCTTGTCTTGCCTTTGTGCAACAATCTCGGCGTCAGATATCGTCAGGCGCTGCGACATGCGCAAACCCCAGCTGTGAAGCTTGGCATACATGTCTTTGCGCGCATTTTCAAAAGAGGGATCACGCCCCAAATCTTTCAATTCTTGCGGGTCATTTTTAAGATCAAACAGCATGGGTGGCATGTTGCCTTCGCAATGCACAAGCTTCCAATCATGATCCGCCACCATGAACATGCGTGCATCCCGCGGGCTGACCTTTAGGCCCTCTGCCACGGGGTGTTTGGAATAGTCATATTCGCTGACGACAAATGCGCGTGCATTCTGGGGCGTTTCGCCGCGCAGATAGGGCAGCAACGACCGGCCTTCGACGATATGATCCGGGATGTCGCGCCCAGAGGCGGCGATGATGGTGGCTGTCAGATCAATGGCTTCGACCAAAGCGTCACATGTGGTGCCGCGAGAGGTGTCGGCCTCTGGTCTGGGATCGTAGATAATGGCCGGAATTTTGACGGATGGCGCATGAAACAGGTCTTTTTCACCCATCCAGTGATCGCCAAGATAATCGCCGTGATCTGATGTGAGTATGATCATGGTGGTTTCGAGCTGGCCGCTGGCTTCCAAATGATCCAGCAAGCGGCCAATTTGATCATCACACTGCTTGATCAAGCCCATATAGGCGGGAATGACTTTATTTCGCACTTTGTCCTGCGCAAAGCTTTGGCCGATCCTGCCATTTGTAAAGGCCTGATATATGGGATGCGGGTCCTGTAATTCGTGATCTGCGCGCACCGGGGGCTGAATGTCTTGGGGGCCGTACATGTCGTGATAGGGTGCGGGCACAATATAGGGCCAATGGGGTTTGATATAACTGACATGGGCACACCAAGGGGCAGTGGCCTGTTTGGTGAACTCTATCGCTTGGGTCGTCAGCCAAGGGGTTTCGCTGTCTTCTTCTTTGATATTGGCCGGTTTGTCGGCGTTTTCCATGAACCAGCCGCTGGCGATAAAGTCACCATCCTTGCCCGCATTGGCAAAATCCACCCAAGGGTTTTCACCGGCATATCCCTTGGACTTTAGATATTCGTTATAGGGGCTGCGCTTGGTGTCATAGGGGCCAGAGGGGCCTTCGGCCCAAAGGCCGTCGTCACGCACATAGACATCAAACCCGCATTCTGCCTGACGGGCACCAATGATGCTGTCTGGCGTTAGACCGAGGCGCGCCATGCCTTTGGCATCCACGTTCATGTGGGTTTTTCCGATCAACCAGCACCCCATGCCGGCCTCGCGCAGGTGATCGCCGAGGGTGGGTTCGCCAACGCGCAGGGGATGGCCGTTCCACTGTGCCCCGTGTGAGCTGACATAACGGCTTGTATAGGCGCTCATCCGGGCGGCCCCGCAGACGGGGGACTGCGTGTACGCATTGGTGAATCGCACGCCCATTTGCGCAAGCCGGTCAATATGAGGCGTTTGCAAACTTTGATGACCCGCGCAGCTGAGATAATCAAACCGAAGCTGATCAAACATGATGTAGAGAATATTCATCAGCGGCACATTTCTTTTGGACAGTTTCAGTGTCTTTTGGACAGTTTCAGTGCAGCTTAGGCAAAAAACTTAGCTTTTGACACCGGTCATTCGCTGTCTGATGCGTTGGCCTCTAGCGTGCCGAGGTCTTCGAGGATCGGGCAATCTGGGCGGTTGTCGCCCGCGCAGGCTGACACCAGATGGCTGAGAGTTGTGCGCATGGCCTGAAGTTGGGAAATCTTGTCGTCAATCTTGGCGAGATGTTGTTGAGCCACCTGCTTCACGCTGGCGCTTTTTCGGCTTTCGTCTTCGTAAAGTGCCAGCAAAGTACGGCAATCTTCGATGGTGAAACCCAAAGCCCGGGCGCGACCCAGAAAGGCCAATTTGTGCAAGTCACTATCGCGAAAGCTGCGGTACCCGTTTGCGCTGCGCTGAGGTGTGACAAGATCAATGTCTTCGTAATAGCGAATGGTTTTGGCGGGCAGGCCTGATAGGCGGGATATTTCTCCGATATTCATGGTGCGCTCCTTAGCTTGGGTCGCCGAGGCTGTCTATGGCTGCGGGGATTTTCCGCAAACGCAGCGCATTGGTGAGAACAAAGACCGACGACAGAGCCATAGCAAAGGCGGCCAGAACCGGCGACAACAACAGGCCGAAGGCCGGATAAAGCACACCAGCGGCCACAGGGATCAGCGCGGTGTTATAGCCAAAGGCCCAGAACAGGTTCTGGTGGATATTGGCCAAAGTGCGGCGCGAGATATCCAGGGCAGTCACAACCCCCCGAGGATCCCCGGACATCAAAACAACATCGCCGGATTGAATGGCCACATCAGTGCCGGTGCCAATGGCAATCCCGACATCCGCCTGCGCCAAGGCCGGTGCATCATTGATGCCATCGCCAACAAAGGCAACTTTTTGCCCCTGAGCTGCAAGCGATTTCAGCGCCGCGCCCTTGCCTGCTGGCAAGACATCAGCGAACACTTTTTCAATACCGATTTCAGCAGCAATGGCATTGGCGGTCTGAATTTTGTCACCGGTGATCATCGCCAGCGTCAGACCCAAGGACTTGAGCGCAGCTATCGCGGCTTTGCTTTCTGGCTTGATGGGGTCAGACACGCCAAGCACAGCGGCAATTTTTCCATCGATCGCGGCAAAAAATGTGGTTTGCCCCTGTGCGGCCAGGTGCGCAGAGCGATCACCCAATTCCCCAAGATTGATATTTTCGCGCTGCATAAAGCGATCGGCACCTACGATGAGTTTTTGACCCTGCACCATTGCCATTGCACCATAGCCGGTGACAGACTTGAAGTCAGAAACCTTTGGCATCACAAGGTTTTGCGCCTTTGCGGCGCGCACAATGCCCTGCGCAATCGGGTGCTCGGAAAGCTCTTCGACGGCGGCTATGCTGGCGAGCACACTGTCAGGATCAAAGCCATCGGCGACGTGGTAGGCGGTGAGTTCCGGTCGGCCAACAGTCAGGGTCCCGGTTTTGTCAAATGCGATCACATCAACAGAGCTCATGCTTTGCAATGCGTCACCTTTGCGAAACAGCACGCCAAGTTCTGCGGCGCGGCCTGTTCCAACCATAATTGAGGTGGGGGTCGCCAGTCCCATGGCGCAGGGGCAGGCAATGATCAAGACCGACACACCCGCGACCAGAGCAAAGGTCAGGGCTGGGTCAGGCCCAAAGAAAAGCCAGGCCAATACCGTCGACGCTGCGGCCAACATTACGGCAGGCACGAACCATAGCGTGACCCGGTCAACAATGCCCTGAATGGGCAATTTGGCACTTTGAGCCTCTTCGACCATGCGCACAATCTGCGACAATGTTGTGTCGGCCCCTACCCGCGTGGCTTGAAATTTGAAACTGCCGACACCGTTCACCGTACCCCCCGTCACCAACGCGCCCGCCGATTTAAAGGTTGGCAGCGGTTCGCCCGTGATCATGCTTTCGTCGACATGGCTTTCGCCGTCGATGACCTTGCCGTCCACAGCGATGCGTTCGCCGGGGCGCACCACAACCATGTCGCCGACCTGCAGTGCCTCTATGTCAATTGTGTCGATGGCCCCTTGGCGTTCTATGCGAGCGGTGCGTACTTGCAGACGCAGCAGTTTCTGGATCGCTGCGCCGGTGCGCCCTTTGGCTCGCGCTTCGAGATAACGGCCCAGCAGGATCAACACGACAATCACCGCGGCAGCTTCGAAATACACGGCACGGACCTGATTGGGCAGCACATTTGGCAAAAAGGTCGCCACAACGGAATAGGAATAGGCCGCACCTGTGCCCAGCGCCACAAGGCTGTTCATGTCAGGCGCGCCCTTTTTCAAAGCAGAAAATCCCTTGGAGTAAAACAACCGGCCTGGCCCAAGTAAGACGGCACTGGTCAGTAGAAATTGAATAATCCAGCTGGCCTTGTGGCCGATGGTTTGACCAATAAAGGCGTGAAAACCTGGCACGGCGTGGCCGCCCATTTCCAAGAGGAACACAGGAATGGTCAGCAAAGCTGCGAGACCAAGCTGACGGCGCAGGGCCAGTGTTTCGGCGGCTTTGCGGTCGCGGCGTTCAGCCTGTTCTTTGCGGTCGGACATGTCAGAGATCGTGGCCGGGTAGCCTGCTGCATCAGCGACTTTGGCAAGCAAGGTTGGGCTTGTGGCGTTTGGCAAATAATGAATTGTTGCCGTTTCGGTGGCCAGATTAACCGAAACCTCCGAGACACCCTCTGCGGCTGCGAGAGCCTTATCAACGCGACCAACACAGGACGCACAAGACATGCCTTGAATGGCAAGCGTGACGTGTTCGGGTTTTGCCATTGTCGTCTCCTGAACGGGATACCTGAACCGAGTTTCGGAACCGGCTTCGACATGGCACTTAGGCATTCCAGTTACTGGAAGGTCAAGAGTTTTCCGACTATTTCTGATATTTCTGGTTGGGGAGATGTCTGAGCTTTGATCGCGTAAGTCACGCTGGGCTCAAAGCAGATTGGCAAAGGCCGCAAACAGCCTTTGCCGATAATATGGACAGCCAATCAGGCCTAGTGCGACAGCACTTGGTCCAAGAAGTTGCGCGTGCGCTCATTTTTGGGTGCGTTGAAAAAACTCTCGGGATCGCTTTCTTCAATGATGGTGCCCGCATCCATAAAGATCACACGATCTGCCACTTTGCGCGCAAATCCCATTTCGTGGGTCACGCAGATCATGGTCATGCCCTCTTCGGCCAGTGTTGTCATAACATCCAGCACTTCGCCGATCATTTCAGGGTCTAGCGCTGACGTTGGTTCATCAAACAACAGAATTTCCGGCTTCATGCAAAGCGCGCGTGCAATGGCAACGCGTTGTTGTTGCCCACCAGAAAGTTGACCTGGGTATTTTTCTGCCTGGTTATCAATCTGCACTTTGGTTAGGTAGCCCATCGCCAATTCTTCGGCGTCAGACTGAGACATCTTGCGCGCCAACATTGGAGCAAGGGTGCAATTTTCAAGAATTGTCATATGCGGGAACAAGTTGAAATGCTGAAAGCACATCCCAACTTCACGCCGCATTTCTTCAATATTTGGCGCGTCTGCATTGATGGGCTCGCCATTGATCAAAATGTCCCCAGACTGGTGTTCTTCCAGTTGGTTAATCGTGCGGATCATCGTGGACTTACCTGACCCAGACGGCCCGCAAACTACGATCTTTTCACCTTTGGCAACGGATAAATTGACGTCTTTTAGGGCGTGAAAAGTTCCATAGAACTTGTTCACGGACTTCATTTGTACGGCGGCTGTCATCGATATTCTCCCTGTTAGGTTTGGCCTATTTCTGCGGCGACCACTATTATTTCTACTTTCAATGCATCGCGGGCGAGTTTTGCCTCTCCACACGCGCGCGCGGGGGCATGACCTGCGGGGACCCACATGTCCCAAACGGCGTTCATTTCAGCAAAGTCTGCCATGTCTGATAGCCAAACTATGGCTTGCAAAATGTGGCTGCGATCAGAGCCAGCTTCGCGCAAAAGCCCATCAACACGTGACAAACAATCTTGGGTTTGTTCCGCGACCGTATCGCCTGCACCCACCTGTCCACAAAGGTAAATTGTACCGTTGTGCTTGACGATCTTGCTCATACGTTCGCCTGTGTGCATCCGTTCGATCATGCAGGTTCTCCAATTAAATTACGCGCAACCAAAGCGTCGGAAATTTCGTTAAGAATAGCCGGATCGTCGATCGCCGCCGGCATTTTATAACTTACACCATCTGCGATTTTTTGCATCGTCCCGCGCAACACTTTGCCAGAACGTGTTTTAGGCAGACGTTGGACCTGAACTGCAATCTTGAAGGCTGCGACAGCTCCGATTTTGGAACGTACGAGTTTGACCAATTCCTTTTCAAGAATATCCGCCTCGCGGTCCACATTGTCATTTGTAACAAAGAAGCCGAGAGGCATTTGCCCTTTTAGGGCATCTGCAGCCCCAACAACCGCACATTCGGCGATATCAGGGTGGCTTGAAATGACTTCTTCCATGGCCCCGGTAGACAGGCGGTGGCCTGCAACATTGATGATATCATCTGTGCGCGCCATGATGAAAACATAGCCGTCTTCGTCGATAATGCCGGCGTCAGAAGTGGCGTAATAGCCGGGAAACTCTTGCATATATGACGTGTGGAACCGATCCTTGGCTTTCCAAAGCGTTGGAAAACCGGATGGGGGCAAAGGCAATTTGCAGACGATATTTCCCAAAGAGCCGTTGGGCACTTCGTTGCCTTCGTCATCCAATACCTGAATGTCATAACCCGGCATCGGTTTGCCCGGAGAGCCGAGTTTAATCGGAAATGCGCCAAGGCCCACTGGATTGCCGGACATTGCCCACCCGGTTTCTGTTTGCCACCAATGATCAATGACCGGCCGTTCGAGATGGTCTTGCGCCCAAGTGATCGTCGCCGGATCAGAGCGTTCGCCCGCCAAGAACAAGGTGCGGAAATTGCTAAGGTCATATTGCGCAATAAGAGCACCGGTTGGGTCTTCTTTTTTGATCGCACGGAAGGCGGTAGGTGCCGTAAACAGCGCAGCAACTTTGTGGTCTTGGATAACACGCCAAAATGCGCCTGCATCAGGCGTGCCGACCGGTTTGCCTTCGTAGACCACTGTGGCGCAGCCGTGCAGAAGTGGTCCGTAACAAATGTAGGAATGGCCAACGACCCAGCCCACATCAGAGGCGGCCCAAAACACATCGCCGGGGGTCAAACCATAGTGGTATTGCATGCTCCATTTCAGGGCGACCATATGGCCACCGTTGTCACGCACCACACCCTTTGGTTGGCCCGTCGTGCCAGAGGTATATAGAATATACAGCGGGTCTGTGGCGGCGACTGGTACACATTCTGTGCTTTGGCCCGTCTCAATTGCTGAGCCGACAGCTTGGGCGTAATCGATGTCTCGCCCCGCGACCAAAGTGCAAAGCTGCGTCTCTCGTTGCAAAATGACGCAATGCTTTGGTTTGTTTTCTGACAGCTCGATTGCCGCATCCAACAGAGGTTTATAGGCGATCACCCGCCCCGGTTCGATGCCACAGGACGCAGAAATGATGGCCTTGGGGGCCGCGTCATCAATGCGTGTGGCAAGCTCTTGCGCTGCAAACCCACCAAACACAACCGAATGAATGGCCCCAAGGCGTGCGCAGGCCAGCATCGCAAAAATGGCTTCGGCGACCATCGGCATATAAATCACAACGCGATCGCCTTTGGCCACGCCACTTTGACGTAACACAGCCGCAAGCGCACCAACCTGAGTTTGCATTTCAGCAAAAGTATAGCTGGCAGATCCCCCGGTTACCGGGCTGTCATAGATCAAGCCGGTACGGGCACCTTGGCCTGCCTCGACATGGCGATCTATGCAGTTATAGCAGGTGTTGCAGGTCGCGCCGTCAAACCAGCGGCCATAAGCCCCTTTTTCCGCATTGAAGGTCTGGGTTGCAGGAGAAAACCAATCGATATCCTCGGCAGCTTTCGCCCAAAAGTCCACGGGATTGGCTTGCCAATCAGCATATGTTTCTGCGTAGCGTGACACGGTCATCCCCTTAACAGGTATAGTTCATGCCGAGACGTCCGCCGTCGACATAGATGGTTTCGCCAGTGATGTAGCTTGATTTTTGGGAGCATAAGAAGGCCACAACGTCGCCAATTTCACGTGCGCCGCCGACCCGTTGCAACGGTGTGCGAGACATCACCATTTTCATGGCGTCTGGGTTTGCGTTCACCCCCGCCATCATTTCGGTGTCGATGGAACCAGGGCCTACAGCGTTCACACGGATATTGTGTTTGGCCAAGGAAAGCGCTGCAGCCTTTGTCAGTTGGTTCACCCCGCCTTTGGAGGCGCAATAAGCCGGGATTGAAGGTATAGCGACCTGGGCATTGATCGAGGACATATTGACAATTGCCCCCTCGATGCCTTTGGCCAACATCGTATTTGCGACGCGCTGCATGGCGATAAATACGCCGCGCAGATTCACATTTAACACGCTCTCAAAGGCGTCCAGATCATAGGAAAGAAAGTCGCCCGGCTTGGCAATGCCTGCATTATTCACAAGGGCCGAAATCGGACCAATATCAGCTTCGATATGATCGATGACAGCATTGATTTCAGTGATATCACCCATATCACATTTCAGACCGATGGCGTCTGCACCGAGTTTTTCGGCTGCGGCTTTAGCCCCTGCTTCGTTGATATCAGAAAGCACCACGCGATAGCCGTCTTCGGCAAGGGCTTCGGCACAAGCGTAGCCAATGCCCTGGGCAGCGCCCGTTACAAGTGCAATTGGTTTATCGTTCATCATCTTTTCCTATTATTCTTCAAAACCGTAGTCAGATTTTGCTTGTTCTTTTGTGATCAATCCGGCCGCGAGATCGTCGGCAATGCGGGCGGTTTCGCGCGCCCTTGGATCGCCGTAACCGCCGCCGCCGGGCAAACTGAGTTTGAGACGCTGGCCTGATTTCACCAATTGCCGGCCTTTGCTCCGCAGTTTGGTGCCGTCGGCCAATTCGACGTTGCCTTTGGCCCCTGGCCCGCCGCCATCGCGGCCCCGTGCCGGGTTTTCGACACGATCAAACATAGCGTTGAAATAGATGTCATAGCCGTCACGCGGCTCGATTTCGATCATCTGACCGAGCCCTCCGCGCAATGCGCCAGCGCCACCCGAGCCTTCGCGCAGGTCTTTGCGCCAAATGGTGATCGGGCCAACATGTTCAGTGGCTTCAACGCTCATGGTTGACACGCCTGATGGAAAGGCTGTTGCTGACAGACCATCCAATGCTGGACGGGCGCCTGTGCCACCCGAATTGAACATCAGCACTTCTTTGTTGGGCAAATTGCTGTCTGGATCGCTTGCCCGTGCGGAGATCTGGATGTTCCAAAGGGCGCTTGCGCCTTCTGCTGGTACGGTATTGGGCAAAGCTTGGTGCAACGCGCCCAACACAACATCAGGAACGAGATGCCCAAGGACGTGGCGCACCGACACGGGCGCAGGTCGCTTGGCGGCTAGGATACAGCCTTCGGGCGCGGTGATTTCAAAGGGCTCAAGCGAGCCAGTGTTGTTGGGCACCTGAGGCGCGATTGCACATTTCAGACCATAACACGCATAAGCGCGGGTATAGACTTCGGGCACGTTGACGCCAAAACGGCTCATGCCAGAGGTGCCATCAAAATCTGCTTTGATTTTGTCGCCTGAAATATCGAGACTGACCACCATTTGCACTGGAGCGTCATAACCATCAACCTGCATGCTGTGCTGGAAACTGCCGTCAGGCACTTTAGCAATCGCCTCGTGGGTGGCTTTGCGGCTTGTTTCGATGATAAATTCAGACAGACCTTCGAGGTCAGCAATGCCAAATTCGCCCATCATGGTTTGCAGCCGACGATCGCCCGCTTCGTTGCAAGCGGCTAAGGAATACAGATCCCCGACCACTTGATCCGGTTCGCGTACATTGGCACGCACAATGCTGATTAGATGCTGCGCAACGGTGCCACGCTCGGCAAACTTCATGATGGGGATCAAAAGCCCCTCTTCATAAACTTCGTTCCCATCCGGGCCAAAACCGCGACCGCCGATATCAACAACATGCGCTGTGCAAGCAAAGAACCCGATATGGACACCGTCGCGGAATGTTGGCGAAACCACGGTGATATCGTGCAAATGCCCGGTGCCAAGCCATGGGTCATTGGTGATAAAAACGTCGCCTTCGTAAGTGTTCTGAAGGCCGATTTCGCGCACAAAATGAGTCACGCTTTCAGCCATCGCATTTACATGGCCTGGTGTTCCGGTAACCGCTTGGGCAAGCATGCGCCCTTGGCGGTCAAACAGGCCCGCTGACAGATCGCCTGCTTCGCGCACCGATGTGGAAAAGGCCGTGCGAATAAGGGTAGTCGCTTGTTCTTCGACCACTGCAATAAGGCGGTTCCACATGACCTGAAAGTCAATTGCTGTAGGGCTCATGCTGTGTCTCCTTTACGGCGCAAAAGCAAACTTCCGTCGCCCTGACCAATGGCCCGATAAGCCGAGGTCACAATGGTGGTTGTTTCATTTTCAACAATGACCGCGGGGCCTTCGGCCACAGCTCCTGGCGTCATGGCAGAGCGGGCGATTTCGCGAGCGGTGACCTGTTTCCGTTGGGCCGCGTCATAAAACGAACGGCTGCGCAGTTCCTCGGCGGGTTTGCCTGCCCCGTGAGGCGTCACACGATCAACGTCGGGCAGTACCGAAGCAACCACCAGTGACCAATTCGTGATTTCGATAGGCAGGCCATCAATAATGCGTCCAAAGAGCGTTTGATATGCGGCTTCAAATGCCACCAGGATCTCTGCTTTGTCTGCATCTGCGAACTCTTTGTAAGGCAGAGAAACCGGGATTTCCCAGCCTTGGCCAGAGTAGCGCATAAAGGCGGTGAGCCGCGAGGTTTTAGGCGCGTCTTTGGCCCCTGCTTCGACAAACAGGCGCGCTTCGTTTTCGAGTTCCTGCAATGCTGCATTGACAGCTTGGGCGTCAAATTGGTGCAAGTGCTGAAACAGGCCGCGGGTGGCCTCATAGCTGAATGGAGCTTTCAGAAAACCGATGGCAGAGCCAACCCCGGCACCGGGCGGGATGAGCAGATCGTCGATCCCAAGTTTTTCGCACAGCCGACAGGCGTGTAATGGGGCACCGCCGCCAAAGCCGATCATGGTGAAATGTTCGATATCACGCCCGTTTTCCACAGTATGGACCCGTGCGGCATTTGCCATATTTTCATCGACCATTTCGGTCACGCCAAAGGCCGCATCTTCGGTGCTTGTGCCAAGTTCATCAGCAAGTTTCGCCGCAATGGCGCTGTCGGAATTTGCCGCTGAAAGCGGAATGGCCCCGCCAGCAAAGTTGTCGGGGTCCAGACGACCAAGCAGCAGATTTGCATCTGTTACCGTGGGTTCTGTACCACCCTTTTGATAGCAGGCGGGTCCGGGCTCGGATGCGGCTGATCTGGGTCCAACCTGAATGCGGCCTAAAGAGTCGATGGAAGCAATTGAGCCGCCCCCGGCCCCAATTTCAACCATTTCAACCACCGGCGTGGACACGGTCATTCCGGAGCCTTTTTTGAAACGATAGGTACGGGCCACTTCGAAGGTATTAGCGGTTTTGGGCGCGCCGTCTTCAATAAGGCAAATTTTTGCAGTTGTGCCGCCCATGTCAAAGGAAAGCACTGAATTCAGACCATGTGCTCTGGCGAAATCTGCGGCAAAAATCGCCCCGCCAGCGGGGCCGGATTCAAGCAAGCGCACCGGCTGTTCCGCAGCGGTTTCAACTGAAATCAAGCCACCGCCTGAATGCAACATAAAGACTGGTGCATCCAGCCCTTCTTCGGTCAAGCGTGCCACCAGACGGCCAAGGTAGTCAGCGACCTGCGGCTGAACATAGGCGTTTGCAATCACGGTATTGAACCGCGGCAATTCCCGCATTTGTGGTGAAATCACCGACGAAATCGAAATCGACAATTCCGGAGCCGCAGCCCGAAGTGCCTCTGCCATCTGAACTTCGTGCGCGTTGTTGGCATAGGAATGCATCAACCCGATAGCGACGGCTTCATAGTCGCCAGCGAGCACGGTTTGTACCATTTCGTCGACTTCGGCAGGATCTAGCGGCAACAAAACCTCGCCGTTTGGCCCCATGCGTTCGTTCAACGTCAGACGATCTTGGCGAGGCACCATCGGTTTGGGGAGCGACAGGTTCAGGTCATATTGCTCAAAGCGGTTCTCTGAGCGCATTTCGATCACATCGCGAAAGCCTTCGGTGGTGATAAAGGCCAATTTTGCGCCGCGACGTTCGATCAGCGCATTGGTGACAAGCGTTGTCCCATGGATAACTTGACCAATATCATTCAGGGCGATGCCCGCCTTTTCAGCCGCCAGCTTAATGCCGTCCAAAATGGCTTGCTCTGGGTGGCTGTAGTTCGTCAACACTTTGCAGGTTGAAAGCCCACCAGAGTATTGCAGCGCAACGTCGGTAAATGTACCTCCGATATCTACGCCAATACGGTTCATTGATGTTGTCATGATCTTCAGATGCTCTTGAGGATTTGATTTGCGGTAAAGGCGGTCTGATACACGCGCGACATGATCGGCGCTGTTGGGACCGTGGATAAGGCTGTGATTGGCAGCGGCAGGTCTGTGCGATCCATACCGGTCAGAAGGTCTGACATGGTTTGGCCAAACAGCGTGCCAGTGGTGATGCCGCGTCCATTATAGCCAATGGCAGTAAACAGGTTGTCTTCCAGCTCATAGATTCGCGGCAGGTGATCCGGTGTCATGGCGATTTGGCCATGCCAGGCTTCTTCAAACTCGACCGGTCCCAATGTTGGAAAGATACGCGCAAGCTGTTTGCGTGCCCAGCGCTGTGACAGCCCTGAATATGGATCGCCAAACACCTTGCCCATGCTGCCAATGATCAACCGATCATATGCATCACGACGCAGGTTAAACATTATGGAACCGGTGTCCCAAAGCCCCTGCCGTTGGGGGAATATATGTGCGGCCTCTGGGCCAAGTGGTTTGGTGGCAAGCTGGAAGTAGTGGATTTTGGTGAAGACGCGGTTCAGCTTCGGCCAAAGAGTGTCAGTATAGGCATTGGTGCCCAAAATCACGGATTTTGCGGTGACAGTCCCCTGATCTGTATCGACCTTCCAAAGCGCGCCGTCCTTGCGCAGTTTGGTTGCTGTGACGCCGGTGCTGATTTTCGCACCGGCGCCTATCGCAGCTCGCGCGAGGCCGCGGCAATAGCCCATCGGATTGATCATTCCCGCACGCTGATCGACCAACCCGCCAAAAAACGATGTGGTGCCAATCAGTTCGGAAACTTGTTCGCGGCTGAGTAAATCAACGGGCTCGCCTAACCGTTGCCACTCGTTGTGGCGGTCTTGCAGCTCTTTGAACCCTGCGGGCGAATGCGCGGCATGAATGGTGCCAACGCGCGCTGCCTCACATTGCATCTGGTGTTTCTCGACGAGAGAGTAGACGACTTCCGGCCCCAGCCCAAAACGCTTGATGAAGCGCGGTCCATAAACTTCGCCCAGTTTCTCGCGGACCTGCTGTGGTGGCAGCCACAAGGCGGCGTTCACAAATCCGCAATTGCGACCAGATCCGCCAAAGCCAATTTGCTGGCTTTCAAGAACATAGGTCGACAGGCCTTTTTCGGCACAGTGTAATGCAGAAGACAAACCCGTATAGCCGCCTCCGACAATCGCAACGTCAACTACGGCATCAACCGCCAGGGGGGCGCGAATGTCTCGCTCAAGTGCCGAAGCATCCCAAAGCGAAATTGCAGACTTGCCTGTCATATTTAAGAATCTCCGGTCATCAAGTTTGAATTGCACAAGACGTGCTGAAAGGTTGCACGATCCAGATAGTTGTGTCAATATCCGAAATAAGCGTTCTATATATCAACACAGGAGCAATAATATGTCGAAGCTCAAAATGTCTTCTTCACAAATGGTCAACGATGCGCGAGAGCGCATAGAAGAGGTTGAAACCGCTGACTTAATCGCGCAGTTGGACTCGCCAGATGTGGTTGTGGTTGACCTGCGCGACATTCGCGAGCGGCAAAGAAGCGGGTTTATTCCCGGCAGCTTTCATGCGCCCCGTGGCATGATCGAATTCTGGGTCGATCCAGACAGCCCATATTTCAAAGATATCTTTGCCCAAGAAGGCAAGAAATTTGTATTCCATTGCGCTTCGGGATGGCGTTCAGCCATCACAACAGCCACGTTGCAAGACATGGGTTTTGAAGCCGCCCATTTGAAAAGCGGATTTTCAGATTGGGTGAAACAAGGCGGCCCCGTCGAGATGCCCGAACAAAAGTCTTAAGGCGTCTAGATGCGGCTCAATTTGGAAGACACGCTGCGAGCCGCATGCGCAACCAAAGCCCCGTAACGCTCTGCCCCATTTTCAGGCAGGCTAATATCAGGCAATGAGATGCCCAACGCCCCAACAGTTTCGCCGCTAGGTAGGGTAATGGCAGCCCCAAAACTTAAGATGCGGTTTCGAAACTCGCCGGTGTCATAGGCAAAACCACGGGATTTCGTGGCTTCTATATCGCGATCCAGCGCATCAAGTGAGGTCAGGGTTCGATCCGTAAATCGGTCAAGCGAACCAGAGATCTGGTCACGAATCCGGTCATAGTTTGCCGCAAGAATGGCCTTGCCTGTGCCCACACAATGCAAGGGTGCGCTGCCACCAATAGCATTCCAAGACCGGATCGGTTTTTGGCTGTCTACTTTATCAATGTAGATCACCGATAGATTTTCCTGCACCGCTAGATAGATCGCCTCGCCGGTTTCCTGTGACAGGAATGTCAGCTCAGGGGCAGCGAGTTCTCTTAGGTTAAGATTCTCGACCGACGAACGACCTACTTGCCAGGTTTTCAGGGTGGCCGCATAGGATTTGTCTTCGCCATGCTTTACGTAGCCAAGCGTAGTCAAAGTTTGCAAAAGTCGAAAAGTATTGGATTTCGTAAGACCAAGTTCTTTGGAAAGCTCGGTAACGCCTTTGCCTTTTTGGGCGGCGGCAAGATTTTCTAGAATAGACAGTCCTTTTGACAGCGTTGAGTCAACTTTGGGCTCTTTTTTCACTTGGTCAGTCATTGTCTACTCATCCAATTTTTTACCGTTTAGCAGTATTTTTTTGCTGATAAAAGGCAGGTGGGTTGTGAACCTGCACATCAGGTGGTTCGCCGATGAATTTTCGCACATCAACCAGTGCAGAATGGGACGCTGGACTTTGCGTAAGGGACGATGTGCGCCCATCATGGGTCAGCACATTTGGATTGCCGTGCCTGTCTCTGGCCTGAGGGGCCGAAAAATCGGGGTCAAACCACGCCCCAGTCCACAAAAATACATTTCCCACCGCAACTTCGTCTGAAAGCACAGCCCCCGCCAGACAACGACCGCGGTCATTAAATATCTCGACGATATCGCCATCCAATAACCCGCGAAGAGCCGCATCAGCGGGGTTTATCAGCACAGGTTCGCGCCCCTGAATTTTGTGACTAACGCTATAATCGCCGTTGTCTAACTGACTATGCAGGCGGGTCTTGGGCTGGCCTGAGATCAGATATAGTGGGAATTTCTGCTTGAGACCCAAGGCGATGTCGCGAGGTGGGAACCATGTCGCATGACCTTTGCAATCAGTCAGGTCAAAGCCAGCAATCTTGTCTGAATATAGCTCTATCTTACCGCTTGGTGTGGGTAAGGCGTTTACCACAGGATCCGCCCGAAAATCGGCCAAGAACACCTGATCGGGGCTTGGGTCTGGCACATCAAGAACGTCGCCACTGATGAAATCCTGCCAATTTGGCAGTGTGACGTTTACTTCGGCTGCCCGGTCTTGGGTGGTTGCCCATAACGCCTGCAACCAGTCCTCTGCTGATTTGCCAGCGGTAAAGTCTTTGCCGTTGCCCAGCATCTCGGCCAATTCGGCATATATGTCGTATTCTACGCGCGCCTCGCCCCTTGGCGATACCAGGCGCGGCATTGGCACCAAAGCGTTGTCGGATTTGCCAGCGCCGAAATCTGTGCGTTCTTGCGCAGCCGCAATCGGCAAAACAATATCCGCATGGCGCGCCGTAGCGGTCCAGTTCAATTCGTTCACAATCACCGTCTGCGGTGACTGGAATGCGTGATGTAAATGGTTCAGATCTTGGTGATGGTGAAATGGGTTTCCCCCCGCCCACCATAACAGTTTGATATCCGGGAAAGTGTGTGTCTGACCCTGGTATTTGAAGGGCTGATTTGGCTTGGTCAGCATTTCGGCGATCATCGCAACGGGAATAAACTCGGTAATCGGGTTCTTGCCTTGGGACAGTGCCCCCCACCTAAAGGGTCGTTCAATGTTGCCGATGTTGGCGTTTACGCCGTAGCCGATCACATAGCCACCTCCGGGCAGGCCGATTTGCCCAAGCATCGAGGCCAATGTAATTGCCATCCAAAGCGGCTGTTCACCAAAGTCGGCCCGCTGCACGCCTGCGGCCACGCTAATCATTGTGCGCGAAGACGCCATTCGTCGTGCAAGCGTGCGAATTTCCTGTGCGCTGATGCCGGTTTCTTGAGCGGCCCACTCGGCTGACTTAACGATGCCGTCTTCCGCGCCCAGCAAGTAGGTTTCGATTTTCTCAAAGCCAACGGTATACCATTCCATAAATTCTTTATTGTGCAGTCCTTCGGTCAACAACGTGTGTGCGCAGCCCATCATCAAGGCGGTGTCTGACCCAGGTTTTGCAGGCAGCCATTTGGCCTTTAGTATGTCCGCTGCGTCGCTGCGCATTGGGCTGATATTTACAAAATCGACACCGGCCTTGGCGCAGGCCGCCAAATTGCCTTTCATACGATGGCGCGCGACGCCACCGTCGCTGACCTGGGTGTTACGCTCTGCCATACCGCCAAACATCACAACAAGCTCGCTGTGTTCTGCAATTACGGTCCAACGCGTCGCCTGTGCCACGTGCTGCCGATATGGACCCACAATGTGAGGCAGCAGACCAAGTGCTGCGTTATAACTATAATTGCCCTCGGACCGCACAAATCCGCCCTGCGTGTTGAGGAATCGTTTCAGCTGGCTTTGTGCATGATGAAAACGACCGGCACTGGACCATCCGTAGGAGCCACCAAAAATTGATTTATTGCCATAAGAATTGCGCACGCGCGTCAGATCACTGGCGATGTGCTGCAACGCGGCGTCCCAGCTGACTTCGACGAATTGATCGCGGCCTCGCGCCACTGCTTTGGTGTCACCCTCGAGCCAGCTTTTGCGAATCGCAGGGCGCAAGATGCGCGCGGCCCCATTTAGGCTGCTGGCAATATTTGCATTGATTTCCGAGGCCGCGGGGTCCCTTGGGTGCCCCTCAACCGAAATCAATGTGTCTTTCTCTACGGTTGCGACGCCCACACCCCAATGGCTGGCCGTCAACTTTGTAACGCTCTTAGTCACGCGCTTCCCTTTTTGTGCCGTTATATAAAACGTATATACCATATGTTGACACATGTCTTTCGGACTGTCATCCTCTGAAAAACACTTGATGCGAGAAAGATATGCCGCATTCTTCACAGAACCTATCAGATACGCTTGTACACATGGGCCGCCCTGCCCGAAAAGACGGTCGACACGTCAACCTTCCGTTGGAACTTGGCTCGACGATTGTTTTTGATACTCTGGATGCTTTCGAAGCAGCGCGTGATGCGCGCTATGAAAACGGCACTCAGTATTATGGACGATATGGCAACGAGGCCACGTTTCAGCTGGAACATATGCTGGCCGAATTAGAGCAAGCCGACGGCGTTTCGCTGACATCCTCTGGTGTGGCGGCCATTACCATAACGCTGCTCACCTTCGCGCAGCCTGGCAAGCATCTGTTGGTTGCTGACCATGTTTATGGCAATACCCGAAATTTTTGCGATGGCGTGTTGCGCCAGATTGGCGTTGAAACAGAATATTTTGACCCAATGATTGGCGCAGACCTTAGCAAGCTTATCCGCGACAATACCTGTGCAATCATGTTTGAAGCCCCCGGATCTGGAACATTTGAAATGCCGGATATCCGGGCTATTTCAGGCGTTGCGCGTGCGGCCAATATTCCTGCGATCCTTGACGGCACATGGGCCACACCGGTGTTTTGCAATGCACTCACCTTGGGTGCCGATGTCGTTGTCGCGTCGATGTCAAAATATCTAAGCGGTCATTCGGATTGCATGCTGGGTATGATCGCCTGCAATGCAAAGTACTTTGAAGACATTCGAAAGACTCTATTTGCGGTTGGTGACAAGACCGGCGCGCAGGAAGTGTTTCTTGCCCTGCGCGGCCTACGTACCTTGAAAATGCGTATGCTTCATGTTGATCAAGCTGGGCGCGACATGGCGCAATGGCTGGGGCAACAACCCCAGGTGAAACGCATTCTGCATCCTGCGTTCGAAAGCTGCCCAGGGCACGCGTTTTGGAAGCGGGATTTCACGGGATCTGCAGGCTTGTTCAGCGTGGTTTTTCACCCCTGTGACAAAAGCCAAATTCGGTCCTTTGTCGACGCGTTGCAACTGTTTGGCATTGGCGTCAGCTGGGGTGGTTACGAGAGCCTTGTTCTGCCTGTCACGCCGCAGCGCAATGCCGGCACTTGGGACGAAGACGGACAGCTTGTCCGGTTTAACATTGGCTTTGAAGAATTGGACAGCCTGAAAGCTGACCTGTCAAAGGCCTTGCCACTTTTGAATATTGCACCGGAGTAACCATGCAAAATAAGATCGACCATTTCGCCATTGGAGCGGATTCATTGGACCAAGGTGTCCTGGCGATGGAAAGCGTTTTGGGCGTGACCGTGCCACGCGGCGGCAAACATGACGCAATGAGCACGCACAATTGCGTCATGCAGTCCGGCAACGAAAGTTTTTTCGAGTTGCTTGCCATTGATCCTGAGGCACCGGCTGATCCCGGTCGCGCCCGTTGGTTCAGCATGGACGAGCAAGCCACAAAAGACCGTCTGAAACAGCGCCCACGCGCCCTGTGCTGGGTGGTCGGGACCGACGATTTGGATGCTGTGATCGCCGCGAGCCCCGTTGATTTGGGCGAAGTGGTATTGTTTACACGCGGCGACCGGTCCTGGCGTTTAACTGTCCCAAAAGACGGAAGCCTGCCAATGGGTGGCCTGTTGCCAGCATTTATCGAGTGGTCACCCGGACCGCACCCCAGCACGGGCCAACAGGATTTGGGCGTGAAGTTGTCAAAAGTTCAGTTGCAGCATCCAGAGCCAGAAACGCTTAGCAATATTTTGGAAGCGCTTCAGGTGAGCCACCTCGCAGAGGTCAGTGCAGGTGCCGCAGCACTTTCTTTCTCATTGCAAACGCCATGCGGTGATGTGGTCTTAGATTAGCAGGGGCAATCGCTGTGCAACCAACGCTTCAACTTGAAAAACTACCCGACGTGAAAGCTTTCTTTGACGATCAGTCAAATACGATCAGCTACCTTGTCATAGATCCCGCCAGCAACGCCTGTGCCATCATCGATACTGTTATGCAGTTTGACTATGCGGCCGGGCGATTGAGCTATGAGACTGCGGATGCGATTATCTCTGAAATAACCGCCCGTGGTCTTGATTTGGCTTGGATCATCGAAACGCATGTGCACGCAGATCACCTGTCTGCCGCCCCCTATATTCAGGAAAAACTGGGCGGCAAGATTGGTATTGGTGAACATATTCTGACGGTTCAGGATACCTTCGGGAAAATCTTTAACGAAGGCACTGAATTTGCCCGTGACGGGAGGCAGTTTGACCAACTTTTCAAGGATGGTGACACCTATCAGGTTGGTTCTCTTTGTTGTGTGGCGCTACACACGCCCGGCCACACGCCTGCCTGTATGGTGCATTTGATGGGGAATGCCGCATTTGCGGGTGATACATTGTTCATGCCCGACGGAGGGTCAGCCCGTGCTGATTTCCCCGGCGGAGACGCGGGCGAACTTTACGATTCCATAGCGCGCGTTCTCGCATTGCCCGAAGAGATGCGGTTGTTTGTTTGCCATGATTACGGGCCAAACGGTCGTGCCATTGCTTGGGAAACCACCATCGGGGCGCAGCGGTCTGACAATATTCATGTTGGAAAAGGAACAAGCCGCGAACACTTTATTGCGATGCGTGAAACCAGAGATGCGCAATTGGCGGTACCAAAGCTCATCATCCCTTCGCTGCAGGTGAATATGCGAGCGGGTGAGGTTCCAAAGGACACCGATGGCAATATGGTTTTGAAAGTTCCGATCAACAAACTATAAGAATTATCCGATTTCCATAAACAAAAAGCCCGGACAAGAAAAATCTGGTCCGGGCTTTTTATTGGAGCAGTGATCAGAGCAAAGGGCTCTGACCATTTTTTTAGCGGGCAGAAACGCTCATACGTCCTTTAAGATACTCACCGTATTGCCCCAACGAGAAGATGAAAGCCCAATAGATTAGGGCCACAAATACATAAACTTCGATGAAGTACGGAGCCCATTCAGCTGTACCAAAGGCAGCGTTGGCTGAAGCTAAGATATCAAAGAAACCGATGATGATCACAATCGCAGTCTCTTTGAATGTCACAACAACCATGTTGATTGTTGCCGGCAATGCATGTCGGAATACTTGCGGCAAAACAATCTTTGACAGAATGTTTAGATAGGACAAACCGAGCGCTCGGCCAGCTTCGAATTGCCCCTTCGGGATCGCCTGAAATCCGCCGCGGAA
The DNA here is from genome assembly GCF_040364665.1 of Cognatishimia sp. WU-CL00825. Classification (NCBI taxonomy): domain Bacteria; kingdom Pseudomonadati; phylum Pseudomonadota; class Alphaproteobacteria; order Rhodobacterales; family Paracoccaceae; genus Cognatishimia; species Cognatishimia sp. WU-CL00825. The sequence goes on from NZ_BAABWX010000001.1 coordinate 1,981,204, forward strand.
CACTTCAGCTTGATAGCAGGCAAAGAACAACGCAAAGGCGATGATGACACGCCAGATCTTGTCGCCTTGCAACCAGTCTGGCAGCAAGATTGGCACCACAACCGCCGCTGTGAACAGGGTTGTCAAAAGCGGCAAAGATCTGATGAAATCGATGACAAGCGACGCGAAACTGCGCACCACGGGCATTTCTGACCGGCGCATCAACGCAAGGCCTAGCCCCATTGGCATGCCCAACAGAACGACCGAGGCGAACAGAAAGAGGGTCAAAGACAGCCCGCCCCATTGGTCTGTTGTAATCTGGGTCAGGCCTAAAAGCGACCCATCCATCAAGAGATAGTACGCAGCAAAGCCCAAAATCCACAGGATGGACAATCGTTTGCCCGTCCAGGTCCATGGAAAACAAGAGGCAATAACGGTGCCGATGATTGCAATGCACGCTAATGTCGAGCGCCAATGTTCATCAAACGGATAAAGGCCAAAGAGGATGAGACGGTGGCGGGCTGCGATAACTGACCAACACGCGCCACTGTCATGGCCGCAATTGGCGACGTCTTCGGCCCGCCAGACCGCTGTCAAGACGGCCCAGTCCAAGGCAAGCCAAGCGATATAAGCCAGTACACCAAAGACAAACGCAGAAATCAGGCTATCTTGGATCGAACCAAAGGCGCGTTTCCGCAATTTGGCGACGAATTTTTCCATTCTACCAGGAGAACTTGGGGAGGATGTAACTGCCATCGTCATGATCAATGCGCCTTTAGTTGCATACGCGCATTCAGCCAGTTGACGAATTGCGCAATAGAGAAGTTAACCAAGAGGAAAGCCCCCATCAAAATCGCGATCAATTCAAGAGTTTGACCCGACTGCGTGATGGATGTGGATACAATGTAAAACAGATCAGAGAAGCCGATTGCGACGCCAATCGTTGTGGCTTTCATGATGAATATCCACTGATTTCCCAGGGGGGGGATAACTGTTCTGAGCGCCATTGGCATCTTGATACGGCTCCAGATTTGCCCGGAACTCAACCCGACCGCCTGCCCGGCTTCGATCAAACCCGTGGGAACCTGTTTAAGTCCCCCGCGCACAACTTCGGCGATATAGGCAGACCCGTAGAGCACGATGGAAATGATCATTGCCACAAATTCAATTGAAACAGTCAGACCGCCGACAAAGCGCAGACCTTTCAGCTCTGGTGTCGAAACCGCCGCCTCGCCGGCAGGAACCAAAATCAACGCCGCCAGCACAATCATGGCTAGCGTGCCGCCGGCCCAAATGGCAAACAGCTTGCCAAGCTTGACCTTCCGCAGGAAGAGCATCACCAGCAAAAGGATGGAGGCCAGCGCAATCCAGACGCCATATTGGACATCGACGTTCAACGTCGGGATCATCATGCCGCGGTTGGAGAGAAAGACTGAATCTCCCAAGCTTAGCGCCTGACGCGGCCCCGGCATGTGAATGCAAATTGCGTACCAAAAAACCAGTTGCAAGATGAGCGGAATATTTCGGAATGTCTGCACAAATACCGAAGCCGCAGAAACAAGCGCCAAGTTTTTCATGTCGCGCATCGTCCCGATCAAAAAACCCAGAATGGTCGAGAGCACAATACAAATGCCGCCCAAAAACAACGAGTTCATAAAGCCGATTGTCAGCGTACGCGCATAGGTGTCGTCAATGTTGCGATCGATCAAAGAAAAGGAATATGCCCAGCCTGTTGAGCGTTCCAGAAAACCGTAGCCACTTGTAATGCCAAGCGCCGCCAAATTGGTGCGTGCACTTGAAATCGTTGTCCAAATGAAGACCACAGTGCCAAGTATTATAAGGGATTGGATAATAAGCCGACGTCGACGCGCGCGGGCGCGCAATTCCGCTGCAGACATGGTTTCCTCCGTAAAGAAATGAGGTCACCCCAATGGTAAGGGGTGACCAGTGCATGTTGGAAGGATCAATTAGTCTAGTTGTGGAGCGTAAAGCACGCCGCCATGGCTCCAGAGATTGTTCAGACCGCGCTCGAGGTTATATGGGCTATTTTCGCCGATATTGCGGTGGTAGATCTCTGCATAGTTGCCCACTGCAGCAATCATTTCACGCGCCCATGTATCACGCAGGCCAAGACGTTCACCCATGCCTGGGTCAACGCCCAGCAGACGTGCAACTTTTGGGTTTGGTGGGTTTGCCGCCATTTCGTGGACATTCGCCGAAGTGATGCCCTCTTCTTCTGCAATCAAAAGAGAAGCCAACATCCAGTTAACGACGTCAACGAACTCTTCATCGCCCTGACGCATCGCTGCAGCAATCGGCTCGGAGGAAAGCTGATCGTTCAGGATGGTATGGGCGTTGGGATTATCCATCTCTGTGGCACGAAGGACGGCAAGGAATGGGCCCCAAGCGGCAAATGCATCACAGCGATTTGCAAGATACGCGGCACGCAGTTCAGAGGCTTTTTCGTATGAAACCACAGTCACATCGGTATCGATGGACTTCAGGTAGTTCGCTGAAATACGTTCGATCGTAGTACCGGCTTCGACGCATACTGTGCCGCCTGCCAGATCTTTTGCATCCGTGATGCCCAGATCGCCGTGCGCCATAAACTGTGCGCCGCCAAAGAAGTAAGGCAGAGAGAACTGCAGACCCAGTTCAGTGTCGCGGCCCATGGTCCAACCGGTTGCCTTGATGATCACATCAACATCACCAGATTGCAGCGCCGGGAAGCGTTGAGCCCAACTCAGCGGCACGATCTGGGCTTTGCTTGGATCGCCCAAAATGGCGGTGGTCAGCGCGCGGCACATGTCAATGTCCAAACCCTTCCACTCGTTTTTGTCGTTTACTTCAACAAATCCAAAATAGCTGCCGTTGTGGCCGGAACAAAGCATGGTTCCACGATCTTCAATTTGCTGCACGGTCGCACTTTTCGCTGCCACCATGTTTGGTGCTGTTAAACTAAGAGCAGCTAGCGCGCCTACAAGTCCAAGGTATTTCATTTGGCTTCCCCTGTTGTGCTGTTATATGAAACGTTTGTATCGCTATTAAGAATGCTGCTATGCGCTTCTTGTGTCAATAGTTTTTACCGGCCAAAGGTTTTTCTGTTGAAAATTAAGGGAATCCGCATGAATTTTGGGCAAGATTGGTGCGCCGGGCAGATTGACTGGCAGCCAGTTGGAACAAGTGAATTCAGCAATCGCAACTTATCGCGCCGTCAAACAAACATAATCGACGGCCAGTAGTTTCCGGCGAGGGACAATAGCGAAACCGTGATAAGCTTTGCAGAACCCCGCCTTACCATGGGCTTGCGTTTTGGGGCGCGTTTCAAAGCGCAATCGTTGCTTATCACAACGCAAAAAAAACGCGATATGAAGTTGGAACACGAGGCCAGCAGGATCCATTTTTGGCCGATCGAAACCAAACACTCGCTTTGCGAGGAGCTTAAAATTGTTCTGCTAAATGATCGATCAATAGGCGTATTCTTGCGGTCAAATGGCGACTTGGTGGATAAACGGCATAAAGACCAATGACCTTGGCTTCTTGCGGTTCAAAGATCAGCTTTAACTGATTTGAGGCAAGGAAGGGTTGAACAGTGTAAAGTGGCACGCGCCCGATTCCCTGACCATCCGCCGCCATATTGGCGATAGCAAGCGGAGAGTTCGCACGAAAATTGCCTGATACTGCGACAGTGTACACGCCGCTGAGGCCTTTGAATTCCCAATTATCGAAATTTCCGGCAACTGTTTGCAGCAGGCAATTATGGGTCGCCAGGGCCGCAGGCTCGTTTGGGAACCCATGTTGATCCAAGTAATCTGGCGACGCGCAGCAAACCACCCGCATGTTCATGAGTTTGCGTGCAACAAGGCTGGAGTCTTTAAGTTCACCAAACCGTATCGCCAAATCAAATCCTTCTTCGATCACCGACACATGATGATCTGACAGATTCAGATCAATCGACACTTTGGGATGGGCCGCCTGAAACGGCCTGAGAGCCCGCACAAGCAGAGACGCTCCGAACCCAGTTGGGGCGGTGATGCGAATACGACCTGCAAGCTCGGATTGGGTCTCTTGTACCAGCCCTTCCAATTCGTCAAATTGCTCTAACAGGGGCAGGCATCTGTCAAAATAGGCCGCCCCAGTTTCCGTCAATGTGACGCTGCGGGTGGTGCGATGAAAAAGTTGCGCCTCTAAACGCTCTTCCAGCTGCCCAACGTATTTGCTGGCAAGTTTGGTACTGATCCCAACTTGCTTTGCCCCATTGGTAAAGGAGTTTTGCGTTGCCACCGCAACAAACGTTCGCATGCCTTCGATCGTATCCATTGACGCCAATATGTTCATAATGATTGTACAATTTGGTATATTATAGCCGTGATGATCTCAAGTTATTCCTTTGTTATCGCCAGAGCAATCCTGGCTCCGTCAACCAAAGGATCGTTAAATGTCCAACGCCATTCGAATTCACAGTTTTCCACTTTCCGGCCATGCGCACCGTGTTGTGCTGTTCGCCAATCTTGCCGGCATCAACCACGAAGTCATCAATGTGGATATGTCAAAGGGGGCGCATAAGGCGGATGACTTTCTGGCCATAAACCCCTTTGGTCAGGTCCCTGCGATCGAAGACGGAAACGTTGTCATAAGTGACAGCAACGCCATTCTTATCTATTTGGCCCGCAAATACGCCCCATCCTATATGCCAACCGATCCTGTCGCCGAGGCCGAGGTGCAAAAATTTTTGACACTGGCAGCAGGCGAGTTGGCGTTTGGGCCGGCCGCGGCGCGTTTGATCAATGTCTTTAAAGCCCCGTTAGATGTCGACTTCACCCACGCAACAGCCGCTAAGGTTTTGGGAAAACTAGAGGCGCATCTGGAAGGGCGCGACTTTCTCGTTGGCGCGGCGCCGACCATCGCGGACATCGCGATCTATAGCTATACAGCCCATGCGCCAGAAGGTGGTATTTCCCTTGCTCCCTTCCCAAATGTGCGCCGTTTGCTTGCAAATATCGAAGCCCTAGAAGGTTTTGTTGCGATGCCAAGCACAGCGGTAGGTCTGCGCGCAGAAGCAACTGCCTAATTCAGTTGCCCGGCTGGATATTTATCCCCTGGCCGGGCGCATAAACTTTGACAAAGCAGGTTCGCCATGGATGACCAAATTTCGCCCGCCGCCTCGCCGTTTCATAAGGGCGAGCAAGATGCCCAAACGCGCGCCGGCAAGCGCGACAGGATGGAAACCATCGGGAAAATGGCCATTCGGGATTTCATGCCAGAGCAGCACCGCAACTTTTTTGAGCAGCTGCCTTTTATTGTTATAGGCAGTGTTGATGATCAAGGTTGGCCCTGGGCCTCTATTCTGAGTGGAGGCGAAGGATCTATAGTCTCTCCTTCAGATCGTCAGCTTGTCCTAAATGCAAAGCCATTGGCAGCGGACCCGCTTTCAAAGGGGATCGAAGCCGGAGCGCCAATTGGTCTTTTGGGTATCGAATTGGGCACCCGGCGCCGCAACCGTATGAATGCCCGTGTTGCCCGATATGATAACGGTGAGATCCACCTAGATGTCGTTCAGTCCTTCGGTAATTGCCCACAGTATATTCAGACCCGGGATGTCAATTTCATACGCCCAGCGCGCGCCGAAATTACACGTGAAGAGCCTGATCACTTCCGCACATTCGATGCAGCCGCCCAAACGCTCATCAGCGAAAGTGACACTTTTTTTGTATCGAGCTATATCTCAAGAGAAAACGGCGCGCGATCTGAAGGCGTAGATGTTTCACATCGTGGTGGCCGGGCTGGGTTTGTCAAAGTCGAGGGTAACACGTTGACCATTCCAGATTATTCGGGAAACAATTTTTTCAATACAATCGGCAATTTTCTTATGAACCCCAAGGCTGGGTTGATTTTCCCTGACTTCCAAACAGGCGATGTTTTGATGCTGACGGGAACTGTCGATCTGTTGTGGGAAGATGCCCCTGAAATTGCTGCCTTCAAAGGCGCAGAACGTGGTTGGCGGTTTGCTCTGGATCACGGCATTCGCATTGCTGACGCCCTGCCCTTTCGGGCAAAATTTGGCCAGTGGTCCCCGAACAGCCTAATGGCGGATGACTGGGCCACATCACAGGCGCGCATGGATGCCGAGAAAAATCGCGTTGCATGGCGTAGCCTGCAAGTTGTTGGAATAAAGGACGAAAGCAGTGTGATCCGTTCGTTTGAATTCGCAGCTACAGACGACATTCCTTTGCTGCCATTTGAAGCCGGGCAATTTCTGACACTGCGCGTTGACCCGGAAAACGCCCCTGAATTGACCCGATCTTATACCGTTTCTTCTGCGCCAGGTGACGCCAACTATCGTATTTCCGTCAAGCGCGAGCCCAGTGGGACAGTTTCCAATTACCTGCACAATAACCTTCGGGTTGGCGACATTATCACAGCTAAGGCCCCCAATGGCGCATTCTTCCTAGATCCCAAAGCAGAACGACCGGCTGTGCTTATCGCGGGTGGTGTCGGCATAACCCCAATGATGGCGATGACGCGCCACGTTCTGAACGAAGGCCTGCGCACGCGATATGTAAGACCGCTTACAATTATCCACGCAGCTCAAACCACGGAACAACGTGCCTTTTACGGAGAATTCCGCAAGGCCGAAGCTTTAGCACCCGAGAAGATCCGTTATCTTTCTGTCATTGGCCGGCCAAGAAAAGACGAACAACAAGCTGTGGATTTTGATGCCTCTGGTTATGTAACCAAGGGGCTGATCCAACAGGCGTTATTGCTTGACGACTATGACTTTTACCTCTGCGGGCCACCTGCATTTATGCAAGCAATCTATGATATGCTGCGCGCGCTTGGGGTGGCTGATAGCCGGCTATTTGCAGAGGCCTTTGGACCAGCATCTCTATCCCGCGCCCAAGACGCTGGCCCGCGACCTGCAGCTGCGATAAAACCCGTTGCTGGAAAGGCGCGGGTAAGGTTTGATAAATCGGGTTTGGAGACCACTTGGAAACGGGGTGATGAAACCCTTTTGGCAACCGCAGAAGCCCAAGGTTTAAGCCCTGCGTTTTCTTGCAGGAACGGCACATGTGGCAATTGCGCGACGAAAAAGCTTGCTGGGGATGTGACTTATAATGCTCCCGTTACCGCCGCGCATGATACGGATGAGGTTTTGATTTGCTGTGCCGTACCAGCAGCGTCATCAGAAACCTTGGTCCTTGATCTGTAAGCCACTTACCCGCTGCAGCACTTACACTTGAGGACCTTGTAAATACAGGGCGAGCCGGTCTCGCCATCCGGTTAGTATCCGTTTGGCCAACTGAGATACTGGCCTGTGGCGCGGCGTCAAAATGGCGTAGTTGTATAAAATCGGATCCGCCAGTGGAACAAAAGTTATCCGCGACCCTAACGGCTGGGTTTGTTGCTGCGTTAGTGCTGACAGGGGGTCTGTGATGACAATGCAAAGTCCCTCGTTCACAAATTGCATCATGGGCAGAATAATCTGACTATCAACCTTTTGGCGAAATTGTGCACCATTTTCCTCAAAGGCCTTTAGGGTTTTCAGATGAAGCGGATGGCCCGATTGCAGCGTTCCCAAAGGGGCACCATCCAAATCTTTGATTGAAACCTTGGATTTTCGGGCCAATGGGTGGCCAGCCGGCACAGCGCAAAGACATTGGCCCGAAATGACCTCTTCAGAGTAAAGCGCGTTTGGGTCAACAACATCAGAGGCATCCGCAAAACCGAAATCCAGCATCTGGGCCCCAACCAATTCGCGAATTTGTTGGGTCGACCGCGACGATAATGACACAAGGATATTTTCATTTTTGCGTGTTGATTCAGCGATGAACTGCGGAAAAAGATATGTCGAAGGCCCCGGCATCGCCGAGACATTTAGTTCGCCACTTAAGCCCTGCGAAAGGCTGTTCATCGTGCCTTTAACGGTGTTTAATCTGGCAAGAATATTTGAAGCTTCCGCAAAGAGATACTGCGCCTCTGGCACTGGGAGCAACTGGCGTCCTTCGCGTCGAAAAAGCGTAACACCCAAAATTTCCTCTAGGCTTTTGATGGATAGGCTTATGGCTGGTTGCGTTCTGCCCAAATTGCGCGCCGCCTGCGACACGCTTCCAGTCTTCATAACTTCGCAAAACGCAGAGAGCTGAGGTACATTCATCTCTCAATCAATAAGTAAAACTTATTAAAATGCAAGAATATAAAATTTGTAATTATATAAGCTCTGGCTACACTTGGTTGCCATGGATCACAGAATTCAAACGAAAACATCAACAGGGAATCGCTTATGACTAAGTTCACCAAATTTGCTGGCGCTTTACTTGCCTCCTCTTTGCTTGCAAGTGCAGCGTTTGCACAGAACCCAACATTCTTTCGAATCGGCACTGGCGGTGCTGGCGGAACATACTTTCCCATCGGTGGCACCATCGCGAACGGCATTTCGTCTCCTCCGGGATCTCGCGCCTGTGACCAAGGTGGTCAATGTGGCGTGCCAGGGCTGATTGCCATTGCACAGTCAACCACGGCTTCGGTCTTTAACAATGCTGCGGTGCAAAACGGTGAGCTGGAGGCCGGACTAGCGGCAGCAGATGTCACGCGTTCGATGTACCTTGGCGAGGGAAAATTCGAGGGAAAGCCACACCCCAAACTGCGCCTCGTCGCCAATCTTTTTCCAGAAGATCTACATGTTGTGATGCCAAAAGGCTCATCGATTGATGACCTCGGCGACCTCATGGAGAAACGTGTGGGCATAGCTCAGGCCGGTTCTGGTACTCAAGTTGCTGTCTTGCAAATGCTGGATGCCTGGGGCGTGAACCGGGACAAAATGAGTGAGGCGGAGCTTAACAACAGTCAATCCGCGGAACGCCTCGCGGATGGACAACTGGATGCGTATTTCTATGCGGCAGGCTGGCCCGTCGCCGCAATGGTGCAACTCGCCTCTACTAAAGGCATGGAACTGCATTCCTTTGAGCAAGATGATCTAAAAAAGATCAATGAAATAATTCCGGCCTACATCCCGTCAAAAATTCCGGCTGGTGTCTATGAAGGCATAGATTACGACGTACACACTCCTGCGGTTTCCGCAATGTTGGTCGTGTCCTCTGATCTGAGCGAAGAGCTGGTCTATGGAATTACCAAGGCTATGTGGAACGACAACACCCGAAAATTGTTGGACAATGGCCATGCCAAAGGTAAGCAAATCACAGCAGACACAGCGTTGGACGGCGTGGCGGCTTTGGGTGTTCCCCTGCACCCAGGAGCCGAAAAGTTTTATAAAGAAGTGGGACTTCTGAACTAGGTTTGGCAATTGCTTTGACTTTTGGGCGGCAGACCTTCGTCTAGCCGCCCTCTTTAAATTCTATGTTGAAAAGGGTGGGCCATGAGTGACCTTGGGCAAGCAGACTCGCGTGAATTGTCAGCTGAAGAGCTGGCTGAAATCGAAAAGAAATATGACGAGGGCACAGCGACGCGCCAGGTGGCCCCAGGCTTTGCCAAACTTTTGCGAGCCGTGGCACTGACTTTTGCGGTTTATCACTATTTGACCGCGGGCTTTTCGCTTCCACCAGATCATTGGCACATGGGATGGCATCTTTGCGGTCTATTCGTGCTAACTTATGCTTTCTTTCCAATTACAAAAAGCAAAACCGCTTATGATCTAAAGACCGGCGCAATGCGTCTTGGTGGCGTGCCTTATCTAGACATCTTATTGATGGTTCTTGGTGTCTCTTCTGCGCTTTACTTGGGATTGGCTTGGCGCGGGATTCCGTTTCTCGGGATCGAAGAGCAAACGTTCCGTATGGGAAACCCCAACAACTTCGATATGGTGTTTGGCTGTATCTTGATCGTCTTGGTACTAGACATTGCCCGGCGCACACTAGGATGGGTCCTACCCCTTATCATTTGCTTGTTCATGTCTTATGCGCTGTTTGGCCCCATCTTTCCGGGTCTTCTACAGCACCCCGGTGTAAAGTTTCGCACTTTTGTGTCTTCGATGTATTTCCCACAAGAAGGTATTTTCGGCGTGACGCTTTGGGTTGTCTCGACCATCGTGTTCCACTTTGTCCTATTTGGCGTCATTGCCCAGCGCACTGGCCTAGGTCAACTTTTCATCGATAACGCTACCATTTTGGCGGGTCGCTATACAGGTGGTCCGGCTAAAGTCTCAGTTGTATCATCGGCATTTTTCGGAACGATTTCGGGCTCTTCTGTTGCAAACACTGTCTCGACAGGCGCATTGACCATCCCCAATATGAAACGCCTTGGCTATCCCGGTCATTTTGCAGGGGGGGTGGAGGCCGCAGCATCTGCTGGTGGTCAAATCACGCCTCCGATCATGGGTGCTGCCGCCTTTATTATGGCTGAGTTCCTTGAACTACCCTACACCACAATCATCATCGCCGCGATCTTCCCGGCAGTGCTTCATTATGTTGGTGTTTTCACCGTTGTGCATTTAATGGCGCGTCGTCTGAAACTGCAGGGATTGAGCAACGAAATGCTGCCAAAATTTGCAGCGGTTTGGCGTGAAGGCTGGGCGAATATCGTGCCACTGCTCGGGTTATTGATCGTGCTCTTCTCGGGCTACACCCCGTTTATGTCAGCCTTTTGCGGCATATCGCTGTCGATCATTGCTGGCATGTCCCGACGAAAAGAACCCCTAACCCTGATTTACGCCGCGGCATTTATTGCCTTTGCGCTTTGGAAATACAGCAATGGCGGTTTTGACACACTGATTGCATCATCAATGGTGCTGGGTGCGATCATTGCCACGTTCAACCCGCAGGACCGGATCACTCTTTCAGAGATGGCAGAGACATTTGAAACTGGCGTCAAATACGCATTAGCCGTTGGCGCTGCATCTGCCGCAGTTGGAATTGTCGTCGGCGTTATAAATACAACGGGCGTTGGTTTCCGCATCGGGTTTATGGTGACACAAGGGGCGTCAAACCTGGGCGGCGATCTTTATAACCTTGTCAACTTTGGTGGGTTGGAATTATTTTCCGTTGAAGATCTGACCTTGTTTATCAGCCTGATTTTCATCGCAATTGCCTGCATCTTAATGGGGGCCGGGATTCCCACCACAGCGCTCTATATCATGCTGGTTTCTGTGGCTCAGCCAGCCCTCGCGCAACTTGGGGTTCCACCAATCGCGAGCCATATGTTTGTCTTGTATTATGGTGTTGTTGCTGAAATTACACCGCCTGTTTGCACTTCGGCCTATGCCGCCGCCGCAATTGCAAATTCCAACCCATTCCGCACCGGCATCTCGGCATTTACACTTGGGCTGGGCAAGGTTGTGGCCCCTATGGCGTTTGTCTACGCCCCGGTTTTGTTGATTGTTTCTTCAACTGGATTTGACCTTTGGGAATTCACTTATACTGCCACAAGCTGCATCCTTGGCGTTGTTGCACTCTCTACGGCGGTGGTCGGATATTGGCTGACCCCGATGAATGCCATGTATCGAGTGCTTGCGGCAATCGCGGGGATCGTTTTCATCGCTCCCGGACTTCAAGCAGATTTGGTCGCTCTAATAATCGCAAGCCCAGTGATCTTCACCCAATTGCTATCACGTCGCCAGGCAGAGGCTACGAATTAATCGATGACACAAACAGTAACGATTGTAGGCGCGGGGCTCGTTGGCATTTGCACGGCAATAACGCTGGCAGAAAGGAACCTAAGTGTCCGACTGATTGACAAAGAAGCCCCAGGACTGGGCGCGTCCTTTGGGAACGCAGGCATCATCTCGCCATGGTCAGTCCTGCCACAGCCCCTGCCCGGTATCTGGAAAAATATCCCACGCCTTGTTTTTGGACGCCACCGCGTTTTAAAGCCCCATATTTCGCAGTGGCCAAAGCTTATCCCTTGGGGCCTTAGTTTTTTACGCCAAACATCCGTAGACAGGGTTCAAAAGTCCGCCCAGGCGATGTTTCATCTATGTGAGCCATCAATAGAACTTTATCGTCAACTTTTAGTGGGGACGGGCCACGAGGATCTTATTCAAGATGCTTGGTATGTGCATGCTTTTCGCAACGAAACCACCGCGCGCCAATGGGATGAAACTGCGATCGATTATCGATTGCGCCGCGAGTTTGGCGCTGACATTGAATTTGCAAGCTCTGACACATTACGTGAAATCGAGCCCAGTCTGGGCACAGATTTTAAGGCCGCAGTCCTTATCAAAGGTCAGGCGCGCGCGCGGGCACCTGGAAAAATCGCGCAGGCTCTTTTTGACAAGGCGCAAACTATGGGCGTTATTTTTCATCAAGCAGAAATGAAGTCCTTAAAGCGCGAGGGCGACGGCTGGAAAATTCACTGCAAAACCCAATCATTTGCCTCCGATAAGATTGTATTGGCCGCCGGAGCATGGAGCGCCAAATTACTAGAACCCATGGGCATCAAACTGCCCTTGATGGCGGAACGCGGCTATCATGTCGAATTCGCCGATCCGGGTGTGAGCCTTAATAATTCGGTTATGGATATGGACGCAAAAATAGTCGCCTCTTCTATGGCTGATGGCCTTCGCGTGGCAGGAGCTTCAGAATTTTGCAATATTGATGCACCCGCTGACCCAAAGCGCGCTGACCTAATGACACGCCAATCACGTGTAATCTTGCCAGATCTGGATGTCACAAAGCGCACTTTATGGTTCGGACACCGTCCATCTTTTCCGGATAGCTTGCCAATGCTTGATGAGTTCAAACAGCAACCTGGTCTCTTTGCGGCATTTGGACACTCGCACTATGGGCTGATGATGGCCCCAAAGTCGGGTCAAATCGTGGCTGATTTGATAGAAGGGAGGAATTCAAACGTCGATCTAACAAGGTTTGCCTCTGATCGTTTTCAATGAGCTCGCAATCAACGCCATGCTAAGACAGAGAAACCGAGTGTATTGTGCGCCCCTCGGTTTCGGTGTGGCCGCTTGAAAACTTTCAAGATCTGACGAGCAATACCGCGTCAAAACGATGTTCTTGTATTTCAAACGCCGCCTGGCCCAAGAGTTCGACCGCTTTATAAGCTAAACTTTCCACGGGAACGCTGATCGTCGAAACGCCGCCGCCGATCCAGGAGTAAAACGACGGATCGCCATATCCGACAAATGCCATGGGACCACTGGGCGACAGGCCAGCATCCATCAAGGCATTGAGCGCACCATTTGAGATTTCAAACCCGCCGCAAATCAATGCCGTGGCCTTTTTCTGCTCGATCAATCGCTTTGCTTGCTTCAACCCCATTTCTGCAGACGGTGGACCAGTGCAGACAAGCATAGGTTCCTCTTGAATGCCTGCGCTCGCAAGCCCGGCACGAAAGGCTGCCAGTCGTGAGCGACCAGAGGACAAACGGCTATCTGCACCGATGAACGCAATGTTTTTATGACCTTCTGCGGCCAGATGCGCCACGGCATTTTTTAGAGCAGTTCGGTCGTTCACAAGAATTGATGGCGTGGCCTCACCCGTATCGCTTTGCCGAATGAGTTGAATAACCGACATGGCCCTCAGATGGGTCAATTCTGTTTCTGAATGTCCAGGTGCCGGCACCATAACAACACCCTGAGCCTGAATTTCGTGCAAACGCTGCAGAGCCTTTTCTTCTGCAGCGATGTCGTCCCCAGTCAGGTGAATAATCAATTGCAACGATTGTTCTTCGCAAGCAAGCGCCATGGTATTGGCAAAGCGCGCATAGAATTCATTGACGATATTTGGCAGCAAAAGGCCAACGATGCGCGTTTCGTCCCCGCGCATGGCTTTGGCCGCTGCACTTTTAACATACCCCACTTTGCGCGCATGTTCCTGAATGGCTTCTCGTGTTTCTTTCAGCACATTGGGATGATTCGAAAGGGCACGCGAAACTGTCATGTGCGAGATGCCAAGATCTTTGGCTATGGACTTTATGGTGACGCGTGGCGACAAGTTATGCCTTTCATTTTAGGGCCTTATAACAATTGATGACCGATGTGTCTTGACAGAAATTTGTTCTTTGGTAGATATGTTCACGTGAACATTAATTCAGAGGACGGCCGAATGCCTGACCTGCGAGACAGATGCGTATCCATCATGGAAGAGCTTGGGATAACCCGAGACACTGCGATTGACGACGTCATTCCTTTGACCGGTGGCGTCGCATCAGACATCGCGCGCGTTGAAGCTGGTGGCAGGTCCTATGCCATCAAATTTGCCCTGCCAAAGCTAAGGGTCGCCGCAGACTGGCACGCGCCAGTCCACCGCAATGCCGCAGAATACGCTTGGCTGAAAGTGGTCGCCGAACTGCAGCCCGACAGTGCGCTGGCCCTATATGGAAGGTCAGAAAAACAGCACGGTTTCGTCATGGAGTTTCTAACAGGTGACGATGTTTACCTTTGGAAAGCTGCCCTGTTGAACGCACTACCAAAGCGCGGAGAACCTGAAGCGGTCGGCGCTCTTTTGGGTCAGGTACACGCAGCTTCGTCGGGTCCAAATTTTGATGCTGCGCCCTTTCATAATCAAGATGATTTTTACGCGCTGCGGATCGAACCATATCTGGTGCACACAAAGACTATTCACCCCGGGCTTTCATTGATTTTGGATGAAATGGCCGACATGCTTTATCAATCCAATCAAGTATTGGTGCACGGCGATGTCAGCCCCAAAAACATACTTTTCCGCGCAAAGGGACCCGTTTTACTTGACGCCGAATGTGCGACCATGGGCGACGCAAGCTTTGACCCATCGTTTTGCCTTAACCATCTGTTTTTAAAGGCAATTCATCTACCAAAGTCTTGCAATCAACTTTTAAAGTCCGTGGCTGAATTCTGGACCGCCTACCAAGAACATGTGAACTGGGAACCCGCAACAAATCTTGAAGCGCGCGTGTGCAAGTTGTTGCCGGCTTTAATGCTTGGGCGCGTCGATGGAAAATCTCCGGTGGAATACCTGAATGACCCACAACGGGCCTTTGTGCGGATCGCTGCAACACATCTCCTTTCAACACCGGCCACTTCGGTCCCGGAATTTGTCGAAAGGCTAAAACAAATCATGAAGGAGCAGAGCAAGTGACGGCCATCTCAGAAATAAAGGGACGCCGGGTCTGGGACTCGCGCGGACACCCAACGGTCGAAGTTGACGTACGGTTGGAAAACGGTGTTCTGGGACGCGCCATTGCGCCGGCGGGTGCTTCTCGTGGTGCACGCGAAGCAATTGATCTGCGGGATGGGGGTACGGCCCTCGGGGGCAAAGATGTTCAGAGCGCACTTGCCAATGTGAACGGCCCTATCGCAAATGCTTTGAAGGGTCTTAACAGCACCGACCAAACCGGCGTGGATGCTGCTATTCTTGCGCTTGATTTGTCACCGCTCAAAGAAACCTTGGGCGGCAACGCAACCGTAGCCACTTCGTTGGCAGTCCTACATTCGGCAGGCGCAGATGCAAAAAAACCGCTTTGGCGGCATGTGGCTGACCACTATGGAACCGCCCCAGCGCTTCCCCTGCCGGAAATTCAAATTTTTGGCGGTGGTGCCCATGCTGGCCGGCGCGTAGACATTCAGGATTTCATGATCATGGTTCCCGGTGCTGCAAGTTTTGAAGAGGTGATGGAAGTCACCAACGAGATCTATTTTGCCGCCGGTGATATCATGGCCCAAAAGGGCAAATTGGCCGGGGTCGCCGACGAAGGCGGTTGGTGGCCTGTCTTTGACAGCAATGAAGAAGCGCTGGAAACACTGGTCAGCGCGATTGAGAAAGCCGGCGAGACCCCAGGGGAGCGTGTTGTGATTTCGCTGGATATTGCGGCATCAGAATTTGGCAAGTCAGGCAAATACAATTTGGCCCTAGAAAACCGAGACATGGACAGCGGGGATCTGATTGACATGCTTGGCGGATGGATCGACGCTTATCCGATTGCCTCAATCGAAGACCCACTGGGCGAAGATGACCCAGAAGGCATGATTGAATTCACCCGGCGCTTTGGAAACCGCGTTCAGATCATTGGTGATGACTACCTTGTGACCAACGCGCATCTGGTTGAAGAAGCGGCAACAGCCGGTGCTTGCAATGCGGTTTTGGTCAAGGTCAATCAGGCCGGCACCGTCACAGAAAGCATCGACACATTCAAAGCTGCACGTGCGCGGAATTGGGGCGCTATTGTCTCGGCCCGGTCCGGCGAGACCGAGGACGCATCGATCAGCCATCTTTCAACCGGATTAGGCGGCGGACAGCTTAAGGTTGGCTCGTTCACCCGTTCCGAACGCATGGTGAAATGGAATGAATGCCTGCGCATTCAAGAGGCCCTAGGGTCAGACAAATACGTCGCTGGGTTGCCATTGGCCAACACCTGGTGGGGCGCGAAACAAAAGGAAAAGCAATGAAACTGATGCGATACGGTGACCGTGACGGTCGCAAAATCCCCTGCATCCTCGACGCAAACAACACACCGCGTGATGCGTCATCGATTGTCGGAGACTTTGGGCCACGCAGCCTAGCTGCGGGTGCCTTGGTTAAACTTGCCGCTGTCGATCCGGAAAGCTTGCCAGTTGCTGACATCGCCGGAAAACGCCTTGCGCCACCAGTTGCACAGCCGTTTAATATCTGGTGCGTCGGGCTAAACTATTCTGACCACGCTGCAGAGGCGGGCATGGCTATTCCTGATGAACCGATTTTGTTCAACAAAGCCTCATCGACGTACTGCGGACCAAACGACGACATTCTGTTTAGCCCTAAAATGACTAAACTGGACTGGGAAGTTGAACTGGGCATCGTCATTGGCAAGCCCGCGCTTAACATCAGCAAGTCCGAAGCGATGGATCACGTTGCTGGCTTTGTTCTGGTCAACGATCTGTCAGAGCGCGCCTGGCAATTGGAACGCTCTGGTCAGTGGGTCAAAGGCAAATCCTTCCCGAATTTCTGCCCAACCGGGCCGGTGCTTGTGACGCCTGATGAAATCGGCGACGTCAATGCTTTGGACATGTGGCTGGATGTGAATGGCAAGCGCATGCAGTCAGGCAACACAGGCACGATGATCTTCGATGCTGAAACCATCGTGAGCTATATGTCTGAATTCACCAGGCTAGAGCCGGGAGATCTGATCTGCACAGGAACGCCCCCGGGTGTTGGTGCTGGCATGAAACCCCAAGTTTGGCTGCAAAAAGGCGACAAGGTTTCTTTGGGAATCAGTGGCTTGGGTGAACAAAGCCAAACAGTTGTGGATCTATAGGTACATCATGAAACTCAGGTCGCAAAAATGGTTCAACAATCCGGATAATCCGGAAATGACCGCTATCTATGTCGGGCACTATTTGAACTATGGCCTGACACTAGAAGAACTACAGTCGGGCAAACCTATCATAGGTATTGCCCAAACTGGCAGCGACCTGAGCCCCTGTAATCGCCACCACATTGAACTGGCCAAACGCGTGCGCGAAGGTATTCGCGAGGCCGGCGGCATTGCTTTTGAATTTCCGGTGCATCCAATACAGGAAACCGGAAAGCGCCCAACTGCAGCCCTTGATAGAAACCTGGCCTATTTGGGCTTGGTTGAGAGCCTTTACGGATATCCACTGGATGGCGTTGTGCTAACAATTGGCTGCGACAAGACCACCCCAGCGCTGTTGATGGCCGCTGCGACGGTCAATATACCAGCTATCGCGCTTTCTGTTGGCCCGATGTTGAACGGCTGGCACAAAGGCAAACGGGCGGGGACTGGCGCGTCCATTTGGGAGGCGCGCAAACTCTATGCGGCAGGCGACATTGACTATCCCGAGTTCATGAAAATGTCTACCGCATCGACGCCGTCGGTAGGCTTTTGCAATACCATGGGCACAGCCACCACCATGAACTCGCTCAGCGAAGCTTTGGGCATGCAATTGCCCGGTGGCGCGGCAATCCCTGCCCCCTATCGCGAGCGCGGACAGATTTCATATGAAACCGGTCGCCGGATCGTCGATCTGGTGCGTGAAGATCTTAAGCCCGGCGACATCATGACGCGCGCGGCTTTTGAAAATGCAATTGTTGTAAACTCTGCATTGGGTGGCAGCACCAATGCGACAATTCACCTGAACGCTATTGCGGCCCATGTGGGCGTAGAGCTGACCAACGATGACTGGCAGGACTACGGGCACGATATTCCTCTGCTTTGTAATGTCCAACCCGCAGGCGCATATCTAGGGGAGGATTTCCACCGAGCCGGAGGCGTGCCTGCCGTTGTCTCGGAGCTGTTGAAGGCAAAGGTCTTGCCCAATCCAAATGCGCTGACTGTGACGGGCAAAAGCATCAAAGAGAACACCTCTGGCATTGAAGTGAGCAACACTGATGTCATTCACAGCTTTCACAACCCCTTGAAACTTGCAGCAGGCTTTGTGCACCTAAGCGGCAACATTTTTGACAGCGCAATCATGAAAACATCTGTTATTTCAGATGAGTTTCGCGCGCGCTATTTGTCAGATCCGGCCCATCCCAACGCCTTTACTGCGCGCGCCGTCGTTTTTGACGGGCCAGAAGATTATCATGCACGCATTGATGACGCCGCGCTGAAAATAGATGAAAACTGCATTCTTGTGATCCGAGGCACCGGGCCGATTGGCTATCCTGGTGGTGCAGAAGTCGTCAATATGCAACCCCCAGCCGCCTTGTTGCGGCGTGGCATCACAGAATTACCTACATTGGGGGACGGGCGGCAGTCCGGAACATCAGGGAGCCCGTCGATTTTGCATGCGAGCCCCGAAGCCGCAGCTGGTGGCAACCTTGCTATCCTGAGAACCGGAGACGAAATTCGCGTTGATCTGCAAAGCCGCAAGGCTGATGTGCTGATTTCGGATGCAGACATTGCACAAAGGCGCGCCGATCTGGCCCGAACCGGTGGTTATGCCTTTCCAGATCACCAAACCCCTTGGCAAGAGATCCAACGCGGCATGATTGGTCAGCTAGATACAGGAATGACCTTGAAACCGGCACTATCTTATCAAAATATCGTGCAAAAACAGGATGTTCCCCGTGACAACCACTAACCTATATAGCTTGCAGGGCAAGGTCGCCGTAGTTACCGCCGCCGGGCAAGGAATTGGCCGCGCGATAGCCGACCATTTTCTGGCACTGGGAGCCGAAGTTTATGCCAGCGACCTAAACGCAGATTTGCTGAAAGACTTTGGCGGTCACGTGGCTTCGCTTGACGCGGCCGACCCAGCGGCAGTTAGCAGTTATTTTACGACGTTTTCGCGGATCGATATCTTGGCACATGCTGTGGGATATGTGCATCAGGGCACGATCGAAGAGTGCTCTTTCGCAGAGTGGCAGCGTTCGATGGACATCACCTTAAACAGCGCATTTTTTGTCCTGTCTTCCGCGATTCCCTACATGAAAGACCAAGGTGGCAGCATCATCACCATCGCGTCGGTTGTAGGTTCTATCAAAGGGTTTCCACGCCGCGCCGCCTATGGCACAGCAAAGGCTGGATTGATCGGCCTAACAAAATCTATAGCGGCTGACTATCTGAACTGCGGCATTCGGGCAAACGCAATTTGCCCAGGCACGGTTGATAGCCCTAGCCTGCAATCCAGAATTAACGAACTTGCCGAAACACTGGGTAGCCCAAAAGCCGCCAAGGCGTTTTTTATGGACCGTCAACCATCAGGTCGGTTGGGCACCCCTGCTGAAATTGCAAGTTTCGCGGGCTATCTAGCGACAGAGTCAAGCGCTCTGATCACCGGACAAGCCATCGCAATTGATGGAGGCATCATGATCTAATTTCCGACTTGGAGGAGTCGGCACCACTAGGCGCAGCAATGTTCACGTGAACTATGCGCAATATTTACCAGCAATCACCGTCGATAGGAGGAAAGACAATGAAGCTGAAGACAAAACTGGGTATCACGGCCGCCCTGACTGTAACGATGACATCAGCGGCTTACGCAGAACCAAAAACCAACATGCTGCACCAATGGCATTCAGGTGCCAATGCAAAGGCCATCAATGTTTTGGGCGAAATGTATGAAGCAGCAGGTGGCGAATGGAACCAAACCGCTATTCCTGGTCATACATCCAACACCATCGCGCGCCTAAGAGCCGACGTTATTTCGGGCCATCCGCCTTCTGCGGTTCAACTGAAAGGCCCTGAAATTGGTGAATGGGCAAAGACTGGCCTAACCGCAAATTTGAATGATTTGGCTGCGCTGGAAAATTGGGAAACCGTTGTCGCGCCAGAGCTGGTGTCGGTTATGAAACCACATGGTGAGTGGGTTGCTGCACCAATGAACATCCACCGCATTGATTGGATGTGGGCGTCAAAATCAGCCATGGATGCGGCCGGTGCAACTGATCTTCCAAAGACATGGGACGAATTCAACGCTATCGCCGAAAATATGGCGGCGGCCGGCATCATTCCTGTGGCCCACGGTGGCCAGGATTGGATCGATGGCACATTGTTTGAAATCGTTGTTCAAGGCATCTCGACTGACCTTTTCCGCGAAGCCTTTATCGAGCTGAATCTTGACGCACTTCAAGGCCAAGAAATGGTCGCCGCATTTGATCAACTTCGTAAGATGGTCGGCTGGATGGATGACGCATTCCCGGGACGTGGTTGGGAAGAGCCTCTGAACATGATGGCAACGGGCAAGGCTGGGTTCTATTTTCACGGCGACTGGGCCATCGGCACAATGAATGCCGCGGGTTATGAATACGGTACAGATTACCTATGTGCAGGCGCGCCGATGAATAATGGCAAACCAGGCTATATCCTTAACTCTGATTCAGTTGTTTTCTTTGAACAGAAAGACGATGAATTCATCGAAGGTCAGGCCTTGTTGGCATCAACAATTATGACCCCAGAGTTCCAAAAAGTCTTTAATGTCGCCAAAGGGTCGATCCCAGCGCGCATGGACGTCGAATTGGGCGATGAGTTCAATCCGTGCCAACAGCTGAACCTTGTAGATCTCAAAGCGGCGGCTGGAGCCGGTACCGTGGTGCGTTCAATGGCGCATAATATGGCTGTTCCGGAAAAATTCCGCAAAGCGCTGTTCACAGTGATTTCAGAATTCATCACTTCCGATATGACCTCTGAAGATGCTGCGCGCCGCATGGCCGAGGCCGTGATCAACGAATACTGATCACGCATTTCTGGGCGGATCACCTGTGCTCCGCCCCGTCAACTCACAGAAGAAATGAGGCATCTCATGCGAGAAACAGCCGACCTCCCCCCCTTCCAGGCGAGACAAAAAAGCCGATCTGCCCGGCTTTCACAACTCGTTCCTTTGGCGGTGCTACTGCCAACCATGATCACAACCGGCATCTACATTTTTGTATTTGTTTGCTGGAACATCTACCTGTCGACAACAAACTCTACCTTGCTTCCTACCTATGACTTTGCTGGCTTTGACGCCTATACGCGGCTTTGGCGCAATCCCCGTTGGACAACCGGTGTGTCAAATCTGGTCCTGTTTGGGGTACTCTATATTGTCGGATCGACCGTCACCGGGGTTTTTCTGGCTATTTTGATGGATCAGAAAGTCAAAGGTGAAAACTTTTTGCGGTCGATCTTTCTGTATCCCATCGCCATTTCCTTTGTCGTCACAGGCACAACCTGGCAGTGGTTGTTGAACCCATCAACGGGTCTTGAAGCATTTGTGCAGCGCCTTGGTTGGACTGGCTTTGAATTCAATCTGATCACCAACCGCGAAACAGCCATCTATGCTGTGGTTGTTGCCGCCGTATGGCACGCCTCGGGATTTGTTATGGTCATGGTTCTGGCCGCACTTCGGGGCGTGGATCAAGACATGGTCAAGGCCGGACAAATTGACGGCGCAGGTATGATCCGCATTTACCGCCGGATAATCCTTCCCTCGATCTGGCCAGTCATGATTTCCGTCATGATCATTCTTTTGCAATTCGCCATCAAAACATTTGATCTGGTGCTTGCGCTGACCCATGGCGGACCGGGTATCTCGACGACATTCCCAGCCATATTTGTCTACGATCGCCTGTTTGCCGCGGGTGAACTGGCTCAGGGTGCCGCTGCTGCAGTGTGGATGCTGATTGGTCTTGTTGTGGTGTTTCTTCCGATAATCGCATTGAGCTGGGTGATCCGTCGCCAGAAAGGAGTTTCGAAATGACCGCTGTCGAAACCATCCCAAATCTAGACCGCAAGCGTTCGCGCACTCCGGCCCAGATTTTTGGGCGCATCGCCCTTTATGCCACTCTCTTGGTTCTCGCACTCTTCACCTTAATGCCCTTGTTGGTCATCTTGCTAAATTCCGTGCGTTTCAACGATGACATTCTGCGGGAAAGCTTTATTGGCTGGCCCACGCGACTGACCCTGGAAAACTGGGGCGTCGCTTGGGGCAAGGCATGTATCAATGCCAGCTGTACTGGCGTGAAACCCTATTTCTGGGCCTCTATGTTGATGGTCGTGCCTGCAACGGTGATTTCCACCGGCATCGGCCTGGTCAATGGCTTTGCCCTCACCAAGTGGAAAATGCCATTTGCGAGCATCATTTTCGTTGGCATCACCATTGGTGTATTTCTGCCGCCGCAAGTTGTTTTATTGCCTTGGGCAATTGCCCTTAGCTGGCTGGGACTGGCCAAATCCCTAACAGGTCTGGCCTTGGTGCACATCATTCAGGGTACGTGTTTTACCACCCTGTTCTGTCGCAACTACCTGATCAATCTGCCTGATGACCTTATCAAGGCGGCGCGGATCGACGGTGCCGGCTTTTTCAGAACTTTCTTCCGTATTGTATTGCCACTGTCACCCCCGATCATCATCGTGACCGTGATCTGGCAGTTCACTTTCATCTGGAATGAATTTCTGTTCGCGGTGACATTCAGTTCATCAGACTTCCGTCCGATCACAGCTGCTTTGATGTCACTAAACGCCGACGACACTGGCGTAAGCGAATATGGTTTTGGTTCTGCCGCAGTGTTGATTGCAGCCATTCCACCACTCATCATCTATTTCCTCGGCGGACGCTACTTCGTTCGAGGCCTTACTCAGGGAGCCGTGAAGTAAATGGCAAGCCTAAATATCGAACAAGTCTGGAAGAAATACGGTGATTTCATCGCCTTGCGTGACATCAACCTAGACATACAGGACGGTGAGTTCATCGTATTGGTCGGCCCGTCTGGCTGCGGGAAATCCACCCTTTTGTCTATCATCGCCGGTCTCGAGGAAACCTCGCACGGCACTTTGACCATGGGCACCCGCGACGTCACCGACCTGTCGCCAAAAGACAGAAACATCGCCTTGGTGTTTCAATCCTATGCGCTTTACCCGACGATGACCGTGCAACAGAACATCACCTTCGGCATGGAAAACCGAAAGGTTCCAAAAGCAGAGCAAGACAAGGCTGTTGCAGATGTCGCAAAGCTGCTGCAGATCGAACCCCTGCTTGATCGCAAACCAAGCCAGCTTTCCGGTGGACAAAGGCAGCGGGTTGCCATGGGGCGCGCGCTTGTGCGTGACCCGCAACTGTTTTTGTTTGACGAACCCTTGTCAAATCTTGATGCCAAGCTGCGTGTTGAAATGCGGACTGAAATCAAAAAACTGCACAAGCGCCTTGGGCAAACCATTGTTTATGTCACCCACGATCAGGTCGAAGCCATGACTTTGTCTGACCGGATTGTCGTGATGAACGGTGGCGTCATCCAACAGTTCGCAGACCCGGACACGATCTATCAGAAACCCGCAAACAAATTTGTGGCTGGTTTCATGGGATCCCCGGCAATGAACTTTCTGGATGTCGAAGTTGCTGGCTCGGCAGGAGACTTGCGGCTGATCTACAACGGCGATCAGCAAGAGGTGGTTTTCCCAATTGCAGATCAGCATCCGCAATTGGAGCGTTATGTCGGTCAAAAGGTCACCTTGGGCGCGCGGCCTGAACACTTTCAACCCGCGTCAGAAGAACCGGGAAATACAGTGCCCCTTTCGGTGCGCATCGATGTTGTTGAACCTACGGGGCCGGACACCATGGTGGTCTTTACTCTGGCCGGAAACGCCTTGGTTTCTGTAATGCCTGCGAATTTCCGTCCTGAAGAAGAAGAACAGGTGGACATCGAACTGAAGCTGGACGACGCCTGCTTCTTTGATATCGCGACAGGTGTGAGGATCGGCGAAGATGGTTGAATTTGCCCACTACCCAAGCCTTTCTGGTAAAGTCGCGTTTGTGACGGGTGGTGCAACGGGCATCGGTGCCGAAATGGTCAGCGCCTTTGCCAAGCAAAACTGTAAAGTTGGTTTTGTGGATATTCAGGAGGGTGCGGCCACAGAGCTTTCCCACAAGCTAAGGCTTGAAGGAGCAACTGTTTGGTTTTGCAAAACCGATGTGACCGACGTTGAAGCGTTAAAAAAGGCGATATCTGACTGCGAAGCCGCGCTTGGCCCAATTGATGTTCTGGTAAACAATGCCGCAAATGACACACGGCAATCCTGGCAGGAGGTCACAAGTTTCAGCTGGGATGTCACCATGAACGTAAACCTGCGACCCGCCTTTTTTTCCATCCAAGCTGTTGCGTCCGCAATGAAGCACCGGGGACATGGGTCGATCATAAATTTTGGGTCGATCTCGTGGAAAGCCAAACACGGTGGCATGCCCGTATATGTCACCGCCAAAGCCGCCATTCATGGTTTGACACGATCATTTGTCAACGAATTGGGGAGCTCTGGCGTGCGCATTAACACCGTGCTGCCAGGCTGGGTTTTAACCGAGAGGCAACTTAACGAACATTGGGATAACAGTAGCGCAAGCACACTTGATCAGAACCAGGCGTTGAAAGGCAGGATACAGCCTTGTGACACAGCCGCATTGGTTATGTTCCTTGCAAGCGACGACAGTCGGATGTGCACAGGACAGGAATTCACAGTTGACGGTGGCTGGACTTAGCCGCCGTGAAAAGGAAGCAGATATGAACCAATTAGATCTTCAAAATCGCCGTGCAGTTATCACCGGAGGCGGTCGCGGCATGGGGTTTGCCATCGCCAAGCGACTGTTGCAAAGCGGCGCGTCCGTCGCGCTGTGGGATGTTGACCAAGACACGCTAAAGACCGCAAAAGAAGCACTGTCACCATTAGGACCTGTGCATACGCAGATTGTGGACGTCTCTGATTATGCGGCCGTAGAAGCCGCTGCCAAAAAAGTGTCCAGCATATTCGGTGGTATCGATTTGCTGATTAATTCCGCTGGTATCGCCGGGGTTAACACTCCTTTGGTGGACTACCCACTTCAAACGTGGAACGCGGTGATGAACGTCAATTTGAATGGTATATTCCATACCTGCCGCGCGATTGTGCCCTATATGCAGGAAAACGATTTTGGCCGCATCGTAAACATCGCCTCGGTCGCCGGCAAAGAAGGCAATCCAAACGCCTCTGCATATTCCGTTTCAAAGGCGGGTGTTATCGGTTTGACCAAGAGCCTTGGTAAGGAACTGGCGCTCACCGGAATCAGGGTGAATGTCATTTGCCCAGCAGTCATTAAAACTGAAATGTTGGAAAACGTAACCGAAGAGCAAATTGGCTATATGCTTGCAAAAATTCCACAGGGGCGCATGGGCACAGTTGACGAGATTTCAGCGATGGTCGGCTGGGTCTGTTCGGATGAATGTTCTTATAGCACTGGTGCCGTATTTGATTTGTCGGGCGGTCGCGCGACCTACTGATCTAGCGTCAGGACTGGTGTCTAAACAATTTGGTAGGAAGATTGCCTCTGACAAACTCAGAAAGTAAGCGACATTTTCGGTGTGTAAATTGCAGGGTCCCGTTTCATCCAGCTGTCAACAGACAAACCAGCGACCTGACGGGAATTCAGGTCTTGGAAAGTGCACTTAGAAGAACCATACGCGTGTCTTGCAGCGCTAACACACACATTTGCGCGCAATACCCTTGGCACCTTTAAATGATAAATTCGCCAATCGTTGTGTCACTTCGTGAGCCTGTTTTTCCAAAAAAATGACCAATTGAAGAATTCGTGTTGGCAGGTAAACTTTTAATTTATCTGCCAACACAAGCACAGAATGAACTGTTAGGGCATCATACCTGGCAACCAGAGTACGATCTGCGGCAGCAAGAAACATAGGAGTAATCCGAAAACCTGCAGACCAACGAAAGGCAAAATGGAACGGTAGATAGTCCCGATGCTAATTTGCCCCTTGGTGATACCTTTTAGATAGAAAAGTGCATAGCCAAATGGTGGTGTCAAAAAACTGGTCTGAAGGTTGATCGCGACCAAAATTGCAAACCAAACCATCAACGGTTGACCGGACAAGCCGTTGCCGAACTGAAGTGTTTCTACGACAGGGATGACAAGTGGCAGGATGACAAAGCTAATCTCGACCAACTCTAGGAAAAACCCCAAAACAAAGATCAATCCCATCAAGAGCATGAGCAAGCCGTAAGGGCCGAGACCTGTACCTGTTATTATTTCTTCTATCATTGTGTCTCCACCGAGACGCTTAAAAACAACAGAGAAGCAGGTTGCACCGATAACCACAAACAAGATCATCGCAGATGTATCAGAGGTGCTGCGCACTACCGAGCGCAGATTTTTCATCGTCAACTGACGGGCGGCAGCGGCGAGCACCAAGCTACCCGCGGCGCCGATGGCTGCCGCTTCGGTTGGCGTTGCAATACCCATCATGATTGATCCAAGCACCGCGGCAATAAGGAAAACAGGGCCCAAAAGATCTCGCAGTAAGGCAAATACCAAAGGAGTATTATCTGCGTTTTCGTCATCCATGTCAGCAGGTGGCGCCCACGCTGGCTTTAGGGAAGCCGTGATAAAGATATAGGCAATATAAAGGCCACCCAACATCAAGCCTGGAATGATGGCCGCTTTGAATAGCGCACCCACTGAAATCTGAAGAATTGACCCCATAATCACAAGTATGATCGATGGTGGAATCAGGATCCCAAGTGTTCCGGATGCTGCAATTACTCCCCATGCCATTTCAGGGCGATAGCCCTGCTTAAGCATAACCGGCAAAGACAGGAGCCCCAGCATAACAACAGAAGCACCGATAATCCCGGTCGAAGCTGCCATGACAACACCAAGGATCGCCACAGAAATGGCCAGACCTCCGGGCGTACGCCCAAACAGACGCTGCAACGTTAGCAACAAGTTTTTGGCGACACCTGACTTTTCAAGGGCTAGCCCCATAAAAACAAAGAGCGGGATCGCGAGGAACAGCCAGTTTTCAATAACACCTCCAAAGATCCGTGAACCCACCGTGCCCAGGAACGCCATAGGGATGCCTGCGATAAAGGAAAACAGAATACCAAGGCCGCCAAGAATGAATGCCACGGGATATCCTGAAAATATGCCCAGAAGCAGCGACACGACCATGATGATAGCCAAATGGTATTCTTGAATGAAATCGATAATGCGAGAGCTCCGGGAATTCGGTCTGCCACGGAGGCTGAGCTGTGGTTTTCGGGATCAAGAACAACGGCCAGTTTTTGAAGCACTTGGCCGACTGCTCCGACGGCAAGGAAAACGAGGCCAATCGGCATCATTGCCTTGATTAGATAACGATCTGTCAATCCGCCATAGTTCGACGCTTCGCCCGACATGTATGAAATGCGAACAAAGTGTTGAGACAGCCAAGCAATAATCAGGCAGAATGGGATCAGAAATACGACGTGCCCAACAATATCAACGATAGCGCGGCCACGTGGCGTTAAGTTGTGATACACAAGGTCGACGCGCACATGTGTGTCTTTGTGCAATGCGTATGTGCTACCAAATAAAGTTAAGACACCAAAAACATGCCATTGTAGTTCGGTCATACTGTTGATGGTGACGGCCTTACCAAAGAGCAAAACATTGTTTTCCCAACGGCCAAGTTCATTGATACCAAGGGCATTCATCAAAACGGTGGCCAAGACGGACAACATCACAAATAGCACGAGCCAACTGGTGGTACGCCCAACGAAGAATCCTAGCCCAACCAAAGGTCGGGCTAGAGTTGCGCAAAGGACCGCGCCGCGTACACTTAAAGACGCAGAACCGGTTTGTTGCATTTACTTAACCTCAAACTTTAGGCTTTGAAGGTCGTCCCAAGTTTCAAACATCGCTTGATGCTCTTTCAGAGAGGCAAATGCTTTTGCCAACATAGGCTTGTCTGCAAACTCTTCTTCGCGAACCTCGTCCCAAGCAGAGCTTAGCTCGGCCAGAACAGAATCCGGGAAGCGGTGGAATTGAACACCCTTTTCACGGAATGTTTCCATCGCCGCTGCTTGAAGAGGCATGTGATCAGACAGAGCTCGCTGGATGTTTGCGCGGCATGCTGTTTCAACCTGAACGTGGTTGTCTTCGCTCAACTCGTCCCAGACCGCTTTGTTAAACAGCAGAGAGTTCCAGTTTGCGCGCTGATGCCAACCTGGAAAATGGTAGTGGTCTACTACCTCGTCAAAACCCATCGCGATGTCGATCATAGGTGTCGCGAATTCTGCTGCTTCGACACGGCCGCGTTCTAGAGCCAGATAGATTTCGCCTCCTGGGATCAATTGTGTAGAGGCACCCAATTTGTTTAGAACTTTTGCGCCAAAACCAGCGATGCGGATGGACAGGCCATCAAAATCTTCTGGGCCAGTGATTTCTTTGCTGTACCAGCCGCCTGTTTCAGGTGGCGAAATCATGCAGGGAACCGCGTGAACACCATATGGCGCGTAAGCTTCGTTCAGCAGTTCTTTACCGCCGCCACCAAATACCCAAGTATTGAATACTTCGGCGTTTGGGCCAAATGGCAAACCGCCAAAAAGGCTCACGACCGGGATTGTTCCGGCCCAATATCCAATCCAATCAAAGCCAACTTCAACCGCGCCGGAAGACACCGCGTTGAATACTTCGAGTGGTGGAACAAGATCGCCAGGGTTGTGGATCTTCATATCGATTGCGCCGCCCGAAATCGATTTGATATCAGCTGCAATCGCTTCAGCATGCTGGCCCAAGTAGTTACTTGTGCCGAACACGCTTGCAACATCGATTTTGCGTGATTCCGCAGTTGCGGTAGAAACCATTGCCATGCTGGCAACGCCAACGATCGTTGTAAGAGACAGTAGTTTGCTTTTAGTGGTGATAAACATAAATCCTCCATTGTCTTTCTTCACAGTCGTTTTGCCCAATTAAAAAGGCGGCATTCACGTCAATTCAGGAAACCAACATCCGACTATTCGCTACAATTCCACCCTCCTGGTGGTTTTCTTGATGCGCAAATTGGGTGCAATCGGTGGGGTATCCCATTGAAATAGCCCGCAGGTGGGGTCATGAATTTTGTGTGGTTCAAAAGGCGACTTTTTCGCCACCTTTCAGATCCAAAATTTCGCGGGCTTCCGCAGGTGTCGCGATTTCGAGGCCCTGACCTTCTAGGATACCGCGTACGATTTTCACCTGTTCCGCGCTGCTTTTTGCCAGTTTTCCTGGGCCGGCCCAGAGAGAGTCTTCAAGGCCCACGCGAACATTGCCGCCCATAGATGCTGCAACGGATGCAATGCGCATTTGGTTGCGACCACAGCCCAATACAGACCAGCAGTACTGATCACCAAACAAGCGATCGGCAGTGCGTTTCATGTGCATGATGTCTTCTTCATGTCCGCCGATTCCGCCCAAGATGCCAAATACCGATTGGACGAAGAATGGCGGCTTGATGAAGCCGCGATCTGCTAGGTTCGCGAGCGTATACAGGTGGCCGATGTCATAGCATTCGATTTCAAACCGCGTGCCGTTGTTGGCGCATTCGGTCAAGATGAATTCCATATCAGCAAAGGTGTTGCGGAAGAAGGAATATCGAGAGCCTTCGAGGTACTTACGTTCCCAGGCGTGCTTTAGATCTGGGAAACGGTCGAGCATTGGGAACAAACCAAAGTTCATGGTGCCCATGTTCAATGAAGCGACTTCAGGCTTGAAAACAATCGCTGGTTTTGCGCGTTCTTCGACTGTCATTGTCATCGCACCGCCAGTTGTGAGGTTGACGACAGCATCAGTGGCTTGCTTGATGGTTCCTAGAAATGGCTCGTATGCCTCAACGCTTTGATCAGGCTCGCCGTCAACTGGGTTCCGCGCGTGAAGGTGTACAACCGCGGCCCCTGCTTCGGCGGCCTCAATTGCTGCTTTTGCAATCTCTGGGCCCGTCACTGGCAGGTAAGGTGACATAGATGGCGTGTGGATTGACCCGGTTACAGCGCAGGTGATGATGAATTTGTTTGGTGTGCTCATGACTGAGAGTCCTTGATTTTCTGCTCTGGGGCGCGAAAGCTGTCGGCTTGTTGCAAATGGGCGGCAAGAGCGCCCAGACCCTCGTCGCGCTAGATGCTTTTCTGTGTCACGTATTCTTGGGTCGGTGTTTCGCCCCAACTGTCTGCTACACGTTGGCAATTTTCGGGTCCCCAGATGTCTTGATCGACTGGGGTTTTGGACAGGCCGAACAACATGTAGCTTTAGCGATCGCAGTAATCGGCGATCCCGCACGGAGCATTGAGTTCGATTGTCTCCATTGGCCCCATAAAGGACCAACGACGGCCCAACTCGTCTTTGATTGTTTTGTCGAGATCCGCAGCAGACACGTATCCCTCACCCACCAGACGAAAGGCTTCAGCCAGTAGAACGGCCTGCATGCGGTTCAGGATAAATCCGTCGATTTCTTTTTTGACTTCAACAGTTTTCTGGCCGATGGAGTCGTAGATCACTTTTGTTCGCGCAAGCACGTCTGGATCGGTCCATGGTGCCCCACAAATTTCAACCACGGGGATCACATGCGGCGGATTCACGGGATGCCCAATCACACAACGCGCGCGACCAGGGAGCTCTTCGGTAAAGCGCGAGGCAACCAATGCTGATGCAGAAGAGGCCAAAATTGTGTGAGGGGCTGCCAGTTCATCAAGGCGTTTGAACAGCGTAAGTTTGATGTCGATCCGCTCGGGAGCATTTTCTTGAATGAAATCTGCTCCTTTTACAGCGTCATCCAAGGAAATCCCCGCGCGAACAGATGCGCTACTGGCCTCGGGATCTTTGACCAATCCAGGCTCTGCCAACTCATACAATGAGTCACGGACAAGGGCGGGGGCACCTTCGAGGGCTTCTGCGTTTTCGTCCCAAAACGCGACCTCCCAACCCGCGCGTGCAAATACATTTGCCCACGCGCGACCGATGAGGCCTACGCCGATGATCCCGACTTTTTGTTTGGTCTTATGTGGGGATGTCATGTTCATTTTGACCAAGCTCACCACTCAACCGAAATGTATTTCTGTTCCATGTATTCCAGCATGCCGTGGTGCGCACCTTCGCGGCCTAGGCCGGATTGTTTTACCCCGCCAAATGGAGCCGCTGGGTCAGAGCCAAGGCCGCGGTTCAAGGCAGTCATGCCAGCCTAAATCGCCTCAGAAACACGCATACCGCGTGATAAATCTTGGGTGTAAACATAAGCAACCAAGCCATATTCGGTTCTGTTTGCAGCAGCGATGCCTTGGGCTTCGGTGTCAAAGGACGCAATCGGCACGATCGGGCCGAAGATTTCGTCGTTCATCATTTCGGCATCGGCTGAAACATTGGACAAAACAGTTGGCGGGAAGAAGCAACCGTTGCGCTCAAGTGGGATGCCACCTGTCAGGATTTTCGCGCCACCGGCAACTGCATTTTCGACTAAACCGTTTACGCGCGTGACAGCATCGGCATTCACCAGCGGACCACATTGTGTATCTTCTTTGGCGCCATCATCCACCTTCAGTGCAGCCATACGTTCGGTTACACGTTTTGCGAATTCGTCATGAATTCCTTTTTGCACATAGATGCGATTGGCTACGGTACAGGCTTCGCCACCGTTGCGCATTTTGGCAATCATCAAGCCGTCGATGGCTTTGTCGATGTCTGCGTCATCAAAGACCACGAATGGTGCGTTGCCTCCCAGTTCCATAGAGGAATTCATGACGGACTCAGCCGCTTTCTTCAGCAAGATACGACCAACTGCTGTGGAACCCGTAAAGGAAATCTTGCGAACCCGGTCGTCATTCATAATGGCGCTGACAACTTTGCCGGTTTTGGATGTTGTCACAACGTTGACAACACCGTTGGGCACACCCGCTTCGGCAAGCAAAGCAGCAACTGCGTAGGCGGTCAGCGGGGTTTCGGTCGCTGGCTTTAAGATACATGTGCAACCGGCAGCCAAAGCTGGCCCGATCTTACGTGTCGCCATAGCCGCAGGGAAATTCCACGGTGTGACCAAAAGCGCAATACCAACAGGTTGATGTTGAACAACAATCCGCGCACCAGTTACAGGAGCGGTGCTGATATCGCCGATGTTGCGAACGGCTTCTTCTGCATACCAACGGAAGAATTCAGCGGCATAAGAAACCTCGCCTCGGGCATCAACCAACGCTTTGCCATTTTCCAAAGAAATCAGCTGTGCCAGATATTCTGCATCCCGCAGCATTAAGTCATAGCAACGGCGCAGGATGTCAGAACGATAACGCGCTGTTGTTTTTTTTCCAAGCATCTGCAGCTGCTGACGCGGCCTCAACCGCTGCCATGCCATCGCTGATGGAGGCATCCGCAACGTCGGCAAGTTTTTCGTTGTTGGACGGGTTCATCACATCGATGCGGCCGCCTTCAGAGCATTCGACCCATTGACCATCGATGAACAAATTGGTTGGGAGGTTTGCAGATTCAAACGGCATTTTCGATTTCCTGATTGGTTGTTCCGTGAAACGCGGCAGTCACGATTTCTGTGACACCTGCAAGTTCAAGTTTGCGAGGATTGTTGTTGATGAGACGCGCGGCTGACATCGATTGAGACGCAACCCAATCAAGTTTATCTTGGCCCAAACCAAGGTCGGCCAGGGTCTCTGGTATACGGATTTCAGCAAAAAGATCGCGGATACGACGAATGGCATCTTTGGCCAGAGTTTCGGTATCGGTATCCGAGGCACCCATCGCCTTGGCGGTGAAGGCTTCAATCGCGTGGGTCAACGCATCGGCACCAGCAACTGCGGTCAAACCCGGAGGGCAAGTCAACGTCAGTTCTGGGTCACAGATCGCGACTTGTGGGATCATGTACGGGCTGGAAACGCCAACTTTCAGATCACGCATGTTGTCGGCAACAACGGCAACTGGTGTTACCTCGGATCCAGTTCCGGCAGTTGTTGGGATCGCGATCACGGGGATGATCGGACCGCGGACCTTAAATTCACCGTAATAGTCAGACAGATCGCCGCCGTGTGTCATCAATAGAGACACAAATTTGGCCATATCCAAACAACTGCCCCCTCCAACACCGATGATGCTGTCAGGACTATGGTGACCATAGGTCTTTTGGCAATCAACGATGCTCTCGATTGGAAGTTCTGGCTCCGTCCTCGTGAAAACTTGTGGGGTTACTTTAGCATCGAAGAGCGATCTGAGAAGATCTTGCATCTCTGCGCTTTCAGCGAAACGCTCGTCTGTGCAAATTAGTGTAGATGGACCAAATTGACGGGCAACTTTTCCCAAGGCGTGACGCTGTTTGGCCCCGAACAACACAGAGTCTGGCGCGCGCATTATACCTAGTGAATTGCTCATCAAATTCTCTTTCTCATTGAGTGCGGACCTGATGCCCGCGGGTTATTTTGTTCAAATGCGATGTGTTCAAGACGGGCTAGCGCCCTCCGCCTACGTCGATAATGGTATCGTGCACGTAGGAAGCGTCGACGGACATGAGCCACCAGATGACGTTTGCGACTTCGTCAACGGTTCCGAAACGTCCCATCGGAACCGTGTGCAAGAGGCCCTTAATACGATCAGGGTTGCCCAGAGAAGCATGGATATCAGTTTCAATCATACCTGGGCGGACAGCATTGACGTGAATACCTTCGCCACCGACTTCTTGAGCAAGACCCTTTGTCATGACGTCGATGGCCCCCTTGGAGGCAGCATAGTCAACTTGCGTATTCGCGCCGCCCAAGCGTGCCGCGACGGAAGAGAGGTTGATGATGGAACCACTCTGCCCACCATTTGAGACAGTCATGCGAAGCACCGCTTCTCGAGCACACATAAAGGAGCCAAGAATATTAACGTCAAAGACGCGACGCATTCTTTGAGCAGACATGCTCTGAATTTTCCTCACTAGGTCGACTACGCCTGCGTTATTGACCAATGCGTCAAGGCGACCAAATTCTGTATCAATCGCTGCGAACATTGCCATCACATCCGCTTCGACATAGACATCTGCTTGGATCATTAGCGCGTCGGTCTTGTGATTGTATCTCAGCAGCGACAGCTTCTGCGGCCGCTAGGTTACCGGCATAATTGATTGCAACGTCGTAACCGTTTTCCGCGGCTATTATGCCGTCGCTGCGCCAACTCCTCGGCTGCCACCAGTGATCAGGACAACCGTCGCGTCCTTAAGAGTGTCATTCGCAGTTTTCTTATCGTTCATTTCTTACAGATCGAATTGCCTAGAATACGGTGACACCGCACGATGCATCTGCACCGATTGGCTTTGCATTCCCGGTCATTCGCCCCTCCCTAAAGGCTTTTTTTGCAGTTCAATGAATTGTGCCGTTCTGACGGCACCCTACATCTTCGCGTGTACTGGTATTCGCTATATTTACGATATCCGATCCGATCGAATTTGACCTGACCTACGATCAAAAGTAAATTTTGACTCGGTCAAGAAACTTTCATTACAAACGAATTTGGACATAAAAACCAATGGCGAAACAGTCGAGCAAAACAAAGCTAAAGCAGGTTGGGAAACCAAAACCCCTAGCCGATCAAGTCTATGATCTCCTGCTCAATCTGAACACATCGCCAAGAATGCCACCGGGTAGCCGCCTGTCTGTTGACGCCTTGGTGCGCGAACTAAACGTATCCCAGACACCGATCCGTCAAGCATTGGTGCGCCTTCAAACACAAGGCCTGGTGGAACGAGAGCTTAACGTTGGCTACAGTACCCCCTCCCTCCCAGACGCAAGCGAATTGAACGACATCTTTGCCTTTCGGCTGATGATTGAACCGCAAGCCGCTGGATTAGCGGCCGAAAAGACGAATGCGCCACACGCAGACGCTCTTGAAAAGCTTGCACAGGACATGGAGGCGATTTCGGCTGATAGTAGCTTGGGCAATTACGGTAGGTTTGCGGCGAAGGACAACACGTTCCACGAACTGATTCTTACGCAAGCCGGAAATCGTGTTGCGCTTGACGCCATTCAACGTTTGAACGTGCATAACCACCTGTTTAGACTATATTTTCATAGATCTGTTACCGATGATGCCAACCATGAGCATCGTGCAATTTTGGAAGCAATCAAATCCGGTGTAGGGCAATCGGCAAGTGATGCGATGCGCCGCCATATCGAAGCGTCCTATAAGCGCCTAGAACCGCACTTTTAGAACCCTCTTTGTTCTTTTCTGTTTCCCCCTTTTACAGGATGTGAGTTGCTAAGAGACGGATTTCAGCTTGAGATCAGGCGAAATCCAACGTGCGACGACGATGTCGAAGCACCTGCGAAAGTTCGTGCCGCTATGCGATACCGGTAGCAATAAGATTTGTGACACATGAATGAACCGCCCTTTAAAAGGCGCGGCGCATCTTCTGAAGGATGTTCGCCTTCACCGCCCAGGCACCACTCCCAAACATTGCCGCTCATGTTGTGAAGGCCAAAGCCATTCGCAGGAAAACTGTCTACCGGAGCGGTTCCCAAAAAGCCGTCTTGGCCTGTATTATTCTCGGGAAATGTCCCCTGCCAGATGTTGCATAGCGGCACGTCATCTGTTGGTTCTTGATCGCCCCAAGGGTAGATTGCATTCGGATTGCCGGCACGCGCAGCTGTTTCCCATTCCGCCTCGCTAGGAAGCACGCCCTTTGCCCATTTGGCGAAGGCTAAAGCGTCATTCCAAGACACATGTGTTACTGGGTGATCTAAGCGAGCGTTAATGTTTGATTTGGGGCCATCGGGGTGTTTCCAATTTGCACCATGTACTTGGCACCACCAAGGAGTGGCCGCCACACGGCGGTATTGGATATTGGGATCAGCGAAATCAAAGAAGACCAGCGACCAACCATAACGTTCCGCATCAGTTTGATAATCGGTGTCGTTGATGAATTCAGAAAACCACCGATTGGTCACCGTAAAGGGATCAATCCGAAAGGGCTTTAGGTAAACTGGTTTCCGGGGGCCTTCCTCGTCAACGCGAATGACCGGTAGGTCCGTCCCAACATGCGACGTGCCGCCCGATATTGAAACAGTGCGCGACTTCCATGTTTGGCTGCATGTGGCAGCAATTGGTGCCGAACCTGCTGAACGTTTTGGCGCTTCGCCTTCCCGCTTGGGAATACAGCAAACTTTGATTATGTCCGGCTGATCCTTCATCTAAACGCAGCCGTTCGGTCTCGCGTTTTGTAATTGCTGGCAATCAACCATTCTAGAAGCGTTTCTTTCAGCTCTTGCTTTATAGAGCTGTGGTCAGCATTCAGCCAAAGGTTGGTCAGCTCATTTGGGTCAGCTTCCAGATCAAAGAGCTGACCTTCGGCCGACCCCATCAGATGGACCAGCTTCCACTTTTTGCTACGCACCATGGTGATAAAGTCCGCTCCAGTAATGACCATATCGCCCGCTTGCTCGCAGAACACATGATCCCGCGCGGTCCATTCTTGGCCTTTTAGGATTGGCAGCAGACTTTCGGCTTCCATGTCGCTGCTCGGAGTAAGGCCGGCCAATTCCAAGATCGTTGGGCCGAGATCAAACAGCTGACAAAGATCATCAACAGTACGTCCACCCTTGAACTTGTTGGGCGACCAAATAATCATAGGGACACGGGTCACGACATCATACATTGACCATTTTTGCGACAGGCCGTGATCACCCAGACAGTCACCATGGTCTGATGTGAATATGACAACCGTGTTGTCTAGGTAGTCATTCCGATCCAACGACTCCATTATATTCCCGACACATTCGTCAATCATGGTGACGTTGGCGTAATAATAAGCCCGCATGCGACGTTCGTCTTCTTTACTGCGATCCAAATTCCAGATTACGGAATCATGATCCACCTTTGAATCATGAACGCGCTTCTCTTCCATATAAGACGGCTGACTTGCGAGATCTTCGTCCGTTACGATTGGCATCGGAATGTCTTCGCGATTTTCATACTTTTCGATGAATCGCTGCGAGGGATCATAGGGCGGGTGTGGCCCCGGAAAACCAACCTGCATGAACAAAGGTGATGATTTGGGTTTTGTGTCAAGCCACCATTTGGTGAAGTTACCAACGAACATATCCGAATGCAGCTCTTCAGGAAGTTCCCATTCAAATGCACCTAAGCGCGTGCCATAATCATCCCGATTTCGGTAATGCTCTCGCTGTTGCTTAACTAGACCATGGGAAGCAAGTGCTTTGTCCCATTCGTCAAAATACCAACGCCCTTGAAGGTAACGGTCTTTATTTTCAACATTGTAGCGTTCGCTAAAACCAGCTTCGGCGGTGAATGGATTTGTGTGCATTTTGCCAACGTTAACGCAGGTATAGCCAGAGCTCTTTAGATCTTGCACCCAAGTCGTTTGCCAGTCTTGTTCGTTTTCCAAAACACCGGTTGTGTGAGGGTAGTATCCCGTGAATAGACTTGCGCGGCTTGGGACACAGCTCGCAGCGGTGATGTGGCATTGTGAAAATGAAACACCCTCGTTAGCGAGGCGATCCAAATTTGGCGTGTGCATATGTGGATGGCCATGTGCGGCGATGGTATCAAACCGCTGCTGATCTGTGATGATCAAAAGAATATTTGGCCTATCGTCTGAATTTGGCAAGTCTTCTGTCGCACTCACAGTTTTCTCCAACATCTATTTTTGCATAACCGCAGGCTTGGCGCGGCCAAACGCTGGGTCATTTTGGTTAGTCCAATTTAAGTACAGCCAGACCGGTTTGTCCAGTCCAAAATTAGTTTTTTAACTTTTTGGCTAGACCAATTTAGATTTTTGGATTAGACCAGAGTCCAATTCCCGTCCCCACTGGCCCTCTGAAACTTCAGGAACACCACATGACAAGCTCACCATCCACAACCGGCGCAGACATCATTGCGGACACGATCCAACACGAAGAAAAGGTTGATACAATCTTCTTCGTTGATGCGGTCCTGCGTCACACGCTTTTGCGTTTAGAGGAACGCGGCATCACTCGGGTTCTTGCCCACAGCGAAAAAGCCGCCGCCTATATGGCTGACGGCTATGCGCGCATTTCCGGCAAGACCGGTATTTGCATGGCCCAGGCCGTTGGTGCAGCCAATTTGGCCGCCGGCCTGCAAGACGGGTATCTAGACCGCGTGCCAATGTTGGCGCTGACAGGCCGCAAAGCAGACACGCACCTTGATCGCAATGCCTATCAAGAAGTTGCCCATGGCCCGATGTACAGCTCGGTCACAAGCTATTCAGCACAGGTTCGCACGGTCGAAGAATTGCCGCGCATGCTGGGAAATGCCCTGCGCGCCAGTCGCACCAATACCCAGCGTCCGGTCCATCTGGATTTGGATGGCCTGAAAGGCGACAAGGTTGAAGAGGCAACTTTTGCAGGTGACAAAGCCCTTTTGAACTTTCCCGCATCAGGGCGCAGCGTCTCTGCTCTGCCGGATGCGACAGCTCTAAAACGAGCCCTCAAACTTCTGGCCGAGGCCAAAC
The DNA here is from genome assembly GCF_040364665.1 of Cognatishimia sp. WU-CL00825. Taxonomy (NCBI): domain Bacteria; kingdom Pseudomonadati; phylum Pseudomonadota; class Alphaproteobacteria; order Rhodobacterales; family Paracoccaceae; genus Cognatishimia; species Cognatishimia sp. WU-CL00825. The sequence continues at coordinate 2,019,759 of NZ_BAABWX010000001.1, forward strand.
GCCCGATGTTGGTATGCGGTGTTAGCAGCCTATACGCGAAAGCAGGTGAAGGCATCAAAGCGCTGGCCGACACCTGCGGCATTCCGATCGCAACCTCTGTTGGCGGCCGATCTGTGGTTGAAACCTCGCATCCAAATCATTTTGGCGTTGTTGGCACCTATTCCGCACCCTACGCCAACAAGCATTTGGCACAATCTGATTTGGTGATCTATGTGGGCTGCCACATGGGGGACCAGATCAGCTGTGACTGGACAATCCCCTCGGCCGGAACAAAAATCATCCAAATTGACACCGATGCCGCCGAGCTGGGCCGCGGTTACCCAAATGTTTTGGGGCTGTGTGGCGATCTCAACAAGACCTGTTTGGCGCTTGCTGGCAATGCGGAACCTGTGCTTGCAAACGGTTGGCTGACACAATGCACATCGGCGGCGCGCGATTGGCTCGCCGGCTCTTTGGCAAACGCCCATGAAGAAGCCGAATTGATCCCTGCCCCGCGCTTGGCCTTTGAGCTTGGAGAAGCTCTTCCCAAAAACGGCGTTGTAGTTGCCGACACCGGATTTTCTGCCACATGGACTGCACAGTACACTGGCTTCAACGGCGCCGACCAAACCTATCTGCGCGCCGCTGGCTCCTTGGGATGGGCCTTTCCTGCCGCTATCGGCGCGCAAATGGGGGCCCTGGACAGACCAGTCGTGTGTTTCACCGGCGATGGCGCGTTTTACTATCACATCGGTGAATTGGAAACGATGCGCCGCTGGAACGTGCCGCTTGTTGTTGTGATCAACAACAACTCAGCTTTGGGCCAAGGATTGCGCAGCGTGAAAAAGCTGTATGAAAACCGCGACGGCAACCTGGGCGATCTGGTGGAATTCAAGAAAACCAACTTTGCCGAAATGGCAAAAATTTATGGAATCACATCGTTCCGCGTTGAAAAAGCCGAAGATATTCGCCCCACAATCGAAAAAGCCATCGCGTTGAAAGAACCTGTGATCATAGATGTTGTCACCGACCCTGACAGCAACCCTGAGCCAGCTTGGGTTCTTTAAGATGACAGCATTTTCAAACGTCACCGTCGCAGGTGCAGGAACGATGGGTCATGCCATCGCTCTTGTACACGCGATCGGGGGATGCCAAGTCACATTGACTGACCTGTCCACTGCTCAGCTCGAATGGGCCGGCACGCGTATCGATTCATTAATCCATGAGATTGAGACTCTTGGATTAATCAAAGCCTCGGACACCAAAGCGATTCTCCGACGAATAGAGTATCAGGCAGATATTGGCAGGGCGCTTGAACATGCGGACCTTTTGGTAGAGGCCATTGTCGAAGACGCCGAGGTCAAAAAAGCTTTCTACCAACAAGTCGCGCCTTTAATGCCAAAAACTTGTGTTTTGGCAAGCAACACATCGTTTCTTGATGTGTTTCCATTGCTGCCTAGTATCCTCAAAGAGCGAAGCCTAATTGTACATTGGTATACGCCACCTTATTTGATTGATCTGGTAGATGTGGTCCCCGCTCCGGATACGCCGTTTCGGATTGCTCGAGAAATGAAGCAATTTCTTGAACGCATGGGGAAAAAACCGGTCATCCTTAAAAAATTCGTACCAGGCTACATCGCAAACAACGTACAGATGGCAATTGAAAGTGAAGTTTTTCGATTGCTTGATGCAGGTGTCGCGAGCGTCGCTGATATCGATGATGCGGTGCGCTATGGATTAGCCCAAAGATTATCTGTCATGGGGCAATTCAAAAAAATTGATTATACAGGCCTTCAAGTGGTTCACGACATTCATGTGGCTGGATTGTACACGCCGCCTAGCCAGCCTACAGCCACACAACGTTTGAAGGAGCTTTTGTCGGAGGGCGCAAGTGGGGTCTTATCAGGTCATGGTTTCTATAACTATTCCGATGCAGATAGTGCGACCTACCTAACCCGCCGAGACAGGAAACTTGTAAAAATAAAACAAGCCATGCGGGACGACGATGATCAAATCTAATACACCGCATTGGCCTTTGGCCGTGTTTGATTGGGGCACATCGAATTTGCGCGTTTACGTTGTTGAGGCAAGTGGGAAAATATTAGAGCGCAAAGAATGGCCTCTTGGGGTTAAGTTCTCTGAACCATCACAATTGCCTATGCGATTTACCGAAATCATGGAGCGACTCGAAGCTCAATTTTGTTGCCAATATGCGCTGTTGATAGGCATGATCGGTAGCGGCATGGGTTGGCGCGATGTACCAATGTTGCACGGTCCGCTTAGCATTGCAGAACATGCCTCAAGACTTTTCCCACTGGATGGAACTGACGCATACATTGTGCCCGGCGTGACAGCACCTTCGGTAGTAGGCTTAACCGATATGATGCGCGGAGAAGAAACGCAGGCCTATGGCGCGCTAAGATTGCTACAGAAAAGCAATCTATTGTTATGTATGCCGGGTACCCATTCCAAATGGGTTAGTCTCAAAGACAACTTAATTCACGGTATCACTACCAGTATAACTGGTGAACTTTTTGAGCTCTTGTCAAACAATAGTGTTTTGCATGAACAGCTTAGGGATGCCGGTTCTTCGTTTGATCAAACCGGATTTCGCGAAGGCCTAGAGATCGCGAAGTCAGGCCTTGGTGCCCAAAACCTTGCATTTTCTGTCCGCCCGCGCGCATTAGTGAACTGCAAATCGATCCAAGCCAATGCATCGAGTTACCTTTCAGGAATCTTAATTGGCTCTGAAATATTGGCCATGAAAACTGCTTTTGGCGTCTCCGAAATAGCAATTATTGCTGAGATGGGCTTAGCTAAACTGTATGAAATAGCTTGTGGTACATTCGCAATCTCAGCCATGGTGTTGGACGGCGCAGAGGCTGTTTGCGCAGGTGCGTCCAAGCTGCACAGCGCACACCATGCGCTTAAGGATTAATAGCTAAGAAACCTGGAAATCATCCAATCAATGTGCCTTTGCATCGACGTTCGTGCCGCTTGAGGCCGGCGCGCCAAAATCGCGTCGGTTACTTCCTGATTGTTCGCGATCACTGTGATACGATTTTTGCGCGACCGTGTTGTTCCATACCAGTTCTCCCATAACGGCCCGCTCTTTTGCTCCCAAAGAAAATCGAGCAAATCATGGAAAAGCGAATTTTCGGATGCCTTCGCGATACTCATATGAAAACGCCGTGTGCCTTCGTGAAATTCAGGCGTATCATTTGGCGGTACAGCTGCGTTGGCCGCATTTGCTTCGGCTATCTCGCGTAGGGCTGCTTCTGATCCGTTTAGCGCCGCCAAAAAGCAAGATTCGCCTTCAATCAGTCTACGCATTTGAAGGACTTCATGCGGGCCCGGTTGCTTTTCTAACTTAGAGAGGAAGCCAGATTGAGCATCCACGACTGGCTGCACATAGGCACCTGACCGATCCTTGATCTGGAGCAGGCCTCCTGCTTCCAAAGCCATCAATGCTTCGCGAACAGTCGTCCGACTTACTTCGTGCGTTTTGGCAAGTTCTCGTTCGGAAGGTAGCCGAGACATCGGCTTCAATTCACCGCGGCGAATTTGCTGCTCCAAAGTCGCAGCTAGCTTTTGATATGTCTTCACCGACATCTGCAGTTTACCTCGTTTCCTATCCTTGTATCTTTTGGGCCAACCAATTTTCAATACAGAGCGCTAACATTTGTAAAAATTCACCTTGGATCAACCAAATACACCACAGTCCGATTTTTTTGGGGGGGGACCGCCCAAAATATTGAATTGGACAAAAAACCTGTTGAAATTGGAACAGTCAAATACCCGATTTCAGCTTAGGGAAATCAATGCACAAGACAAAAACTAGAACAATCCGCTGAGCAGCCCTTCTTGAACAGTCAATTTTGAAATCTATTGCGTGATTGCTCTTAATCAAACCCGAGGGTGGCCTTAGCAATGAACTCAGGGCATCGCCCCTCCCGCAATTAGGGACCTCGAATTTCAGTCTCACCTAGAAGAGGTTAATCACTCCGTTTCGCGGCACGTACTTTGATCAGCAATTCGCCTGGTTTACGGCTTTGTTTTTCAATACCTCGCAAAAACCATGCTGATTGCCAACTTCGTGTGAGTTCAAAAGGTTTCAAATCGAAACAGTTAGATAGGATGTCAAATTTCTGAGGAAGATTTTGAGATATACCAATCGCACATTTCAAGCCGATCCTGTCCAAAAAAAACTTCGTTTTCAAATAGCAAAGTTGGTGTACCCCAATGCCCAGCGCATTTTAATTCTTGGGCGTTTCGGGCCAACAATTCATCAAAACGATCAGAATGTACCTTTGCATGTTGATTGAGACTAAACCAGTCGCCTCCTGCCGATTTCACGGCTGCTTCTAACGCTCCAGACCGCGTCCAACTACCGTTTTGGCCAAACAAAAGGGCGCCAACAGCTTGATAAACCTGCACTCCCAAGCCGGCCCGACAAGCGGCTGCCAGCAAACGCGTCAGCTGCCGGATGTAGGGCTGATCTTGCGCAATCTCGCCTGTTTCAAGGTTCTGGACAATCGGATCTGGGGCCGGCCAATCAAAGGGAATACCCAGCATTGCAGCCGTCCGTTCCGCGTCGGTTCGCAGATAGTTCAGCAGAGCCGGATTACCTTTTGAAAAGAACTGTGGTTCTCGAATAGCCAAAGGATAAACTGGCTTGAGGACCAAATCCAAACTGTGCTTTTTGGCAAGGCCGATCACCCGATCCGTTGCCAAATATGAATAAGGTGATCGAAGAGTTACAAAAAAAGGCAAATCTCGCGTCATGCGACAGCCACCCGTTCTGGGCCAGCAGACAGGGTTCCCATCATGCGATCCAAATGACGCGCAATTAGCTTTGCCTTGAGCTCGGAGTATTTCGGATCGTCCCAGAGGCACCGAAACTCATTGGGATCTTCTTGCAAATCAAAGAGTTCGCCAAGGCCAGGATGTGAATGATAAACAACTAGCTTATATCGCCCGTCACAAGTCATGCTAGCGCGCGTATCATGCGTAACCTCGCTACTGCCAAGCGAGTCATTGAAGTCGGTTACAACTGTTTCTTTGTGAAAATCCGCACCCTCAAAGACAGTATCCGTGAAAGACATACCTTGGATGGATTTGTCGATTTCAATTCCAACCAAAGAAAGCAAAGTTGGTGCGATATCAACGCTTTCCGCCATTACTTCAGAGCGTATATCGCGCGGAATACCTGGGCCTGTCATCACTAGGGGTACACGAATTAACCCTTCAAAAAAGCGACAACCTTTGTAAAGCAATCCATGATCGCCAAGCATTTCTCCATGGTCGCTTGTAAATACGATGACAGTATTATCGATTTCTCCGGTAGCTTCGAGGTGATCAAGAATTCGGCCAAATTGCGCATCAAGATTTTCGATCATCGCATAGTACGCCGCTTTGACCTTGAGTCCATCAAAGCGGTCAGGCGGCTTTGCGCCACGTTTATCCCCTTCGGGAATGACATGCGCTGCACGCTCAGTTGGCGATAACAACGGATTTACCGCTACGCGCTTTTGCGTCCGAACATCAAAGAACCTTTTTTGGTGGGCAATATCTGTCTCTTGAAACAGAGGTGGGGCCAAATCCTGTCCGTCTCCAAAGCGATCCATTGTTTCTGGTGGCGGGTTAAAGGGAGGGTGCGGATCAAATGGATTCAAACTCAGCATCCATGGGCCATCCCGATCCTCTTGCATGAATTGGATCGCCCGCTCTGCCAGCCAAGCCATTTGGTGCAACTCTGCTGGAACACCAACAGAAAGATACGGTGGTTTTCCAGAGAACAATTGGCTTGGATCTTCGCCTTTTTCGCGAAGCCATGTCCAATATGCGTTGCTGCCTGGCACCTTCTCCCAACCAGGGTTCTGGCACCACTCAAAAATCCGATACCCATCGTCAGGGCGTTGTTCGAATTTAGAGGCCGTTGAGAGATGTAGCTTGCCGATCAAACCGCAGTCATAACCGTTTTCGGCAAATGTCTTAGTCACCAGTTTTTCGGTCTTTGGGAAATAGGCGTTTCCGTTGCGATATACGCGATGTGCTGCTGGATACCGCCCCGTCAGAAAACTTGCGCGACTCGGCGTGCATATCTGGTTCTGCACATAGCATTTTTCGAAAGTTGTCCCAATCTTCATCAATCGATCAATGTTGGGTGTCTCGATCTCGGCATTTCCCAATGCCGAGATGGTATCGTAGCGCATCTGATCTGCGCAAAACCAAAGGATATTTGGACGGGTATCTGCGCCGGTCTTGCTCATTTTTTAGCGCCTCGTTAGTTCGCTGCGCGCGTTGCGCGATGTTGCAGAAGAGTTTTCACCAATGGCCAACACAGACTCGCGATCGAGATAGCTAAGAAGCTGGCAGCGAAAGGCCTTGTGAATAGCGGCTCGAGACTACCACCCGTAGACATCAGGCCAGACCGGAGCTGTTCTTCTGCGATCGGAGCCAGAACAAATCCGATGACGAACGGGCCCAGAGGCATTTTGATCCGCTCCATGCAAAAGCCCAAGACACCTAAGCCAAGCATGATCCACACATCAAAGAAACTGTTACCGACGGCAAAAATACCAACCACACAGAACACAATGATCGTCGAAAGTAGATAGGCCCGTGGCACATAAAGAACCTTGGCAATATGGGCCACGCTAACCATCATAATGCCAAACATCACGATGTTCCCGACGAGATATGCCGCTATTACGCCATAGGCAATTTCGGGATTGTTGATGAACAACAATGGCCCTGGCTCGAGATTGTGAATAATCAATGCGCCAATTAAAATCGCGTCGACCACTGATCCCGGAATTCCCAATGTAATCAGAGGAATTAGCGCCCCACCAACCGCTGCATTGTTTGCTGTTTCCGCGGCAACAACACCTGGTTCATGGCCCGTTCCAAACTTTTCCGGTTCTTTTGACGCGCTGCGTGCTGCGGAGTACGACAGCATAGATGCGATGTTTGATCCAATGCCAGGCAAGATACCAATCCACGTCCCAATGATGCTTGAGCGCATGAAGTTGGACGAGAATTTGCGAATATCGTGCAAGCTTAGGAACATATTGCCGCGTTCTAGCTCTGCTTTCGGAGGGATTTCATCTATCTTAATGATATCCTTGAAAATCTGGCTTACCGCAAAGGCACCGATTAGAACGGGCAATAAGCTGAGACCACTTTCCAAAGGAGTGAAGCCAAAAGTCAATCGCGTTGTTCCCGCGCTAGGGTCAATACCGGGCATATGGATTAACATACCAAGACAAGCGGCAATTAAGCCTTTGAGTAAGGAGCCTTGGCTTAGGCTGGACAGCATTACCAACGCCATCAGGACCATGGTGAAGTATTCCCAAGGACCAAATGTAATCGCCAACTTGGCAAAGGGTGGCGCAAGCAAAGCAAGGAAAACAAACGAGATCATCCCGCCAACAAATGAGGCTGTAATTCCTAAACCCAACGCGCGGGCGGCTTTGCCCTGTTGGGTCAGCGGATAGCCATCAAATGTCGTCATAATGGAAGATGGGGTGCCTGGCATTCGCAACAACGTTGCTGAAATTTGGCTTCCTGACACGCCGCCAACATACATCCCTACGAGCAACATGATCGCGTTCACACTGTCCATGAAGAATGTCAGCGGTAAAGTCAGTGTGATCAACATCGTTGTTGTCAAACCCGGGATCGAGCCAACGACGATCCCAAGCGCAACGCCGCTGAAAACGAGCACAAATGGCAATGGTGCCATTAGATACAAAAGTGCGTCAAAAAACTGCATGCTAGTCCCCAGTTAAGGTAGGTTGATGTAGAAAAATTTTGTGAAGACATATGTGCAGGCCGTGATCATCACGACTGAATATCCGGCAATCCATGGAAGCTTTCGCATATCGCGATGCGTCATCAGCCAAGCCACAATGGTCAAAAAGATGATGCCCGCTATGTTGAAGCCGAGGAGACCCAAATCCATCACCGCTACAAAAACAAGAGTCGCAAGAAAAACAACCAACGACAGCATGTTGTGCGATTTGATCGTATTGGGCTTTGGTTGCGCTTCAGGTTTTGAACGCTGAAGCTGGTATATCGCCCGGCCTATCATGATCAATGAAAGCAACGCCATGATGCCAGAAAGCGCGCGTGGCAACGCTGCTGAACCGAGGGGCTCAAACTTCGGAGGAGGCAAATCAGCGGTGCCAAAATAAATCAGACCACTAAAGGCGATTAAGACAATAGCAAAGGCAATTTCAGACTTTGCGGTCGCGTTGGATGACATTTCGATCCCCTGCTAATACCTGCCAGCGCCAGTACTGCTGGCAGGTAACGTTGACTATTTAGAGATGCCGTTTTCAGAGACGACAACTTTCAGACCCTCAAGTACCTTGCTGGATTCACTCAACGCTGTATCACCTTCGGTCCAATATGGATCTAGCGAGTTCTCTTTGAACCAGGTTTGCATCTCATCGCTTTCTATTGCTGTCTTTAGCACAGACTGAAGCTTAGCGGCGGCGGCTTCATCGAGATTTGGCGGTGCCAACCACCATGCCGGGTTTGCCCAAACCACGTCGTATCCTAATTCTGATGCGGTTGGCACATTAGGCAAAGTCGCCAGGCGGTTCGCACCAAAATAGACCAGTGCACGAATGCCATTGGGCTCAAACTTCAAGTATTCCGTGGCAGCAAATAGTGCGATGTCAGCATTTCCGCCAAGTAAACGAGCCAAACGATCAGCACCACCTGGTGCGCCGATCAACCGTGTTTTGAAATCTGCAGCGCTAGCAACTTGAACACCAACGAGGTGCGGCACGGTTCCAATGCCAACTGCTTCAACCAAGCTTTCCGGCTCTGCCTGCAGGGCTTTAACCAGATCATCGAAGGTTTCGTACGGAGAGTCTGAACGCACAGCCCAAACAGGACTACCGCCACCGGTAAAACCAAGTGACGTAAAGTCATCTGGTGAAATGTCGTTCACTCCCATTGAATTGGAAATCAGCATGCCATGTGACCAATGCATAATCGTGTGGCCGTCCCCGCCGGCGGCAAGCACTTCACGGGCAGCATTTGCAGAAGCTGCACCAGGCTTGTTCACGATTATCATGGGCTGACCAAGAAGGTCTTTCTCATTGATATAATTTGAAATCTTGCGGGCAATCGTATCAGTACGTCCACCTGGCTTAAAACCAACGTACACCTTCACCGGAGCCTCGGGGAAATCAGCCAATACCAAATTTGGAGTTGAAGCGATTGCCAAAGCAATTATCGCACCAACCGTCTTTCGTTTGATGAATTTAGTAAATTCCATTCAGTCGTCCTCCCTCGACGAGATCGTGCAACTCGCACAATTGGCCCAACCAATATTATTTTTAATACAACTTGTCCAGTCCAAAAATGCCATCGATACGCCAGCCCGGTCACCTTGCTGGGATTTTAGAGCGGGCCTAATTTCCTTTTTGTGTAACATTTGGGGGCAGTTTCATTAAGTACCTCACGCCCTGATCCAATCATTTAAGCCTTGAGCAGGAGGGCGGGAATTCAATCCGCCAGAACGTGTCAGCGCTCGACGCCGCTCGTTTGATAGAATTTCGCAACATAATAGAAAGACTATGAAAATTCTCTGGGATCATGACAAAGTGACAGCGTTTAAGGCCACAAGCGATCCAACACATTATGGGCTGATGCTGGGACCAAAACATCCTTCAGCCGCGACGGGAGAGCCGCTGCCTGACCACAGCACAACACAAACCAAAGGTCGCGAATTTGGTATGTTCACCTCAAAAAACAATCAGCGTTTGATTGGTCCAACCTAAAAGGCCTAAATCATCGCTTCAACAATGCTGTGTCTATCGCCCACCAAGTGGACATTGCGATCTCTACCCACTTCTAGCGAACAGCCGATTGCAACGAATCCGCAAAAACAAAACGAATTCCACTGCGCGTCGCATTCCTTCAAAACTGATCGTCCCAAAAGTCGCTAGGCATATCATGGAGCAGTTGGGCAGTTGTGTCATCAATCCAGTCCTGCTGTTCATCTGCGGACCAACTTGCATACCCAGGTTCTTCATGGGCAAGTGCTTGGGCGCGGCGCTTGGCTTGTGCATATTTGATTTGATCGATGGGCGCGTCGGGGATTATGGCATAGACGAAAGTACCGCCCATCGCCCTGGCAAGATTTTCCATCTGCTTAAGGGACACTGCCCCTTCTTTTTCGCTGCGTTCGGCCTGGTAGATGGCGTTGCGCGAAACGCCTTTGCGCGTAGCAACTTGCTCAGCCGACATGCCCAACGCAAGCCGCATCGTCGCAATCCATCCCCTTTCAGGTACGGAATGATCAGCAAACCGTACTGCACAGCGGTCAAGCAGACGAGCCCAGCGTCGGCGTTGCATAAAGTCAGGCATGAACGTCCTTTAGCAAAATTCGGCCATTACTTTAACAAACCACATAAACCACAAAACCCAATTCTCCAAATTATTTGACAAGTATTGCCAAAAAAAGAACATATATACCTAACATTTGTGAGAATTAGTGTTATATAAAAATGGAGAGGAAAGCGATGTTTAATTCATTTTTGGCTCCAGAAGCCATCCCATTTGCGATTGCACTTGCCGTTGTTGCCGGCCTATTCATCCTTGAAATCCTGAGTGCTCTTTTGGGAGTTACGGTCCTTGGCCTTGGTGGCGAAGGGCCGGATATTGATATCGACCCAGACTTCGATTTGAGTATGGATATTGATGTTGATGGTAACATCGATTTTGACGCACTGAGTGTGACGGGCGACATAGCTGATAGCCCCATTGCGCCATCTGGTGTCCTGACTTGGATCGGCGCGCGCGATGTGCCCTTCCTGATCTGGCTTGTGTCCTTTCTAACAACTTTTGGTCTGATTGGTCTGATTATTCAGTCCATAACGACGGGACTCATTGGAGGTCCAATGTTCATGTGGCTGGCGGTGGCGCTTACTATTGTACCCGCTCTTAGCGTCACACGCCTCATTGCCAATTGGGTCGCTTTGATTATGCCCAAAACAGAAAGCAGCGCGATGCGCACCCGATTTTTGGGTGGTCATCGCGGCACGATTACCCAAGGGACCGCCAGTCGCGGCAAACCCGCCGAGGCTAAGATCAAAGACCGTCACGATAACATCCACTATATCAGGGTCGAACCATTGGAAGACGATGGCGTTTTCCGACAGGGCAGTGATGTAACGCTTATTCGCAAGCGTGGTGACAAATTCTTTGTCATCTAAGCCGCCACCGGCCCCCAAGCTAATACACATAGTACGAAGGAGTTTCTCATGGATATAATTTCAATTCTTACTTTCGCGGGTATCATTGTCGGCCTGCTTATTTTTATCGGCCTAATCATGGCGCGTCTTTATAAGCGCGCAACCCGCGAAACCAGTTTGGTAAAGACCGGGTCGGGTGGCAAAAAAGTTATCATGGATGGCGGCACTATTGTTGTGCCGTTCCTACATGAAATTTCGATGGTCAACATGAAGACCCTGCGCCTTGAAGTGGCCCGAGTGAACGAACAGTCGTTGATCACCAAAGACCGTATGCGTGTCGACGTTGGGGTTGAATTCTACGTCTCGGTTAACGCGACCGAAGATGGGATTTCTCGTGCGGCGCAGACCCTTGGAGATCGCACCTTTCATGTAGATCAGCTGCGCGAGATGATTGAGGGTAAGCTGATTGACGGGCTACGTGCCGTTGCGGCCCAGATGACCATGGATGAATTGCATGAAAACCGTGCCAGCTTTGTCCAGGAGGTGCAGAATGCGATTTCTGAAGATCTGCTGAAAAACGGTCTGGAACTAGAAGCTGTTTCTTTGACCGCTTTGGATCAAACCCCATTTGAACAGCTGGATGAAAACAATGCGTTTAATGCCGTTGGTATGCAGAAACTGGCCGCTGTAATCGCGACATCGCGTAAGGAACGCGCTGAAATTACGGCGGAAGCAGACGTATCTGTTGCGCGCTCAGAAATGGAGGCTGAAAAGCTGAAGTATCAGATTGACCGCGAACAACAAGAAGCCTCTATCACGCAAATCCGCGAAATCCAGTCGCTTCAAGCCAGTCAAGAGGCCGAGATTGCACGCAATCAAGAAGCCTCTGATCAGGCCAAAGATCAGGCCCGCATTGAACGCGAACGTGCGGTGCGTGCATCCGAGATTGAACGCGAACGGACCATCCGTGAAGCTGAGATCGCGAAAGAGCGTGAATTGGAGGTTGCAGACCAAGAACGTCAGATCATTGTTGCGCGAAAATCTGAAGAAGAAAGCCAAGCGCGTGCATCAGCGGATAACGCCCGAGCTGAAGCTAAAAAAGCATCAGAAGCAATTGAAACTGCCCGCGCTGTTGCAGAGGCAGAGCGTCAGAAACAGATTGCATTGATTGAAGCTCAAAAAGAAGCCGAGCGTCAGGCGACGGGTATCCGTCTTGCGGCTCAGGCTGAAAAGGATGCGGCAAGTGACCGAGCTGCGGCGAAGTTGGAGGAAGCTCAGGCTGATGCTAACGCGATTATTGTTCGCGCCGACGCAAAAAAGACCGATTTACTAGCCACAGCCGAAGGTCAGACCGCGATTGCCAACTCTGAGAATGAACTAAGCGCCGAGATCATCGCAATGAAGATTCGCCTTGCAAGTCTTGAGGCGCTGCCTGGGATTGTGGCCGAAATGGTCAAGCCCGCAGAAAAGATCGACTCGATCAAAATTCATCAAGTCACAGGCATGGGTGGCGGACAAAGCAATGGTGAGACCATGGGCAAAGGTGGAACGCCTGTAAACCAAGCACTGGACTCTGTTTTGGGTATGGCCCTGCAGATGCCCGCGATGCAGGCGCTGGGAAAAGAACTGGGGATCAGCTTGGAGAACGGTATAGCTGGTGTCGTTGAATCGACCCTTGAAAACCCAGTCGCTTCCGATGAAACCGTCCCACCAATGAACTCCGAAGCTGAGACAATGCAATAACGGCAATGGGGCTCCGTGTTTTGTCGGAGCCCTTTCTTTTCCAGCGAGGCCTGCCAGCTTTGGATTTCAAAACCGATGTTTAGCTAGCGCAACTGCAATTACCAAAGAGTTGGTCCAAAAAAGATAACCCGTTTTGACGCCCCTTTAAGCCGACATTCACTGCACAGAAATCATAAGGAGCTTTGGACTCGGCACAGACTTTTGCTGCAGTATTTTTAATACCTGCCTTCGCTTTTTAAGCTGTTTTTCTTCGAAATCAACGGATGTCAGCAAACCGTTGTTTATCTGCTTTCGTTTCGCGCTATGGAACCGTTCGATGTATTCGAGGACGACTTCTCAAGCGACTTTGTAGGATGGGTAGGTTCTGCGCCTGATCCACTGCTTCGCGCTTGAAATAGTTTGACCCTTAGTCAACTTCCTTGACAAAAAAACGGGGGCAAAGCGTTACAGACCTAGCGGTGCCCCATTAAAAGGCAAAAATTTAGTATTGGCTGATTTAGATAAACCCAAAAAATCATCAAAAATCGATCACTTGAAATCTGTGTAGGTAGCATTTCTTATAAGATGTGCTTTTGTCATTTAGCTGTACAAACCACCACCGAAAGGAAACAGGTTGATGAATTTGCAGTGCCCGGAATTGATATATCTCTTGCGGTATCCGAACTTCGCCTCCACAGCTTTAACGAATGTGAACAAATGGAGATCTTTGGTTCAAATGGCGCTTCAAGGCGCATCGTGTTCCTTCGAGTTGTTTAACGACGCGCACCATTCCATTGCCACCTTGGCTACTTCGCGCCTTAAATTTGGGCTGGTAATTTCCTATGCATAGAATCGCGTATCGCAAGTACCGCAAGCTTTTCACTCTATTAAAGAGCCTTCAAAAAACTGCATTTTTTCTTGTGCTATTTGCATGCAGCTCTTTTCTCACAACATTTGAACTAAACGCGGAAATTCGTGAAAGCAAACACCTCCAACGACACACATTCTTTTGGCATTACACAAATTTTGAAAGTTACGTTGAAGCTACTTTTTTGGTCGGCACTCCCGCTCAAACTCTGCGTAGCTGGTTGGACACCCATAATTTTGAGAAACCAAGTAACGTGCCTCACTCTCTTGTTTATCTGTTGGCTAATGACAAACGCATAAAACGCCTCACGGGAGACGAGGCGAATACAATTTGGAAAATGTCCAGCAAACGCATTTGGTCGATATGTGGCCCAAGCTGGCATGAAGTTTTCTGGCGCGAAGATGAGCAATCAAATATCTCGGATTTGGCCACCTACCAGGTGCTTTGCGTTTCGAACCTACCCTAGTTTTTATTGAGCATTTTTGGGAAAGTTGTATTTCCTGAAACTTTAATGGGGTACTCGTCCTCATCGAAGCCCCTTGCCTTCGCCAAACTCGTTTGTTTGGTGCTTACTCGACGATTTCACCCGTCAAGATAAGCCGAGCGCGACCAAAGCGGGTCATTTCACGCTTGAAGATGTGAAATTTGTCGCCCAAAATCGTGGGTTTCTCGGCCACCTGAACCTCACAACAAAAAATGTGTAATTTTGTGTTAGGCCGAATCCGAGCAATATCCACAAGCTGACTAACTCATTGCTTTTACTTGGTAAAAATGGTGCCCAGGGGCGGAATCGAACCACCGACACGAGGATTTTCAATCCACTGCTCTACCCCTGAGCTACCCGGGCACGGGAGAGTGATTTCTCACTCGGGTTGCGGCGTTTTATGTCACTGCTGGGGTGGTGTCCAGAGCCAAATTGAAAAAAGTCAGTGAAGTTGATTGTCTTTATTTCCGGGTTGCAAAAGACCTGCTTCTTGGCCCTCTTCTGGCTCAGTTGGATAAGTATAACCGCCACTTAGCCACTTTCCCAGGTCGATGTCAGCGCAACGTTTGGAGCAGAAAGGCCGATAGGTTTCAGAGGTCGTCTTTTTGCAAATTGGGCAGCTCATGACAGCAGGGCAGCCACAGGCAAACGTTCACGTTTGCGTTGCAATTCAAAATGTCCAAGAGGCGTCCATCCAGCCATAACTGTTTCAACACCATCAGCGCGCAATGCGGTCCGAATTGCCGTTTCAAACGCACGACGATCCTTTTTTGCCATAGGCGCAAGGTCAAGTGTGATCTGCCCACCTATTCCACGAATGCGGCACTGGCGCGGCAAATCTTTCGCAGCCGCCAAATTTGCGCGCAATGTTGCCGCCGGTGATGTGTCGCTGCCAGTATTCACATCAACGGCAACAAGCGCTCGGGTAGGCTCGACGAACATATATGCCCCGGCTCCTAGCGCCACTTTGGAAAACTGCAATTCATCTAGCGCATCCAGAACACCAAGGTCTTCAAATCCCGCTTCATGGGTGACAACTTCGGCAGGATCGGTCCATTCGCGCCAAGCCACCAAATGCGGCCCATCGCCTTCCAACAGCATTTCTGCTGCACCCTCTGCATCCGCCAAAATAGCTTCCGCAAGATCTTGCATCGCTGCGATGTCTTCTGCGATCTGTTCAGGCTCGGCTGTTGCGCAACTGGAACGCAGTATCAATCCCATCCCATTTTCACGCATAACGTCATGGGCTATGCCCTTCAATGTATCGCGTGTGTCTTCATCCCGTATGCTCCGACTAACGTTCAAGCCAGGCGCTTCTGGGGTCACAATTGCAAAGCGGCTTTTGAACAACACTCGTGCGGTGACCGGAATCGCCTTGCCATCTTCTGCGTATCCGGTGACTTGAACCAACAGGGTTTGCCCCGGTGACAGACCTTTGACCTGACGCAAAAACGCGCTGCCATCCGGTGTCTGCAAAAACATGCCGCCCTGACCCTTGATCGGTCGGTCTGCGACCGCGCGATAAATGGTGCCTGGACGTGGCGCATCGCCATCAATCAAGAAATCAGACAGTTTTCCGTCAACCATTAGCGCCGCAGCCTCACGGTCGTTCACTTGGTCTAGGATGATTTGGCGACCCTTCATGGGAAATCCTTATACATTGGAAAACCTGCGGCGCTTAGCAGGGCAGCGGTTTCAGCAAGTGGCAAGCCAACGATGCCAGTAAATGATCCGCTAATCCAAGGAATAAAAGCACCAGCGGGACCCTGAATTGCATAAGCACCAGCTTTGCCTTGCCAGTCGTTAGTCGCAAGATAGCTGTTCAATTCTTGGTCCGAAAGACGCTTCATCTTGGCGAAGCTGACCACGTCTTTGTGCCACATCTGGTCGCCCTTACGCAGGGCCACAGATGTAATAATGCTGTGGCGACGTCCACCCAGGGCAATTAGAAATTCGGCAGCCTGGGCAACGTCCTGGGGTTTTCCCAGAATACGCCGACCTAAAGCCACGGTTGTATCAGCGCACAAAACTATATCAGTGTGATCTGCCCGTACTGCGGCAACTTTTTCGCGGGCAATACGACCGCAATATGCGCGCGGCGCTTCACCCCTACGGGGTGTCTCGTCAATGTCGGGGGGGCGAATATCATCCGCAACCACACCGATCTGAGCAAGCAATTCCTTGCGGCGCGGGCTTCCAGAACCAAGAATGAGCTTCATATCTTCGGTCCCGCACCTAAGGCCGCGCAACAGGGCGCGTTATTTGAAACGATAGTTGATCCGGCCTTTGGTCAGATCATATGGGGTCATTTCAACTTGGACTTTGTCACCAGCAAGAACACGGATGCGGTTTTTACGCATCTTGCCTGCCGTATGTGCAATAATTTCATGGCCGTTTTCCAGCTCGACCCGAAACGTCGCATTCGGCAGGAGTTCCTTTACGACACCGGGGAATTCGAGCAGTTCTTCCTTGGCCATGGTCTCTCCTATAGCGTAGCACTCGCCATTTGCGAGCGGCCTTTAAATGGGCGCAAATTCTCTTTTTTACAAGGGTTATTCGAACCGCATCTCCGAATTATGGCAAGTTTTGATTGAATACCGGCCTCAATCGGCTGGGAAGCAGCAAAAAATGACAAAATTCCATAGGGTTTGGCAGAGAAACCTTTAGAATTCTGCTTCACCATAGATCTTTTCATTATTAAGAATCTTTTGCATTACAGCTCAACGTGATCGGTTTTGGAGGCATTTTCACCCTCGTTTAACTTATCCATCCACTCCCCCGCCAAAGATTTATATTGCAGCCAAGCTTTTGAACTGCCTTGGTAAATCTTTTTCCGAACTTGAGACTGGGAGGCCGTTGTCACCGGTTGGTTGCCTTTTTCAGGGCTAAGGCATGCGGCATGCCAAGACAGGCCAACTTGTACAAGTAAGTTCCTTATTGTGTTCTCTGGCCCGCGAACAAGTTGTTCATAGTCCAGAGAATAGATTCTGGACGGAAATCGGGTTTGCCAAAACGCCATTAGTTGCTGATAGGCCTTATAATAGGACACGAGATCCTCTGGATCATAAGAAAACCCATTGCCCATCGAGCTATAAAGCGTGCGAAAGTTGGACCAACAGACGGCATTTGCGTCACGTCGCATGTGAATGACGCACGCATCAGGTATTGCCATAAGAATATGACCGATTAACCGAAAATTGGTCGGCATCTTATCGGTGAAAAACGCGGTTTGTCTGGCACAAGGCGGTAAGCGCCGCAAATAATCCTGTCGCAATGCGGCAGCCTGATCCACATCTGGGGCCTCTTGGTTTGGCAGGCATGTTACCACGCTTTGTAACAATGCGCTGGTTTCGCCACACGCCATCACATCGGGATGGCGCGCAAGTATGGCTTCGGCCAATGTTGTGCCGGAACGTGGCATCCCGACGATGAATATGGGTCTTGGCCCCGCCGCGCGGCGAGCTTGCGCAAGGTTTGGCGTTGGCACCGCAAATGCCGTTTTGAGTTTCTCAAATAGCGCGATGTCGCGACCAACATCATAGGCCAAGTATTGTTTTTGCAGCGCATTTCCTTCGCAATAATGCGCATATGCACGATCATAATTTGCGTTGTCTTCACACAGTTTTGCCATGGCGAAATGCAAATATTTGGCATCACGTTGACTTTGCGGAAGATCAAGAGCGCCTGTTATTCGCTCTGAAATTTCAGGCTCGGTGCACATATCGTGCCGCAATGCAAAATTATAAAAATGATTGCCTTGCGGCTTGCCCAACACAATGGCATCTCGGTGGGAATTATTGGCCTGATCAATGCGTCCCAATGCGCCCAACGCAGCAGCTTTCAGGCCGTAAAATTGCTCTGACGCGGGGTCTGACTTTAGGCCTTGCTCTGCTATCTCGAGCGCTTTTTCAGCCTGGCCAGAATTATAGCAACATCGGCCAAGAGCCAGTTGAAAACTCTGGTTATTTTGCGAAAGTTTAAGTGCAATTTCATAGCTCTTAATAGCTTCCTCGAACAAGCCAGCTAGTTCAAATGCCTCTGCAAGTGTGCCAGCATAAATCGGGTTTTTTGGATCCCTAGCAAGCGCGGCTCCAAGTTGCGTCAGCGCTTCGCGCAACCGATTTGACCGCATCAACGCCGTGCCAAGCCGAAATGTAAGGTCTGCATCAGAAGGCCCAAGTTTCTGTGCCGTGACAAAACACGTTGCCGCCAAGGCGTTCTGGCCAACTGCCAAATACAAATTGCCCAGATCACGGTGCAGCATGGAAATACTAGCGTCCATTGCAATGCCACGCTTGTATAGAACAATGGCCTGTCGTAGCCGGCCCAATCCCGTGCTGGCCGCCCCCAAAAAACCTTGAATTACGGCCTCTTCTGGAAAGCGTCTTTGCGCGCGCGTCGCCATCTTATGCAGCTGACGAAATTGTCCCTTGTTCAGCAGGCGCTGCAACACATGAAGCTCAGAGGCCTTTTGGGTCTCCTTAACGATGGGCTGCATTTTACAAATCCTCTTAGCCACTTGTCAGACTCACGGTCCAACAAAAATGCGAAGATTTGGTTAGCCTGCGCGCCTATTGACTTGCGTCACCCCAATTATGTTTCAAATGCGAAATAATCTCGTCTCTGGCCAAACGATAGGCCACCAGCTTTGCCTCTCGGCTTTCCCCCTTGCCTGTCGGATCGGGTATCGGCCAAAACTGAACATCCGTATGAAAGAACTTTGTCAGTTCCATTGCCTTGGCATGGCTCGCGGGTGTCAGCGCAACAATCAAATCAAAACTAGAGAGCTGATCGCCCCATTGTTCCATTTCTTCAAACGACCGAGACCGATGGCGCGATAGTTCCACATCAATCTCCTGGCACACAGAAATGGCGAATCCATCGATTTCCAGATCGTTTTTCAACCCGGCTGATTGCACATAGCTATCAGTGCCAAACAGTTTTTTCATCACCCCTTCGGCCATCGGAGAGCGCACTGCGTTGTGATCGCAGCAAAACAACACGGACTGCGGAAAATCAGCGGCCATTGTCACGCTCCGAAATGCAGCACACAAATCAGCGTAAAAAGGCGACGAGCTGTGTCGTTGTCAATCTCGGCCTTCCCTTCCAAACGCTCTATCAAAATGCGCGCACCCTCATTGTGAATGCCACGTCGAGCCATATCGATGGTTTCGATCTGGCTTGGAGGCATGTTTTTCACTGCATCAAAATAGCTTTCGCAAATCTGCCAATAATCTTTGACAACTTGACGAAACGGCGACAATGACAGGTGGAATTCCGCCGCCTTTTCTTCGCTCTCAGTGGTCAGGTCAAATACCAATCGCTTGTCGCGGATCGCAAGTTCGAGCTGAAACGGGCCCGTTGGATCTGGTCGATCCGTACGCTTTGGCAAGGCAAACACGTTCTTTTCGACCAAGTCAAACATCGCTACACGGCGCTCTTGCTCGATTTCGGGCGTAGGCGGCGGCAGATTGCGATCGTCTATTTCAATACGGCTGATACGGCTCATCTCTAAACTCTTACCTGTCCTGTTGCCAAATGGGTAACCCAAGTGCTGCAATACAGCAATGCGGCAGAGCGACATAAGTATTAATACCGTTGCACTTGGCAACATTCGTAAAATCGCAGAGAACAAGAAAAAAGGGGCGATTATGACAGATTACGGTGTATTCTCTTTGGCCGGTCAGCGCGCGCTGATCACTGGCAGTAGTGCAGGTCTGGGCTTTGAAATTGCAAAATTACTCGCGAGCGCAGGGGCAGAAGTTTGGGTCAATGGTAGGCAGAAAACTGACGTACACCAAGCCGTTGAATATATTGGAGTAAATGCACGTTCCGCGATTTTTGACGTGGCAGACCACAGTGCGGTAGTGGCTCAGTTTAATCAGTTTGAGGACCTTGGAGGCCTCGACATCTTAGTTAACAACGTCGGCCTAAGAGATAGGCGCAATTTCCCCGAATTTACCCATGCTGATGTCACACGTCTTTTGGATGTAGACCTTGTCGCGCCGTTCTTCCTGGCACAATCTGCCGCAAGATTAATGGAAAAAAACGGCTATGGGCGTATCATAAACATTTCATCTCTTGCGGGGTTAGTCGCCCAACCCGGAGACGCGGCCTATACCACAGCAAAATCTGGTCTCATTGGCATGACCCGAGCCCTATCTGCTGAGCTGGGCCCCAAAGGCATCAATGTAAATGCGGTTGCACCTGGATTTTTCAGAACATCGCCGAACCAAGAAGCCAGCAAAGACCCGGCCTTGGCGCAACGATTGAAGTCAAATTCAGCACTTGGTCGTTGGGGCGAACCGGCGGAGCTAGCACCAACAGTTTTATTGTTGGCATCAAAGGCTGCATCCTACCTTACAGGGCAGGTCATTGCGGTGGACGGTGGGTATTCGACGCATTATTGACCTTTTCTGGGCGGCGATAACTCTTCGTTAGGAATTCAGCGCAATATTGAGCACGCGGAACAGGCGGGGACGCCGATGGCCGTGTCAAAGAAGCCTCGCAGCCTTGAGGGGATCCGGTTGCGATGGGAAGGGCCCGGTCTTCTTTGACAAAAAATATCTATTCTTTGTTCAACGCGTCCAGTCGCGCAAGGACAGACAAGCCATGTGCCTCTAGGCTTTCGCTCTCAGCAAGTCTTGCAGCTGCAGGACCAATGGCGCGCAAACTGTCCGGGGCCATCTTGGACAGGGTAGTGCGTTTGACAAAATCCATCACTGAAAGCCCAGAGCTAAACCGCGCGGATCTGGCCGTCGGCAGCACGTGATTGGGACCGCCGACATAATCCCCTATGGCTTCAGGAGTATACTGGCCGATAAAAATCGCCCCCGCGTGAATGGTTTTTTCGCTTAGCGATTCTGCATCTGCCACACAAAGCTCTAGGTGCTCGGGCGCAATGCGATTGGACAATTCAACAGCCGCATCAAGATTTGGCACAGTGATGATTGCCCCGAAATCACGCCAGCTTGGGCCAGCAATTGCGCGGCGTTCTAGTGTCTCCAAGCGTTTCTCAACGGCGTTGGCCACCTCTTGCCCAAATTGCGCATCGTCAGTAATCAATATCGACTGAGCGCTTTCGTCATGCTCGGCTTGGCTGAGCAAATCCAACGCAATCCAATCTGGATTGTTATCTTTGTCAGCAATCACCAAAATTTCTGATGGGCCGGCGATCATATCGATCCCCACTTTGCCAAACACACGGCGTTTGGCCGCCGCAACAAAAGCATTGCCCGGACCGGTGATCTTATCCACAGGCGGAATGGTTTCCGTGCCATAAGCTAGGGCCGCAATAGCCTGAGCACCGCCGATTCGATAGATTTCATCAACCCCTGCCAGGCGGGCCGCCAACAACACCAACGGATTGGCCACGCCATCCGGTGTGGGCACCACAATCGCCAAGCGTGCAACGCCTGCCACCTTTGCAGGGATAGCATTCATTAATACCGAAGAAGGATAACTTGCCAAACCACCAGGAACATAAAGCCCCGCAGCAGAGACCGGCGTCCAACGCCACCCAAGTGTCGCGCCGGTTTGGTCGGTCCAGCTTTGATCTTCGGGCAGTTGTCTAAGGTGATAGGCGCGGATACGGTCAGCCGCCAATTCCAGCGCAGCGCGATCTGCTGCATTCACCTGTGCACAAAAGGCCTCTACTTCAGCTTCGGAAAAGCGTAGAGACTGCGGCGTCAATTTAAGCCGGTCGAATTTAGCCGTAAGATCAATGACCGCTTGATCACCATGTGCCCGCACCTGCGCGATGATATCAGCAACTATGGCATCGACATCGGGGCTGTCTTCCCGTTTTGCACCCAAAAGTGCGGTGAACTTGGTTTCAAAATCTGCGTCCGAAGCATTTAGAAACTGGGGCATGCGGCTCTCCTTTGATGTGCTCATAGCGCTGTGCGCTCAGAGCCTCAAGGAATAAGCTGCTTTTTCATGGGCTGCCCCTGAGTCGAATAACACGCGACTTCTGGGCCATCTGAGTGCCAGCCCCTTTTCCGATAAAAGCCCAGCGCCGTATGTGAACTAACCAACTGGGCCTGTTGATTGCCAAAAGATGCGATTTCTTGCTCCATTGCGTCCAGCAATGCACTGCTATGCCCCGCGCCGCGAAACGCTGGGTGTACATAGAGCAAAAGGATTCTCCCTGTCGTCAGGAACCCTCCGACTGCAGCAATCTGGCCATCGCATTCGCTCACGCGCAACTGCGTGCCTGCGTTGATCCAGCGCACGATGTCTTCCGGCGATTTTTCAGCCGTCCAACTTGCTATGGCTTCAGGGGCATCCTTGTGATCATCAAAACAAAGCTGGGTAATCGAACGGATCAATACGCGGCTGATGCTTTGCGCGTCTGCTTCAACCGCCTGCCTGATCATCGACAGGCTCAAGTCTCGTGTGTCGGCATTTGCTTTGAGGGTGCCAAATAGGGGCGTGTCACATCTTTAAGCGTCGCCTCCAGCGCCTCTACGGACAATTTTAGAACGCCGTCCCCGGCCAATGTAAGCAATATATGCCCTGCCCCATCTTTGAGCGGTTCATAGGTCAAAGAAAGCAGCGAAAGGATTGTTTCTTTGTCACTTCGATCTACGCCCTGACTGGAAACGCTTAGCACATTTTCGACCAAAAGTACCGATTGTACCCGCTCGACGGCGCGCCCCGTCTGTTTGGCCGTCGGGGCGTCTTCCCAACGAAATCGGTTAAGCAAGATGGCAAAGCGGCGCTCTCTGGCACGCCAGGTCATTTCCGTGACCGGAAACACCGCATCTTGAGCTAAAGCCGAAATCACTTGCAGATCTTCGGCATCCAACGCGCCCAAGTTTAGCGGCGTTTCCTGCCCATCTTCAAATCGTGCGTCTTGGGTCATATGCCATCTACCCTTTTTATCACCGCGCCAACATTCCCAAGTTTTTCTTCTAAGCGCTCATAGCCGCGGTCCAGATGATAAACGCGGTTCACGATGGTTTCGCCTTCGGCCGCCAGACCCGCCAAAATCAAAGAAACAGAAGCGCGTAAATCAGTTGCCATTACGGGCGCACCTTTCAGGCGCTCAACGCCGTGTACAGTTGCTGTACCGCCGGACACTTCGATGCTGGCCCCCATACGGATTAGCTCGGGGGCATGCATAAAGCGGTTCTCAAAGATCTTTTCTTCCAGAACCGACGTGCCCTCGGCGGTACACATCAGCGCCATCATCTGGGCTTGCAAATCAGTCGGAAAGCCCGGGAAAGGTTCAGTCACCACATCCACGGCTTTGACCCGACCGTTTTTGCACACAACTTTCAGACCAGCCTTGGTTTCCTCGACAGAAATTCCAGCCGCATCCAGTTTTTCGCAAAACGCGCCAACCAGTTCGATGCGCCCACCCAACAGCTCAACTTCACCACCCGCGATGGCTGGGGCAAGCATATAGGTGCCTAGTTCGATGCGATCTGTAACAACCGGATGAGTCGCGCCACTCAGGCGATCTACCCCTTGGATAACAATTGACGGGCTACCGTCGCCTTCAATTTGCGCGCCCATAGAACGTAAACAGGTTGCAAGGTCTTGGATTTCAGGTTCACGGGCGGCATTGTTGATCACCGTTGTGCCTTTGGCCAATGTTGCCGCCATCATGATATTCTCTGTTGCCCCAACAGAGGCAAAAGCCAATGTCATTTCCGCGCCCTTCAGGCCCTTTGGGGCTTTGGCGTGCAAATAACCGTCTTTCAATTCGATCTGAGCACCCAGCTTTTCAAGTCCATAGGTGTGCAGATCCATCGGCCGCGCCCCAATCGCGCAGCCTCCGGGCAAAGACACAACCGCATGACCAAGACGCGCAATCATCGGGCCAAGCACCAGATTAGAGGCCCGCATTTTGCGCACAATGTCATAATCAGCGATGTGATTATCAATGTTGTGGCTGGACATCGCGATGACTTTGCCGTCCTGCAGCGAGGACACTTCAGCTCCCAATGACTGCAATAGCTGGGTCATGGTTTTGATATCAGACAGCCTAGGTGCATTGGTCAACGTCAGCGGTTCTTCGCTGAGCAACGTTGCCGGCATGAGGGTCAGACAAGCATTTTTTGCACCTGCAATGGGAATTTGGCCATTCAGCGGACCATTTCCTTTAACAATAATTGAATCCATCTGCCCTAATCCTTGTCCTGAGCGCCTGTCTCTTTATCACCCGCAGGTTCGGTGCGCGCACGGGCTTGCGCCTTGCGACGTCCCATATTTGCCTTCAAAGCTGCTTTCAATCGGTCCTCGCGCGTTTGCGCAGGCTTTGACCGATTTGTTGGTGTTTTTTTATTTTCCATGCGCTTTCATTACATGAGCCGAAAAAAACATTCTAGATCCCCTTGCACAGTTAGAAATTTGAGGCTAATCACCGCGCCACGGTTGACGAGACAATCTGTCTTTATGCGACGGTATGCTGTGGTAGCTCAGTGGCAGAGCACACCCTTGGTAAGGGTGAGGTCGAGAGTTCAATCCTCTCTCACAGCACCATTCACTTTTACCCTATGCTGAAACACCGCTAAAGCCTGGAATGGTAAAGCTATTCCTGGTGTTCTAACTCCTGAATTTCGATGATAGGTAAATCGACCCGTAAATGCCAATCTCAGCAGCATTCTACGCAGTGTGATATTGCCACTTTCCCATACTTTATAAGGACTTGCGAGGAAGCAGAGTGAGAGTTCTAACGTTTCTTCTAGCCTACCCTTTTTCGGCGTTTGATACGTCAATGAATCTTGCAAAAAACCTTGGATTTTTCTAATTTCGCTATTTCTTCGTATGCACCGACCGCTGTCATACTGGAGGCATCCATAATGCGCCCCACCAATTGTTCGATTTGCTTATCGATTTCGGCGATCTTGCCTTTCACATCCTTAGACGCGCCCTTGGCCTGATCAATTCGGGCCTGCCAAGCGTCTTTGAACATCGCCTTTAGCCCTCAGTTCCTACATGCAATGATGATCATCGAAGCTGTCTTGGATATCGAACTGGAAGCGCGACAGTCACCATATCAACGATTTGTTCCCGTTGACGAAATTCTGGTACGGGCACCTGAGACCACGCGAGAAGCGGCAAACCCTTTGGCAATACCAGTTCGACTTCATGAGAACGATACATATCTCATACCAGATGCCTTGTACGGCATTGAGCACGATGAAGATGGAGAAAAGGGATACCGTTTCTGGGCGATAGAGTGCGAGCGCACGAGTCCTGAACACCGTTCCAATCAAAGGTTATCCAGCACGGGAAAAAAGAAAGAACTCTATACCAGATTGCTGCGAGACCGGAGTTACGGAGCGCACTGGGGGATTCCCAACCTGAAAGTGCAATTTGTTAATCACAAAGGCACTTCAGATTACTCTTCTGTATAAAGCTAATTTTTTTTAATTTCTCATACCTGAACATAGAATATCGCCCCTTATGATCACGATTTATGAGCCTAAAAAGAGCCTAAAAACAAACAAAGCCTTAGCTGATTCCAGCTAAGGCTTTGTTTTGTGGAACGTCACGAAGAGCGGCCATTTATCGACGCTGCGGCTAAGGTCTCATCTGAGCCCAAAGTCTCAAATGCTGCACAACGCTTGAATGCCTGGATTTTACGCAAGCGGAGTATGTTACGAACGGTGATCTGAGGCTTTCTTTACCAATTGTGAATAGAACCTGTCTCGCACGCACTCGGAGGTTCCATGCAACACGGTTTCAGCGATTTTCTCCGGTATGGCGGTGACAGCCAGTACAGAATGGCGCAACGACATGGTCGCCTGGTTGGCTACCCCTCGGGGTTCTCACTCAAATCCATTTTTCCGAACTATTCCGCTTTGCGAGCCGATTTCAGTGAACGTCTCGACCAGGTGACTTCTGAAAACACTCGGATGCTCTTGAACGTGCTGACGCCGCCTGACACCGTGCCGACTGTTTCGGCGTCCGATTTGCGAGATGTATCCGATGCAAAGGCAGAAGCGCTTAGCGCTTGGGACGCGCGACTTGAGAGTATATTCAGCGAGTATCAAAACCACCCGCAACGGCTTAGACCGCTTCGAGCGTCCATGGAAGAACGCCTTTTGCGTGCCTTTGCTGGGCTAATCAACCAACTCCGACAAGAAGACCTCGGGATTGAGCAATATATCTGGCGCTCGCAAGATGATGCCAAGGTGCGTGACAGCCATGCGGCCTATGACGACCGAGTGTTCCGGTGGGATAATCCACCTGAAGGCGGGCACCCCGGCGAAGCACATAATTGTCGTTGTTTTGCCGAGCCGATTTTTCTTGCCGTGTCGAGCAACGTTGTGCTCGCTGATTTCGCGCCAACGGCTGACAGCTTTCCGGGCGGCAACAATACTGTTCGACGCCTGGGTAATGGCTTGCTAGCACGCTCGCCTGCGGGATTGGCAGCATACGCGGCCCTTGAAGCAAGCAACCGGCTTCAAGAATTCACACGCGCTGCGAACGAGAGACGTGTACGTGATGCGGCAGAAATCTTGGGCGCTGATTTGGGCACCGTTGAGGGCATCCTGGCTGCCCAAGCCTACGCTATGGCGAAAGAACTTGCTGAGAATGGTTTCCTGTCTGACGCACCAGAACGCGGCGACCGGGCGAGAGTAATTGCGGAAGCCATCGGCCTTTATGAAATGTATCAGCCAGGGCTGTTTACGTTGCCAAACGAGAATGCCGCTGGGGCAGTAGAGATTGCACGCCAACTGGCTGCACAAGCTTTGGCGGCTTTGGAGGCAAACCAGCTTACACCTCTGGACGGTGAACTGGCAAAGGGTTGGGTGGAGGTTTTCCCTGAATTGACGGAAGATGAGCGTCGATTGGGCCAACTGCCGGGTTTCACACCCGAACGGCATGAGCAGTGGCTTGAAACCTATCCGATTGAAGATTTAGGTTTGCCGAACAACACGGGCTCACCCATACCCGGCGATCCGACCGACAATATCATATCAACGCCGATCCCAGAGGAGGCGGGGCCGAACATTATGGCCTCTGAGCGCACGCAGGAAGAGTTGGACGCCTTGGCAAGCGCCCCTGGCAGAGGAGGCGTTATTAATGGAAAAACCGAACAAGAACGCAAGATAGGTCTTGGTGCCGAGGAAGCTGGTCTGGTTGCAGGCCCCATTGTCCGCGATCCCACTGGTGCAGCTGAGTTTATTGATGCAGATGGTCAGGCCTGGGATGTGAAGGGCTTTCGCAGCGATTTCCCCGCCAGTACCGGTGGCTTTGACATTGATAAGGACATCGCAAAGGTTGAGCGGGAGTTGGCGGCGGGTCACAATGTGATCATAGATACAGAAAACCTGAGCGAAGCAGACCTTGAAGCTCTTAGGAACGAAATTGAACGCCGAGGAATCTCAGACAGGGTGGTATACTGGCCATGACAAAGCTTGATCTTCAACAGCGCGTAGATGCGTTTAGCAATGGGCAGGGTCGGAACCTTGACCATGGAACTAACCTTGAAGAGCTTGGATTGGACTTCAGAGATGTATTTCTTGATGATCGCAACCTGGCTGGTGCCGTGATACCTGGTTCGAACTTTTCCGGCGTGGTTTTGGAGAACGTTGATTTTTATGGCGCAAACTTGGGTGGTGCAAATTTCTCTGGGGCGGTCCTTAAGAATGTCGACTTCACGAAAGCGAATCTCGACAACGCCAACTTCACAAACGCTACAGTTGTTGGAGGTAGCTGGTTCAGAGCAACTTGCATAGATGCGCAGGTTGCAGGGCTTACCTTTTCCGGGACCAATCTGGAACGAACATTCCCTCAGCTTTCGTAGCGAGATCACCAGACGATTTCGGTCATAACTCACAGGTTTTTGTCCGGCCAACTCGCAGCAGTCATTGGAGCAGTCGCAGCGAAAGCGCACTTTGTTCGCATTTCCGTTATACCGAAGCGCCCCCCCGAATGATAGGTTTCGCAACCTCCAGATGTTGGGTGCCGCCGTAACAAACGGCGAACGTCGCCTAAGGGATGTTATGTAAAGCACTTTAGAGTTGAACCACCTATTTAGATATAGACTGACTGGCGGACCACAACGGACCCTTCTAAGCCTGCCACTGCCTTCAACCTCATCTCCACCGCTTCAGGCACCAGGCTTTCCGAGACCATTTTTGCGAGTGCCAACGTATTCCCGCCGTGAGACTCGATGCTTACAGCATTATTGCGCGCAGCGGTGATCCCCTCAAAATCTAACGTATGCCCCGCGCGCCTTGCTAGCTGCTCCATAAATACACGTTGGGTCCGCCCATTTCCTTCGCGAAATGGATGGGCATAGTTGAGATCAGACAAAATCTCCGTCGCCGCCTTTGCAAAGGTCTCAAGGTCCGTTGACCTTGCTTCTGGTGCATTTGCGAGCCGCTGAATATGAGCCAGCCCATTGTCCAGATGAGACGCCGGTAAGAAGGTACTATCGCCTTTGGACAAGAGGTTCGCGAAATCAGGGACATTAAAGGTCTCGCCTTCCAAAACGATGACATCCGAGCGCATTGTCCCCGCCCATTCAAACAGGTCTTGAAACAGATGCCGGTGAATAGCGCGCAGATGTGCCGAACCAAAATCACCGGTGATTTCATCAACAGTTTCGGTACGACTTGAAACAAGTTCACGTTCTGCAATCCGTAACAGGTCCGGGTTATTGTTGATCCCGAGACGATTTTTCATCGTCCTCTGATCGGCTTGGAAAAATGGATCAACCAAGGTCGCGCACCCTATCTAGGACCATTCGCATGCGTCGCTCTTGCAATTCTATGCGATCAATCTCGCCCGTGATCCAGAGCTCAGACAGGGCGTTGTATTCAGGCGTTTGTCGCCCAAGCCCTTCCATTTCCGCGCTCCAATTTGCCCTGGATACGATCTTTCGACGTCGCTGCACCTCTTCTTGTGTGATTGTTTTTTTCGACGGTTCCTCGTCCAAAACGCCCCCCAATATCAGCTATTCTATCATACCATTTTTTTGAGCCAGACCCAACAAACCCAGTTCTTATTTTTCTAATGGGACACAAAACGCCAATGCGCAGCTGCTTAGGTCACCAAATTTGAGGGCCGTACACCAGCTCAATTCAAATTGAACTAAGCTTCCCATCCAACAGCGCTCTTTTCGTAGACGCGGACATACTCCCCACCACAAGAAATTGGCGGGATATCATTGTCATCCAGCTTCCGTGCCAAATGTATCGGGGCTATTTTTTGCTTCGCGGACATCTGGCCAAGCGTCACATAGGTTTCTTCGAAAGCAAGGATGCTTTCCTTGGAAATGTAACTCTTGATACGGTTGGTATCTACGTTGCGCTTTTTCAATTGGCTCAAATACCCGTGGTTACGCAACTGGCGAACAGAGATGACGCTTATTTGCAAATATCTAGCAACCTCTGATAGTTGCAGATCACGATTGAACTGAACCCGGTCAATCGCACACATTGCGTCCCAGGCGACTTCCATCGCTTGAAATCCAGTTCCCACCTCTCCGCGAAAGAGCGCGCCCTCCAGCTCCACATTCGCCCAAAGTTCGATCAATCGAGGAATCCCGACACCTTTGTCGCGACAAAATGCTTTTAAAGGCACAAGAGCTTGACCTTCGCGCGCTACGGGAAGGCTTGTGACCTTTCGTAGCAGAGTTGCGACCTGCTCTTGCTTTGCATAGCGCAATGAAGAGGTCACTTTGATTGTGTCCAGAACTCCGCGATCTTGAAGGGCCTTTATCTGACGAACTGGAAGGCCAAATGATTGACTTGCCTCTTTCAGGGTCATCAAACTCGACCAATAGCTTTTTGCGCTATCAAGTTCGTCTACATGCACATCTGTACGCTTTAACGCGTCGCTTTCGCCAACTCCATTCATGTGTCCCAGCAGTTTTTTGAGAAACACCACTCCAAATCCAGTCAACTTACTAGCATCGCGCATCGTAAACCAGTTTTGCTTTGACGGCAGTTGGCCGAACACTTCTTTTTCTATTGATGTTGGGTACGTTTCAAAGATATGCGCACAGGTCAAATCGACCATTGGTTTCAGCGACGGGGCATCATAACACTCCCGAAGCCATTGGTAAAATGGCCCCATATCCGAGCTATAGTATGGACGTTCAGTTTTGCTTTGCATGTGCAGTTTCTGCAAAGCAATTCTATATCGCGGCGCCCCACCTTTGAGATATTCAAAGCCTAATTGGCAAAATTTTCGCTCTTGCTGGATTTCAAGTGATTTCAAGTAGTGGGCCTGACTGCCATCAAGCGCGGCCCCCAAATTCAGGCACACCCGATGTAGTTGAGTGAGATCAAACTCTTTGAGCCAGTCGTCTTTGGGTCCTTTCCAAAGGCGTGATCGAAGGTAGATCTCGAACGGCGTTGGCGCAAATGACTGTAGGTCCCTACTAACGCTTTGCACTAAATCAAGGTGCTTCAAAACGCGCGAAACGAAGTCATAATTTGTGTGCGCATGTATAGCGGACGGAAGTGTCATCAAAAGGCAATTATGTTTCGGACAGGATTGCAAAGGTATCACTGCCCATTCAATCAATTGAAAAACGCCGAAAGGCCCGCTTTTCGAAAGAGCTCTGCATACGCATTTGGGGCAAAAACGGACCGCAGTCCGACGCACTACCCCAAAAGTAGCAACGGTTTGGGGGCTGTCGGAGAAAGCATGTTTGCGGCGCTCGCAACGTCCGCTCGACTGATCGTCAACTCCAGTGAGCGAGACCAAAAGGGCTGGGACTTTTTCGTTCAGAAGGCGAGAGAGACCTCGGATATTGGCAGGCCGCTTGATCAGCGGACTGAATGGTCTTGTTACGTTCAGCTGAAATCTACCGCTCAGAAAAAGGGGCGCACGGTCAAGGCAAAGCTCTCGACGTTTGAGCCATTTGCCAAGCTTCCGGGACCATCATTGCTTGTGGTGTTCAGATTGCACACGGACGGCGAGCCAAAATGCGGCTACGTCATCCCTATTTTTGGCGAGAACCTGGCGCGCGTCTTGCTGCGCTTACGTCAATGCGGGCTGCTGACGCAGCATCGAGCGACCGTAGTCAACGGCAGCAATGGGCCGTTCACGCCAATCTGGTAGAAGCATCATTCACTGCTTTGGTAAGGAAATATCTTTGTGTCGGCGTCACAGAGATCTCGCACTGCATCAGATAAAAGGTTCGAACCGGACATTCGCGGTTTGACCACAAACATCCGGTTCGCGGTGAATTGGGTCAGTTTATGACGCAAAAGTCAATTTCGTCTGACGTTCAACAAAAGGTGAAATGGCGCTCTGGGGAGGATTCGAACCCCCGACCCCCTGATTCGTAGTCAGGTACTCTATCCAGCTGAGCTACCAGAGCGCGTTATGTGGGCGGTTTAGTCTGAACCGCTGAGGGGCGCAAGACCTAAATCGGAATTTTTTCTAAATTCCTGCAACTCCCCCTTTTGGAAGGCAAATTTCGAATCGAGTGCCCGTTTCGTCACTGTGTTTCAGCGTGACATCGCCGCCGTGGCCGCGAATAAGTTCGGCTGATATTGCCAGCCCAAGTCCCGTCCCGCCTTTGCGCATGCCGCCTTGAAACGGTTGAAACAAATGCTCCTTTGCCTTTGGTGGCAAGCCCGGGCCCGTATCCTGAACTGCCAAAACCCAGTGGGAGTCGGTTTCGCGGGCTTCCAGCAATATTTCACCTGGTTGGGCTGTTGCGACAATCGCTTGCCTGGCGTTGCGCACCAGATTGGATACCACGCGATGCAGTTGTTCAGCATCTGCCATTACCGTCATATGCTGCGGGATATCCTCGCTCAAACTCAGGTCAAAATCGCCAACCGCAAGCCTTTCGGAATCCAAAACATCGCTGACCAACTCTGCCAAATCAACAGAGGTCAACCGGGGTGCCGGCTCTTCTGCCTTGCCAAACGCCAGAGTGCTCTCACACAGATGCACGGCACGAGTGATCGAATTAACCAGTTTTGGGGCCATACGTTTGACGGTTGGGTCTTCTGACATCTCGATGCGATCTGTGAACAGCTGGGCCGAGGTCAGAATATTTCGCAAATCATGGCTGACCTTAGCCACCGCGCCGCCCAGCTGTGCCAGTCGTTCTTTCTGGCGCAAGGCAGCGGTTAATTCGGTTTGCAACATTTGCAGCGCCTCTTCGGCCTCGCGCAACTCCACAACCCCAGATGAGGGCTGAATGATGCGACGCGCGTCTTCTGGCGCCGCAGCATATCTTTGCATATAGCCCACAACGCCTTTGATGGGACGCACCAGAATATAACGCACAGCAAAAAACAACAAAGACGCCGTAAAGGCAGAAATCACCGCGGATAATATCAAAATTGTCAGACCATAGTCGATCATCGCGTTGCGCAGATCCTTGGTCCAGATAGTGACCTCGATCAACAATCCTGCCTCGAGCACCGGGGCCCCGATCACCCGAATGACCTCTGGTTCCGGCGTAAACAAACGGTGCATCGCATCCATGATCAATTGCATGGCGGTGGCGTTGCGCAAATCAAAGGTCGCCTGAATCGGCGCGGGCATGTCCGACGAAAGCATCAATTGGCGAATTTCATCGCGCCGCAACACAACATTGTAAACTTCGGCGTTGCGCAGCAATTCAGCTTCCAGCTCTGCGTCAATCATATCATCCGCCAGCAAGGTCAAAGACGCAATTTGCGCGCGTTCAAGACGCGACAGCAAATAGTCTTCGCGAAAGCGGGCCACCGAGGGAACAAAGATCAGAACCTCTCCGAGCATCACAAAAATGATGGTCAGAAAAAGGAACCGTCCTGAGAGGGTCTTTAACATAGCTGCGGACCGATCATTCTAAGGTAGCCAACGTTGCACAAAGCCGACGATACGTTTCACTTTAGGGTTTTCAAACAGTCTTGGGGAAAAATATGCCCCCGCTGCCCGTTTGTTTAACTCGCCCACAGTCGGATAAGGCGCAACCATGTTGGCCACCGCAGACATCTTAAGCTTATTTGCAATCACCAAGGCCCAAAGGTTAATCAACTCACCGGCCTGATATCCGGCAACAGAGGCCCCAACGGGCCGGCCTTTCACAACCATTACTTTGATCAAACCATCGGTTTTGCGTTCCGCAATCGCCCGGTCATTGTGGGAAAATGGGAACCGAACCACTTCCAGAGCATCCCCGTGTTTTTCCTTGGCCCGCGCTTCGCTTAGGCCAACCTGGGCCAGCTCTGGATCCGTGTAGGTCGCCCATGGAATATGATCTGTACGTTCCTTGGCAGGCAAGCCAAAAAGCGCTGACCGAATGATCAGCCCGGCATGATATCCGGCCACATGGGTGAACTGCAATCCCCCCGCCACATCGCCAATGGCATAGACCTTGCGGTTGCTGGTGCGCATACCGTCATCCACCTTAATGCCCGCACGCGTGAACTCGATCCCGGCCTTTTCCAGATCCAACTTGTCGATGTTGGGCTTACGGCCAACCGCCATCAACAAATGCGTGCCTTTAAAAATGCGTCCATCTTTTGTTTCAACTTCAATGGCACCAGCTGCGCCACGAACTTCGGCCGCCAGCGCATCTTCTTCGATCACGATGCCTTCGGCACGCAGGTTGTTTAGCACCACGGCCGCCATTTCAGGATCGTCTTTGCCCAAAGCCTTTAGGCCTTCGATGACGGTCACCTGACTGCCCAAACGCTGATGGGCCTGTGCCATTTCCAATCCAATCGGACCACCGCCAATGATCAGCAAGTGTTCAGGCTGCTCGCGCAGCTCAAAAAGCGTCTCGTTGGTTTCATAGGGCACACTTTCCAACCCAGGGATCGGCGGCACAAAGGGCGATGACCCGGTGGAAATCACAATGCGGCGGGCTTTTATCAAAGTATCGCCTGCCTGCACTTCGGTTGGCGACAGAAACACACCGTATTCCTGAATGACCCGCACGCCCAAGTTTTCAAAGCGCTCAACGGAATCATTGGGCTCAATTTCAGCAATAACAGACGCTACGTGATCTTTTGCAGCGGCATAATCCACATATGGCACAACATCTGCGACACCGTATTTTTGCCCATGGCTTTGCGCCCAGGCAGCCTTACCGCTTGCGATCAATGCCTTAGAGGGAACGCAGCCAAAATTCAGGCAATCTCCGCCCATTTTGTGGCCTTCAAGCAAGGTCACATCCGCGCCCATCTGCACAGCCCCGGCTGCAACCGACAAGCCTCCAGAGCCTGCCCCGATGACAAGCAAATCAGTCTTTATGCGTTTCATGATCAGGCGTCCTTCTTGCCGCGCAGGGCTTTGATAACAATGGGCAATGCGGCCAAAACACAAAGGCCAAGAATGGGGAACAATATTTGCGGCTCAAAGATGATGCCCAAATTCGGGGTCTCACCGCGTTCAAATACCTCACCTAGACCCGCACCGACAGAGGTATAAACCACCCCTCCTGGGATGATTCCCAAAAAAGTAGAAATTGCAAAGCGGCTCAGCGGAACCCCCACCAAAGCGGGCACCAGATTGGCCACAAAGAACGGCACAGCAGGCACCAAACGGATCAAAAACAACATCGACCATTGGTTCTCGTCGATACCATCTTTGATTTTCTTCACTGCCCCCTCGGACCCTTCCATTTTGGAAGCCAAGCGATCACCCAGCCCCCAGCGAGCTGCCATAAAGATAAGCACCGCCCCGACTGAGGCCGCCGAAACGTTAAAGAGCGCACCGGGGAATGTGGCGAACAAAAAACCACCAGTCAGCGTGGCGATGGTGGCACCGGGCAATGAAAACGCCACGATAATAATATAAGCCAATACAAACAGGCCGACCGTCAGACCATAGTTCGCATCCCGAAACGCCAACAAGGCTTCACGATTGTCGCGCAGGGTCTCAAAGCTTAGGTAATCCCGCAGGGTAAAGGCTCCAATCGCAGCAACTGCAAGTATCGCAATCAACGGCAGGCGTTTGGCCAATCCACTCTTGGGTACGTCGGTCATGTCACTCATCTTTTTTCTTTCGCTTATACTGGTTTCCTCCAAGATGCGGATCAGAGCAACCCAACGGTAGCCTCCTCACGGGCCCTTGATAAAGATCACGGCTTCTGTGATCAGAACGGCAGGTTTTGACATGAACTGAAACATTTCACTGGCATATTTTTGGTTTTTTGTTGCAAAAGGCATTTAGGGTGTTTGACTTATTTGAATGCGGCTCCTATAGACCAGTCTTCGAATAGAAAGCGCACCGGCATGAGTCGCGGTACGCAGCTCACACAAGTACGGAGACGGAGCGATGAAACGCACCTACCAACCCTCGAACCTGGTTCGCAAACGCCGTCACGGCTTCCGTTCGCGCATGGCGACAAAAGCTGGCCGCAAGATCATCAACGCACGTCGTGCGCAAGGCCGCAAGTCGCTGAGCGCATAAGCCTCAGCTTGACTGCGTATTAATATGAAGCCGCCGGAGGCCCCCATGGATGGTAACACCAACCAGCGGGAATTGGCTCCGGCGGCTTTGCCGTGTCTTCAGGTTATCAAAGTGCGCAAGGACTTTCTGGCCGCCTCACGTGCCCGCAGACAGGGCACCAAAGGCATGATGGTCCAGGCTCGCAAACGACAAGACACAGAATCCACGCAAGCAGATGTCATACGCGTGGGCTTTACCTGTTCCAAAAAAGTCGGCAACGCCGTGGCCAGAAACCGCGCCAAACGCCGGTTGCGCGAAGCAGCAAGACTGGTGCTGCCTGATCACGGGCAGCCGGGATTTGACTATGTCCTGATTGGCCGTGCAGACGCCACAGCCCAGCGCCCCTTTGAAGATCTCAAGCGTGATCTTATGTATGCTCTAAGAAAGTTACACGAGTCGCGCTGATGTCCCCGCTTGCCCATATCGTTGCTTTGCCTATTCGAGCCTATCGGCTGATTTTCAGCCCATGGGTGGGCTTTAACTGTCGCTACCAGCCCACCTGTTCCGCCTATGCGCTTGAAGCCCTTGAAAAACATGGCCCGATACGCGGCACATATCTAACCATTCGCCGGCTGGGTCGCTGTCACCCCATGGGCGGCGACGGATATGATCCTGTGCCTGAATCCAGAAATAAAACTCAAAGTGATACTTCCGCAACAGATTAATGCGGTAAGGATTTCCCGACTTGGCGAAGCGTCTGATCCTGCTAGGTTGCCCGCGGTCCACAATAGCAACAGGAGGCTTACCATGACATATTTTGATCGCGATGCAGGCCTTTGGTTCGCGGGCAACCGATTTTTCGGCTTTGCACTAACCCGCCGCTAAGCTTGGGCACATATTGATCTGTTAGTGTGATCCGACAGACCAACACCACCTTTTCCATTATTTAGATCTGATTTGTGAGCGGCACAAAACCGTCCTCAATTTGCATCTCTATCTCATTTCAAAACAGGAATCCGACCGCGTTTGCGGCGGAGAAAATCATGACACGTACAGACGCCACACCCAGCCTTTCTGACCTAAACTTGGAAGTCAGCACTCTGATTGCAAAATTTGGCCGGTGGAAAGCCTTTCTTGCCGTTGTCCAGCACTTGCTAAAACCCAAAGGCCAGCCGCCTGATGCGGTCAATGCGTTGAACACCCATCTGCGTAAGGATATCGGCCTGCCGCCAGAGCCACCGACGCGCCTTCGCTGGATGCCACCCAAATACTAACAGCCATGCGGAGCACGCTATCGCCTGCCCTGCACTTCTTTGGCCGCACCCCCCAAAAACGCCCAGTTTTTCTTGCTCTTGAAAG
This sequence comes from Cognatishimia sp. WU-CL00825, assembly GCF_040364665.1. NCBI lineage: Bacteria > Pseudomonadati > Pseudomonadota > Alphaproteobacteria > Rhodobacterales > Paracoccaceae > Cognatishimia > Cognatishimia sp. WU-CL00825. The sequence continues at coordinate 2,056,708 of NZ_BAABWX010000001.1, forward strand.
CCGTTTTGCTTATGCGGCAATCATGCTTGATGATCTTGATGACATTCACCCGCTATTTCACGGTGCCCCCTCTTCGGCCAGCTTCAAAAAGCTGCGCAAACGCATTGTGCGCCAAACCCGCGAGGCGATCGAACAATACGGTATGATCGAACGCGGCACCCGCTGGTTGGTCTGCCTGTCAGGCGGCAAAGACAGCTATACGCTGCTTGCGGTTCTGCACGAATTAAAGTGGCGCGGATTGCTGCCCGTGGATCTTTTGGCCTGCAACCTTGACCAGGGCCAGCCGAATTTCCCAGCAACCGTCTTACCTGAATTTCTAAAGCGCATGGGCGTTGAGCATCGGGTAGAATATCAAGACACCTATTCGATTGTGAAAGACAAAGTCCCTGCAGGACGCACCTACTGCGCGCTGTGCTCGCGTCTGCGCCGTGGCAACCTTTATCGCATTGCCCGCGAAGAAGGCTGCTCTGCCGTGGTTCTGGGCCACCACCGCGACGACATTCTAGAAACCTTCTTTATGAACCTGTTCCATGGCGGGCGTCTGGCCACCATGCCACCAAAGCTGTTGAACGAAGAAGGCGACGTCTTTGTCTATCGTCCTCTGGCGCATGTGGCCGAAGTGGATTGTGAAAAATTCGCCAAGGCCATGAACTACCCGATTATTCCCTGTGATCTATGTGGCAGCCAAGACGGTTTGCAGCGCCAGCAGGTCAAACAAATTCTGGACCAATGGGAAACCAACAGTCCGGGTCGGCGCAACGTGATGTTTCGTGCCTTGATGAATGCGCGGCCCTCACACCTCCTAGATCCCAAACTCTTTGATTTTGCAGGGCTTTCCCGAGAGTCTCTAAAAGTCGACGCAGATTCTGACGACATTCCCCAGCTGCGTTAATCGCAGACTTATTTTGATGCTCTAGCGTTCCGGTGATGGTGGTATGCCACAACAGGAACACAACATGAAGCAACCGTATAAAACGGGCCAATCGCTGGGTCACTCTGTTTTAAACTGGGCCACCCATCCAACCCTAATTGGGCTTGGTATCAGTCTTTCGTGCTTGGTCGCCTATTGGGCTGGCGGAGAACAAAGCCTGCTGTTTGCCGCGATCTTTTTGCTGCTGCTGGGGTTTCACTTTGTTGCCAGATATCTGCCAAAACAGGCAGAAAACCCAAATATCGATCGTCTGACAGGACTGCAATCGATCAGCTATGTAAGGGACGTTGCGCAAAACTGGCTTAAACAATTCGAAGTCTCACAACGCAAAACCGCTTGTTTTGTGCTCAGCATCGACTCGTTTGACGACGTGGTTACCCAATATGGCGAAGCTGCGGCGCAACAAATTCAACAAACCGTGGCTGCCCGCATCTCACGTGGCCTGCGCGACGAAGATCTGTTTGCCCGTTCTGGTGACGGTGACTTTCTGTTGTTGCTGACGCCGGTCCGCCATCTGGATCTGGAAATTTGCGTACAACTGGCCACGCGCTTAAAATCCGCCATCGAAACCGCCATTCCAGTAGAGGCGACAACTGTTGACGTCACAGCTGGCATCGGATTTTGCCGCAGCGACCAAATTTTAAGTCGGTATTTTTCTGATCTCGAAGATGCAACCCGCATGGCATTGCGTGAAGCCCGCAAAAATGGTGCCTCATCCATGCGCGCCTATTCCGAAAAAATGCGCCGCAGAAACGAAAGCCACAAACAGCTTTGCCAAGACGCCGCACGGGCGCTGCAATTGGGTGAAATCCGCGCGTGGTTTCAGCCTCAAATTTCTACAGACACGGGAAAAATCACCGGCTTTGAATCACTTGCCCGCTGGGAACATCCCCAAAAGGGCATCGTCGCCCCCGGAGAGTTTCTCGACACGCTTGCGGAAACAGGCCAATTGGAAAAACTCGCGGACTTTATGCTCAAAAGCGCGTTGCAAGCCCAAAGCCAATGGCAAAGCCAAGGGTTTGAAGTGCCACACGTGGGGGTGAATTTCTCTGGCGATGAACTGCGCAATCCAAATTTGGTTGATAAAATCCATTGGGAATTGGACCGCTACAAGCTTTCGCCTGATCGCGTCGCCATCGAAGTGCTAGAAACCGTGATCGCCGGTCCATCTGAAGGTGCCGTTTCAAAAAATGTAAACGGTCTAGCCAAGCTGGGCTGCTACATCGATCTTGATGATTTCGGCACCGGAAATGCCTCGATAAATTCAATCCGGCGTTTCTCTGTGTCGCGCCTCAAGATTGACCGCTCATTTGTCATGCATGTCGACAGTGACCCCGAACAGCAACGTCTGGTGGCGACCATTGTCACAATGGCCGAAAGACTGGGTTTGGAAACCCTCGCCGAGGGGGTCGAGACCGCAGGCGAGCACAACATGCTGGCACAATTGGGCTGCAATCACGTGCAGGGCTTCGGCATTGCCCGCCCAATGCCCTTTGAACAGACGATTCCTTGGATGACCGACCATATCGCGGCATTGCAACAGACCCCGCAAATCGGCAAACAACTGCGGTGAAACACGGATAATTCCCCAACAATTTGGCCCTTAGCCCCTCTGCAAAAGGATTCCACTTGACCTTTTGTCCCTACCTCTGTTGAACCAGCCTGAACCAAAGTGTGCGCGCGCGATGATCTTGGCGCAGCCGCTTATACTGGAAAAGGTCAGGAACGCTTGCTTTGGCACCATACCAAAGGCGTTTAAACAGACAGGTGGCCCATCGTAATGGACAACAATAACAAGAACCTCATTCTTGCAACCGCGCTTAGCTTTGCTGTGATCCTCGTTTGGTTCCTTCTGTTCCCTCCTCCGGAGCAGCCAACCAACACAGCGGTCAACGAAATGGAAGCCACGCAGCCATTGACCGCACCGGTAGCGGCACAAGCGACTGGCGCTGCGACTGTTGAAACAGCCGTAACCGACGAAACTGTTGATGCGCCGCGGGTTTCCATCGAAACCGCTCGCCTCAGTGGCTCGATTTCTTTGCAAGGTGGCCGGATCGACGATCTGTCGCTGAAAGACTATCGAGAAACTTTGGACGACGATTCTGAAATCGTTCACTTCTTCAAACCGCGCAACACGCCCGGCAGCTATTATGCGCTTTATGGCTGGGCACCAGGTGCCGGGCTGACACTGGATACCGTGCCAGGGGCCAATACCATCTGGTCGGTGGAAAAAGGTGCTACTCTCACCGAAGATGCTCCCGTCCTTTTGTCTTGGGACAATGGCAACGGCTTGACCTTCCGTCGTGAAATCTCGGTGGATGAAAACTTCTTATTTTCCGTCAAGCAATCTGTAGAAAACACTGCAGCCGGCACCGTTTCGCTTGCGCCTTATGGCGTTTTGGCTCGCCACGGTGAACCCCAAGACCTCAAGAACTTTTTCATCTTGCACGAAGGTTTGGTGTCGATGTCCGACGGCGAGCTGAACGAGCTTGATTATGACGGCATGACCGATTTCGAGTTCAATCAGAACGAAGGTGCCAAAGCCGAGGCCACGCAGGTTTCTGAAAACGGCTGGATCGGCTTTACCGATCACTATTGGATGGCAACATTGATCCCGTCCCAAACCAGCGCGTTCAAATCAGTTGCCAAATACGATGACCGCCGCGACATCTATCAGACCGAAGCGGTGATGCCGACAGAAACACTGGCCCCCGGCCAGTCCGTGACCGTTGAAAGCCAGTTGTTTGCCGGTGCCAAAGAATGGGCAACCATTCGTGGCTATCAAAACGAAGGCGGCGTCAAAGGCTTTTTGGACAGCATCGACTGGGGTTGGTTCTTCTTCCTGACCAAGCCAATGTTTGCTCTGCTTCACTGGCTAAACAGTGTCATCGGCAATATGGGATGGTCGATCATCGCGTTGACCGTGATCATCAAGGTAATCGTCTTCCCCTTGGCTTATAAATCTTATGCCTCGATGGCAAAGATGAAAGAGCTTCAGCCTCAGATGGAGAAGCTGAAAGAAAAAGCCGGTGATGACCGCCAGAAGATGCAGCAAGATATGATGGCGCTGTATAAGTCGGAAAAGGTAAACCCAGCCTCTGGCTGTTTGCCACTGCTTATTCAAATCCCGATCTTCTTCTCGCTCTACAAAGTGATCTTTGTCACCTTGGAACTGCGCCACGCACCTTGGATCGGCTGGCTGAAAGACCTTTCCGCGCCTGATCCAACTTCGATCATCAACCTCTTTGGCCTGCTGCCATTTGCGGTGCCTGAACTTGGATTCTTCGAAATCCTCAGCCTTGGTGTTCTGCCAATCTTGCTGGGCGTTTCAATGTGGCTGCAGCAAAAGTTGAACCCGGCCCCAACCGATGCGACACAGGCGATGATCTTTGCCTGGATGCCATGGGTGTTCATGTTCATGCTGGGCAGCTTTGCCAGTGGTCTGGTCATCTACTGGATTGCCAACAACACCATCACCTTTACACAGCAATATTTGATCATGCGCAGCCACGGGTTCAAACCCGATGTCTTTGGCAACATCAAAGGCAGCTTTAAGCGCAAGGCCAAGGCCGACGACAAATGAACGTAGCTGTTGCGGCCCTTTGGCGCCATCCCATCAAAGCACATGGCCGGGAGGCCTTGCAGCGCGTCGCGTTGCAAGCCGGCAAATGCATGCCATGGGACCGCCATTGGGCCGTGACACACGACGCCACCAGGGCTGATGGCTCTGAATGGGCCAGATGTATCAACTTCTCGCGCGGTGCCAGCTCACCGCGTTTGATGGCCATGACCGCCAAGCTCGACGAGGCCACGGGCCGGGTCACGCTTTCACATCCTGATCTTTGGGATCTGACCATCAACCCAGACACCGACGCTGCGAAATTTGTCAGCTGGGTGCGCCCGATCATGCCCGCTGATCGCCGCCAATCCACCGGCATCTTAAAAGTGCCGGGCGTGGGGCTTACAGATTCCAGTTTCCCATCCCTCAGCATCCTAAACCTTGCGACAAACGCCGCCGTTGGTGCCGCTTTGGACGCCGAGCTTTCGATGGACCGCTGGCGTGGCAACATCCACCTTGATGGCTTGCCCGCATGGGACGAATTTTCCTGGGTCGGGAAACACATCCGGATCGGCACTGCCGAATTCGAAGTACGAGAGCGGATCGAACGTTGCACCGCAACAACCGTTGATCCGGACACCGGCGAACGCGATTACGATACGCTGACCGCTCTGAAATCAAATTGGGGTCACAAAGATTTTGGTGTCAAAGCCATTGTGACCAAAGCTGGCGACATCGCTGCTGGCGATCACGTCGAGGTTCTATAATGCAATTGCCCTTCCCTCTGGTCGAAGAACCAGATGCCATCAGCCTTGAAAAGGGCCGCAAGATGTTTGTCGGCAGCAATGCTGATTTTCTCAAAGGCGTGGTGGCCATGTCCGGCCTGCCTGGTGATGATCGCATCGAGGTTTGCTTTGCCGGGCGTTCAAATGTTGGCAAATCCAGCCTGATCAACGCCCTGACGGGGCGCAAAGGTCTGGCGCGCGCCTCAAACACCCCAGGCCGCACCCAGGAAATCAACTATTTCACATTGGCAGACAGCCATTATCTGGTCGATTTACCGGGCTATGGCTTTGCCAATGCCCCCCTGCCTGTCATTGAAAAATGGCAAAAGTTGCTCAAGCAATATCTCTCAGGACGCGTATCCTTGCGCCGCGCTTTTGTACTGGTGGACAGCCGCCACGGCGTCAAAAAAGTCGACGAAGAAATCATGTCGCTTTTGGACAGCTCTGCCGTGACCTTCCAGGTGGTGATGACCAAGGCCGACAAAGTCAAAGACGTTGACCGCGAAAAGATCTTGGAACAAGTGCGCACGGCCTTGTCAAAACATCCGGCCGCGTTCCCGGAAATCGTGCTGACGTCCAGCGAGAAAGGCTGGGGGCTGCCCACATTACGGGCGCTTATTGCCAACCTGAAATAACCCCAACCCAGTCATTTGGGTCTGTAAAAACATCTACTCTTGGCCAATTGCCAGCGATTGGGTAACACAGACGGCCAGAGGGACCAGGACATGAAGAAGCAAAACATGAATCGCGATTGGATCGCCACCGCCCGCACCCTGTCACAAGCTCTGCCCTATTTGCAGCGCTACACCGGGGCGATAGTTGTCGTAAAACTTGGCGGTCACGCCATGAGCAGTGACGACGCGATGGATGAATTTGCGCGTGATGTTGTTTTGATGCAGATGGTCGGCATCCACCCCGTTGTGGTGCATGGCGGCGGCCCAATGATCAACGCCATGTTGGACCGTCTTGAAATCAAATCAGATTTCGTCAACGGTAAACGGGTTACCGATGCCGCCACCGTCGAAGTGGTTGAAATGGTTTTATCTGGCCGCGTCAACAAACGCATCGTTCAGGCCATCAACGCACAGGGTGGCAAGGCGGTTGGCCTGTCGGGCAAAGATGCCAATCTGATCACCTGTGATCAAACCAACCCTGATTTGGGCTTTGTCGGCACCCCCACCGAAATGGATCCAGAAATCCTGCATGACATGTTTGCCAAAAACACCATCCCAGTGATCGCGCCTTTGGGGGCGGGTCGCAATGGGGAAACCTTTAATATCAACGGCGATACAGCCGCCGGGGCCATTGCTTCGGCGCTGAATGCCGACCGCCTGTTGTTGCTGACCGATGTGCCGGGCGTCAAAGGTGAAAACGGCGACGTGATGACAGAGCTGAAGGCCCAGCAAATTCGCGACATGATCGCATCCGGCGTGATTGCTGGCGGCATGATCCCAAAAACCGAAACCGCACTAAGCGCCATCGAAGGCGGCGTGCGCGCCGTGGTGATCTTGGATGGCCGGGCACCAAATGCCTGTTTGTTGGAATTGTTCACCGAACATGGCGCAGGGTCAATGATCCGCGACGACAGTTGATTTGACAGCCCCCCCTTGTGGGGTACTCTGCGCTTATGGAAAACGAAGCCACAATACGTCTTAGCATATTCCTCGGTCTTTTCATTGTCTTAGCCGGCATCGAAACCCTGCTTCCGCGTCGTTTGCGCGCCCAATCGCGCAAATCAAGATGGGCGACGAATTGGGCGCTGACCGCTATAAATACACTGACCCTACGTGCTTTGGCCTTTTTACTGCCAGCATTGGCTGTTGGGGCCGCTCTGGATGCATCCGCCCAGGGATGGGGTCTGTTTAATCTTGTTGGACTTCCCCCGTGGCTAGAAGTTTTTCTGGCGATCTTGATTTTTGACTTCGCTATTTGGCTTCAACATCTCGTAACCCACAAAGTGCCCCTGCTCTGGCGCTTGCACCGGGTACATCACGCGGATCGTGACATGGATGTCACCACCGCAATCCGCTTTCACCCAATCGAAATCGCCCTGTCTATGTCGCTGAAAATCGGGCTTGTTTATCTGCTAGGACCAAGCGCACTGGCAATCATCTTGTTTGAAATCATCCTGAATGGCACCGCCATGTTCAACCACGCCAATATTCGACTCCCCCTTCCCCTAGATCGCAACCTGCGCCGGGTTTTGGTCACACCTGACATGCACCGGGTGCATCATTCCGTGCACCGGCACGAACATGACAGCAACTATGGGTTTTCGCTTTCCCTCTGGGACCGACTTTTTGGCACCTACATTGCCCAGCCCGCCGAGGGCCACGACAACATGACGGTTGGCCTAAGGTGGCAAGACACACGCCCCGCCAAGCTCAGCTGGGTGCTGACCCTGCCGTTTTTCAAAAAATGATCGCGCAGCTACTTCATGACAATCGGCTGACCGTTGTTGGCGGTTTCCACCCCCACGATGACCCCTGGGTTGATGGTTTTCAGACCGTGTTGATGATCGGCCCGGACGAACCCGGTTTTTGGGGGCATTTCACCCAACAACCAGAATACCTGGATGGCCGGCCCAATGCCCTAGATCGTTTTGGCAAGCGTATCCTCAATGCCATCGCAAAAACAGAAAGCGCCACAGCGTTTTTCCCATCAGATGGGCCACCCTATGCGCCGTTCATTCAATGGGCGCTCCAATCTGGCTGTGATCAGTCGCCCGTAGGCTTGCTGGTACATCCCAAAGCCGGGCTGTTTGCCTCGTTCCGAGGAGCACTGGCCCTGCGGCGGCATATTGCGCTGCCAGCGGCTTTGCCCGCGCCCTGTGGCAGCTGTCATCACAAACCATGCCTCACCGCCTGCCCCGTCGGCGCACTGACAGCCAAGGGCTATGACGTGGCCGCCTGTCAAAGCTACATCAAATCCCCTCAAGGCCGCGACTGTATGACAGGCTGTAAGGTGCGAATTAGCTGCCCAACGTCGCAAAAGTTTGGCAGAGTGCCCGCACAATCAGAATTTCACATGAAGGCTTTTTTAGGCGAATGACCAAACACCTCATTCTTATGCGCCATGCTAAATCCAGCTGGGAACACGTTGGCCGAGATTTTGACCGCCCTCTTAACACCCGTGGCCAAATGGCAGCCCCAGCAATCGGGGACTGGCTGCGCACACAGGGATATCTGCCTGACGCTATCCTAAGCTCCAGCGCCAAACGCACGCGCGAAACCTGCGACGGTTTGGGGTTTGATGTACCAATGCGATTTGAACGCAGGCTTTATCTGGCTGATCCCGATACCATGCTGGCAGAACTAAAGGCGGAAACGGCCAATACGGTTCTGCTGTTGGGCCACAACCCCGGTATCGCCGAATTGGCGGATCAATTGGTGGCAACCCGCCCGGATCACTCGCGGTTTTATGACTATCCAACCTGCGCAACCACAGTCATCGACTTTGAAATTTCAGACTGGGCCGCCCTCAAGCCAGGATCCGGCAAGATTCGGGATTTTATTGTTCCCAAAGATCTGAAATGAACCAAAAAAGCCCCGCACAATGGCGGGGCTTTCTGAAATTTTTGCACTGCGCTCTTAGTGACCCAGGATCTGGCTGAGGAACAATTTTGTCCGCTCGCTTTTTGGATTGTTAAAGAACTCTTCTGGCTCGTTCTGTTCAACAATTTGACCTTGGTCCATAAAGATCACGCGGTTGGCCACCTGACGGGCAAAGCCCATCTCGTGGGTCACGCACAACATGGTCATGCCTTCTTCGGCAAGCTCGATCATAGTGTCCAGAACCTCTTTGATCATCTCTGGATCAAGAGCGGATGTTGGTTCATCAAACAACATGATACGTGGCTTCATGCAAAGCGAACGGGCAATCGCCACACGCTGCTGCTGACCACCCGAAAGCATGCCAGGATACTTGTTGGCCTGCTCAGGGATTTTGACCTTTTCCAGAAAATGCATCGCTGTTTCGATGGCTTCTTTCTTAGGTGTTTTACGCACCCAGATCGGAGCCAAAGTACAGTTTTCCAAAATCGTCAAATGCGGGAACAGGTTGAAGTGCTGAAAGCACATGCCAACCTCAGAGCGCACCTTGTCGATGTTCTTAAGGTCAGACGTCAACTCCGTGCCATCCACGATGATTTGGCCCTGCTGATGCTCTTCCAGACGGTTGATACAGCGGATCATGGTGGATTTACCCGAACCCGAGGGCCCGGCGATGACGATACGCTCGCCCTCGTTGACGGTCAGGTTAATATCCTTGAGCACGTGGAACGACCCGTACCACTTGTTCATATTGGTGATTTGAATGGCAACGTTGTCGCTTACCTGAAGCTTTGATCGATCAACGTTACGGTCAGTTGCAAGATCAGACATATCTAGATCTCCTATCGTTTGTGACCAGTCTGAAGCTTGCGCTCCAGGTACATGGAATAGCGGGACATGGAAAAGCAGACGATGAAGAACAAGAAGGCGATAAACGCAAACAGTTCCCAATAGACGCCGTTCCAAGCGGTGTCGGCACGAATGGCTGTCGAAAGACCAATCACGTCAAACAGACCAATGATCGACACCAGCGTTGTGTCCTTAAAGATGCCAATAAAGGTGCTCACGATACCTGGGATCGAGATCTTTAGCGCCTGTGGCATAATGATAAGACGTTGTGCCTGCCAATAGTTCAGACCAAGACTGTCTGCGCCCTCGTATTGCCCTTTGGGCAAGGCGGCCAGACCACCCCGAACGATCTCGGCCATATAGGCGGCAGAGAATAGGGTCATCATGATCATGACACGTAGGATAATATCAAAATTCGTACCCGGTGGCAGGAAGACGTTCAGCAAAAGCGACGCCACAAACAACAGGGTGATCAGCGGCACGCCGCGGATGAATTCGATAAATCCGATACAGATGGCTTTCACGATCAACAGATCAGACTGACGCCCAAGGGCCAGCAAGATACCGATCGGAAGGGACACCCCAATCGCAACGATCCCCAGCAACAAAGCCAGCATAAAGCCGCCGAATTTGCGGCTTTCAACCGCTTCGATGCCAATTGGCAAGATGTCAGACAGGCCATTGCTGACCCAACCTGCCAAAAACAGCCACCAAATCACTGCAGACGCGACCGCACCAATCAAAGCGATTAATCCGCTCATATTTGAAAGTGCACGATAGGCCAGAACAGCGATTCCAAAACCTGCAGCCACCGCCAAAGGTCCCCAAATGGTGCCCCCCCACAGAAGCCAAGGCATCAGGAATGGATACGCCATTGTCAGATAGATAAACTGCTTAGGTGTTTTTTCTGAAAACAGAATGGGTGCCAAAGCTGCCAAGGTCAGAACCAAAGTCAGATTCACACGCCAGTACAGGTAGTCTGGATAGAACCCATACAATAGTTGCAGCCAACGATCGTTCACAACACCCCAGCAAGCGTGCCCATGGGATGTGCCATAGGTGGCATTGAATATCTCACGACATTCGGTCAGCGATGTTGCGCTCCAAGAGGATTGAAACATCCAAGGCAAAAGCCCGGCAAGGATCGAATAGATGAAATAGATCGAGACGAGTGTAAGGATTGAATTTAATGGGCTAGAGAACAGGTTTGCTCTGGCCCAGCCGATAAAGCCCACAGAAGTTGCTGGCGGTGCCAATTCTGGCAACATTTCTTCGCGGACAAAAGGTTGATTGCTCATTCTACCGCTCCACCAATTTCACACGATTGTTGTACCAGTTCATCACCAGCGAAATGCTGAGGCTGATCATTAAGTACACTGCCATTAGCAACACAACACATTCCAGCTCGCGGCCGGTTTGGTTCATCGTGATGCCGCCCAAAGTCCCGGTGATATCCATGTAACCCACCGCAATCGCCAATGACGAGTTTTTGGTAAGGTTCAGATAGTTGGAAATCATCGGTGGGATGATGACACGCAACGCTTGAGGCAGAACAACAAGGCTCATGATGCGGCCAGACCGCAGACCCAAGGCACCAGCCGCTTCGGTTTGACCATGGCTGATGGCAAGAATACCACCGCGCACGATTTCCGCGATAAAGGCGGCAGTATAAAGCGACAGCGCCAACCATAGGGCGATCAAAGAGTTCCGCATATGCGTCCCACCCTGAAAGTTAAACCCTTTCAGCTCTGGGTACCCAAGGTGGAAACCCAAGACAGCAAACAGCACAATGATTGGTATGAACACAACAGCAAGCCGTGTGTACCAGGTCGTAGGCCGTAGGCCCGTGGCTTCCTGCGTTACATCCGCGCGTTTCTTAATGGTGTGACTTGCAAAAAGCCCAGCCACCAAAACAAGCGCAAAGGCCAAGAAATCAAGCGAGATATCAAATCGTAAGCTCGAGTTGCCAAAAATCGGTAGGTTGCCCAGTGAATTGGAAAACAGCGGCTCGGGGATATACACACCCCGGTTTGTGATCGCGACTGTGTCAAAAAAGCTAAGGGTCGCTTCTGGGTTTTCACCGCGGAACGCCCGTGGTGCTGGCAGGCTTTCGATCAGAATGGCCATGGCCAATACGATCCACAGCAAAACCGGGACGTTGCGGAACATTTCCACATAAAACGTCATGATTCTTGCGACAATCCAGTTTTTGGATAGGCGCAGCACACCAATTAGAACGCCCAGGATTGTGGCTGTGATACAGCCCAAAACGGCGACGACCAATGTGTTTAACAGCCCAATAAAGGCCGCGCGCAGGTGGCTGTCTCGGCTGTTATAGTCCAGAAGTCTTTGGTTGATGTCGTAACTTGCAGGCTCTGTAAAGAAAGCCAATGAGATCGGCTTGCCCAGCGTATTCAGGTTTGTCAGCGTATTGTTGATCAGCCATGCAGCCAAAAGCATAAAGCCAAACAATGCAACAACCTGGATCGTCGCCGAACGATACCGGGTGTCGTATATCAGCATTGATAGCCGAAACGACGCCTTCGGAGGGTCGGTGAGAGTTGTCATTTAGGATGTTCCCCGTGCTTCGACCAATTTATTATGCACTTAAGATGTGCTGGTCGATTATTCTTAGGAATAAAACATTTGGGGCGCGAGATGGATCTCGCGCCCCAAAACTTCAGACCTTAGCGGAATGGAGGAGAGTACAGCAGACCACCGTCTGTGTACTGCGCGTTCAAGCCGCGCGCCAAACCGATTGGTGTGTTTTCACCAATGTTCTTTTCGAACACTTCGCCATAGTTGCCGCCCGCCATAATAGCGCGCTTAGCCCATTCTGCGTCCAGACCCAGCATTTCGCCCAAGGAACCTTCGGAACCCAACAGACGGTTAACTTCTGGGTTGTCTGTGCCCGCAGACATCTCAGCAACGTTTGCAGAGGTCACACCCAGCTCTTCTGCTGTGATCAACGCGTTCAAAGTCCAGCGAACAATGTCGCCCCATTCGTTGTCGCCGTGGCGAACAAGTGGCCCGAGTGGCTCTTTAGAGATGATTTCTGGCAGAACGGTGTGATCACCAGGGTTTTCGAATGCAGCACGCGTTGCCGCCAGACCAGACGCATCTGTGGTGTAAACATCGCAAGCACCAGCTAGGTACTGCTGTTGCGCTTCAGCATTGGTTTCGATTGGAACTGGCTCATAGCTGATGCCGTTTGTGCGGAAGAAATCCGCCAGGTTCAGCTCTGTTGTTGTACCGGTTTGGATACAAACAGTTGCGCCATCCAATTCTTTCGCAGAGGCAACACCCAGTTCTTTTGGAACCATGAAGCCCTGACCGTCATAATAGTTCACACCAACAAATGTGAACTTCAGGTCAACATCCCGAGAGAATGTCCATGTGGTGTTACGCGCCAACATATCGATTTCGCCGGAAGCCAGCGCCGTAAAGCGTGTCTTACCAGTTGTCGGCACAAATTCGACGGCCTTTGGGTCACCCAAAACAGCACCGGCAACCGCACGACAAACAGAGACGTCAAAGCCACCCCATTCACCGCTGGCATCCGGGGTTGCAAATCCCACCAGACCAGACGCAACGCCACAGTTCAGTTTGCCACGTGCTTTCACGTCATCAAGCGTGCCAGCAGCGGCGACACCAGCGGAGACACAAGCAATGGCCGCGGCGCCAATTAGTACAGATTTATTCATTTTAACCTCTTCCTGAATTACCGTCCCTTTTTGGAACGAACTTCTGATCCATTTTACGATCAGTTTGTTGCTGTGAAGAGTCCTCGCTCCTTCAGCAGGAGTCAGTTTGGGCGCATTCATCAGAAAAGGTCAAGGGCTGGTTCAAGGAAATTGATGCATTAATAATGCTTGCTCAAATGGCAATCATTTCCTTCCTAAACTGTCTTATTATCAGGATATTTTGAAAAAATGATGCGCGTGCAGGAATGCCAAACGCTTGGTTTCAGAAAGCGCATGGGCGTCATCATCCCGTCCCCATTGCTCTTCTTGCCACAATTCGTCCAACCGAGACAGTGTCCAGCAGTCCTCAGCGGGACGATATTCGTGCACCGCAGCAAAGCCCAGAACAAGTGATCCGGACATGCAAACGAGATCATGAAAGGCTGCCAACTGAAAGCTAGAAAGCCCATGCACCATGTCGCGCAGCCGCTTTAAAGCAGCTTCATTCTGAGACTTAAACATCACGCCAGAGACAGGCTGCAATCTCGCCCCAAGCGAATCAGCAGCCCAATCCAGCACCGGATCCCAGTTTTCCGCCTGACGGGTCACCAATTCCACAGGTGATTCGGCGCGATAACACAGCAGATCAGTGCCACCATAATCTGCCAGCATCTCTGCGACATCTTGCTTCTGGATTGCGACCTTATCTAGGGCAGAATTCGCCGTGCGGGTCATGGGCATGGTCAAAGGATCAACCTGATCACCCTGCGCGTCCCATTCAGCCGCGATGGCTTCGGCCAATTCGCGCGTTGGCACCACCACCGGCGTCTTAGCGGGGGTCTTTAGGCTGCGCCCATCCAACTGGATCACAAAGCCATTTTCATGTGCCTCATATCCTGCATTTTTCCAAAAGCGCTTGTTGGTATTCCAGCCCGCCATCGTCTTAGCCCCAAAACTTGTTCAGCACATCGTGCAATTGATTGAATTCGTGAATGACAACATCAGCCTGATGCAACTGATCAGGCTTATGATAGCCCCAGCTGACACCAATGGCATAAAGACCCGCTGCCTTGGCCATTTCCATATCAAAACTTGTGTCCCCCACCATAACCGCACGATCCTGCGCCACACCCGTGTCAGACAGGGCAGCGTGTAACATCGCGGGATGCGGCTTAGACGGGTGAAAATCGGCCACTTGTTCGGTCACAAAAGTCCTGGTCAACCCATGCGCTTCCAGCAGCTTATCCAATCCTCGGCGGGACTTGCCAGTTGCAACACCCAACAGCGTATCTGGCAGGGCATTCAAGCTGCCCAACACATCCAAAGCTCCAGGGTAAAGCGGCGAACTTTGCACACTGCCTTTGGCTTTGCGCAAATGCATATAAGCGTCCTTATAGCCCTGCACCAAACTGTCAAATAGCGCCTGCGTTCCGTCGGGAACCAACCGTGGAAAGATCACCTCAAGCGACAAGCCAACCTGCGCCAACACCTGATTGCGCGGCGGCATCGTCAAGCCCTGCCCTTCAAAGGCCAGGGTCATCGCAGCGATGATATCGCCTTGACTGTCCACCAAAGTCCCGTCGACGTCAAAGACGACAAGCCTCAAATCCGTCATCGCAACTCCTCAAACGGATCTTCGGCGGCCATATGCGGGGCCCAGTCAAAAGTATCAAAGGTGTTTTGCATATGCTCAGGCAGGGGCGCATGCACAATCAATGGCTGTTTTGTCACCGGATGCTCAAACGACATGGTGCGCGCATGCAGGTGCAGCTTTTTGCTGATCATCCCGCCAAGCTGCGCGCCCCAACCATCGCCCAGGTTTTCCTGGCCAGAACCACCGTATTTTCCATCGCCAATAATCGGGTGACCAATCTCTGCCATATGCGCCCGCAGCTGGTGTGTCCGCCCCGTCACCGGCTCCATGGCGACCCAGGCCGCCCGGCTCGCCACCCGGTATAATGTGGCATATTGAGTGATCGCGCGTTTGGCACCTGGGGTGCTCGCCACCTCACGTGGATGCACGCAATGCATCTTCTCGCCTTCCCCCCGCGGCCCGTGACCGCCAGCTTTGACCAGACCATACTTGATTTCGCCAAGATAAGGCGTGGGCACACCGCCCACCACCGCCCAGTAAATCTTGCGCGTCGCGTGATGGCGAAAAGCTGCGGTCAAATCGCTGGCCATCTTGCGCGACCGCGCCAGGACCAAAACACCAGAGGTGTCTTTGTCCAACCGGTGCACAAGGCGCGGTTTCTCATCATTGCCAAACTTCAGGGCCTCTGCCAAACCATCCACGTGGCGCGTTTGTTTGCTGCCGCCTTGGGTGGGCAGTCCTGCTGGCTTGTTCAACACAATCAGATGATCATCGCGATACAGCACGCAGGATTGAATCAGTTTTTCATCGGCCGCCGATATCCGGCGCTCGCTGTGCTGTTTTGGCTCATAATAATCCGGCACCGGCGGAATACGAATATTCTGCCCTTCCACCAAACGGGTCGCCGGCTTCACCCGGCCGCCATCCAGGCGAATTTCGCCCTTTCGGCACATCTTTTCGATGCGGATTTGGTTTAACTGAGGAAACTTCTGTTTCATCCAGCGGTCCAACCGCATATCAGCGTCATCCGCCACGATCGTCAAATTCTGTACGCCACTCATGCCCATACTCCGCGTGCAAGCCAAACCCCAAGCGCCAAGGCCAAGATCGACCCAATCACTGAAATCAGCACATAGCTTAGCGCCGCACCGGTCTGGCCGCGCTCAAATAAAGTCACCGTTTCCAGCGAAAACGCCGAAAAGGTTGTGAAGCCTCCCAAAAACCCTGTCATCAACAGGGGGCTTAGATGCATCAACCCACGTTTGCCCAAATAGACCACGCAAAGTCCCATCAGAAACGATCCGATGACATTCACCGTGATAATCCCCAGCGGCAGGCCCGCCGCCGCAAGGCGCGCAGCGCCAAGCCCGGTCACATAACGCAAAACAGCGCCTAATGCCCCGCCAAGGGCCACATATGCAAGGTTGATAAGCATCCCGCGTCTCTGTCGTCTGCCCCGGCACTTGTCAAGCGAAAGCCCCTATTCACCTTTGCACAAATACTCTGGGGGAGGCGTTGAAATGCAATTTCAACGGCGGTGGCAACGCCCCTACTCCGATCCCTCGCGCTTTTCGCGCAGCTTGGCAAAGTAATCGACGCGTTTTTTCAGGTCCCGCTCAAAGCCGCGCTCCACCGGCTCGTAGAATTTGGGGCGCTTCATGCCTTCCGGAAAATAGTTCTGACCGGAAAACCCATCTTCGGCGCTGTGGTCATAATCATAGCCTTTGCCATAGCCCTGCTCTTCCATCAGCGAAGTCGGCGCATTCAGAATATGTTTGGGCGGCATCAGGGATCCGGTCTTCTTGGCGGCCACCCGCGCCGCCTTATAGGCCATATAACCGGCGTTGGTCTTTGGCGCGAGCGCCAGATAGATCACCGCCTGCGCCAGCGCCAACTCACCTTCCGGCGAGCCCAGCCGCTCAAAGGTTTCCCAGGCATGCAAACACACAGTCTGAGCATTGGGGTCCGCGAGCGCGATATCTTCGACTGCCATGCGCACAAAGCGCCGCGCAAGATACCGCGGGTCCTCGCCACCCTCCAGCATTCGGGCAAACCAATACAGAGCCGCATCCGGGTCCGAGCCGCGCACCGATTTATGCAAGGCAGAAATCAAATTGTAATGTTCATCGCCGTTCTTGTCGTATTTCGCCGCGCGTTTCATCAGGCGCTTACCCAGTTCTTCCGGGCCAAGATCCCCAGCAACCTTCCAGGCGTTGATTTGCTCAATCAGGTTCAACAGCGCCCGCCCATCACCATCCGCCATAGAATGCAACGTCGCGCGGGCGCTTGCGGTCAGGGGCAACGGCTTGCCCAGTTCCGCTTCGGCCCGTTGGCTCAAGGCCTCAAGGTCTGCATCATCCAAGCGTTCCAGCACCATGACCTGTGCGCGCGACAGCACCGCCGCATTCAGCTCAAAACTTGGATTTTCAGTTGTGGCCCCCACCAACAGAATGGTGCCATCCTCCATATAGGGCAGAAACCCATCCTGCTGGGCTTTGTTAAACCGGTGGATCTCATCCACAAACAACAGGGTGCCGCGTCCATTCTGGCGACGAATTTTGGCCGCCTCAAAGACTTTGCGCAAATCCGGCACGCCGGTGAATATCGCGCTGATCTGAACAAAATGCAGATCCGTTTCCAACGCCAATAGCCGGGCTATAGTGGTTTTACCAACCCCCGGAGGCCCCCAAAATATCAAGGAACTCAGCGTGCCCGAGGCCAGCATGATCCCCAGCGGGGCCTCTGGCCCAAGCACCTGGGACTGTCCGATCACCTCTGACAGAGTCTGTGGCCGTAACCGATCCGCAAGCGGTCGCGGCGCTGTGTTGGGCGTGGTTTCAGAGCCAGATATAGGCCCGGCACCCTCGTCTTGGAAAAGATCCGCCATGGCTAGAGCCGAAAGCGCATAACAACCCGGCGCGCGCCTCTTTGGACCCCCATGGAAAGCCGGTTTTTGGCTGCATCTAAGGCCTTGGTGACGGCCGCCACATCCGGCGTTGCTCGCCCATCGACCTCAAGCAAAATATCCCCAACCCTAAGCCCCGCGCGGGCACCGATATCGCCAGGGTCTTCCACCACCACCCCTTGCGACAGAAGCGGCAGGCCAAACTGCACCACCACCGCCGGGTTGATATTTGACAACACCATGCCCGGAATGGCGGATTTGCGGCCCGTGGTCGCCTGATTTCGGGCTGGGCTATCCGGTGGCGCAATCAGATCGACCTCCACCACTTGATGTTTTCCGTCAATCAGACCGCCAATTTTGGCCACCGAGCCAATACCGGCAACCGCCATGCGAAACACCATTTCGGCACCATTTGTCACCGGCTGACCATCCACTGACAGGATCACATCGCCAGACCGAATGCCCGCCGCACGATAGGGGCTGGCCGCATGTAAGGCGGAAATCACAATGCCCCCTGGACGATCCAACCCCAGACTGTCAGCGATATCAGCATCAACCGATTGTCCAACCGCCCCCGCCCAAGGTTTTTCGAACTGGCGATTGCCCGCCCGTGCCTGCTGCACAAATTCCGCGACCAGATTGGCCGGAATAGCAAATCCAATGCCGTTGCTCCCCCCCGACCGTGTGAGAATTCGGGTGTTGATGCCAATCAAATCGCCATTCACATCAATCAGCGCGCCCCCTGAGTTGCCCGGATTGATCGGCGCATCGGTCTGGATGAAATAGCCCTGACCAGCGCCGGCCGCCGTGCCGCTGCGCGCCAATCCCGAGACAATGCCGCTGGAAACCGTTTGCCCAACCCCAAACGGATTGCCAATCGCCAGTACCAGCTCTCCGACAGCCACATTATCGCTGTCACGCAGGGGTAGAAACGGCATCTCTTCGGTGCTGTTTAGTTGCAGGATCGCCAGATCGTTGGCCTGATCAGACAACAGAACATCTGCGGTGAATTCGCGCCGATCATTCAAAACAACGCGGATATCGGTCGCCATGCCCACAACATGGTAGTTTGATACAATAATACCGTCAGATGACAGGATCACACCTGATCCCAAAGAGTTTTGCACTTTGGGCCGTGTGGTGCCAAATTCCCGAAACAGATTCTGAAAAAATGGGTCGCCCTGAAACGGGCTTTCACGCACAGCCACCACACGTTTGGCATAGATATTGACCACCGCCGGTGTGGCTTGTTTCACCAATGGGGCAAAACCAAGCGCTATCTCGGCCCGAGAATTCGGGATTTGGGTATCGGCTGTGGCAATGCTGGCAAGGCTGAGGCATAGCGCTGTGGCAATGGCGCGGATCATGATGGCTCCTGAAATGTCTGTTCAGGATATGCGGCGCAGCAGAGCAGAATGCAAGATGCGTCTGCCATGGGCGCGTGTTCACGGCGGCGTTGGGGTCCGGAAAAAGGCGGGGCTTCGCCCCCAACGTTGAAATTACATTTCAACGCCTCCCCCAGAGTATTTCTAGAAAGATGAAAGGGAGGGCCGCACTAAAGATCGCCGCGGGATTTAAACTGATTGGGCAGCTTCACCCGGTCAAACAACAGCCGCGCAAGCGTCTTCAGGCCGATGCCGGTGCGGATTTCAAATTCTTCATATCTGAACCTGCGCTGCGGCAAACCATTGCGGCGAAAGCCTTCGCACAGGGATTTGCGCATGGGTTTTGGCCCACAGAAGGCCACCGTAAGATCACGGGTCTGCAGGCCTGTTACCTGCAAAATACTCTCGGCCGTCGCACGGGTTTGCGAGGCTGAACTGTGCAGATAAAGGTTTAGATTGTCTTTTTCCGCCGCCAAAAGTTGCAGCTCGCTCAAATGCGCCGCATGCAGTTCTGATTTTACACAATACAGCAAATGCACCGGTCCATTGTCCGCACTGAGTGACTGAGCCCAGGCCATAAATGGAGTAATGCCGATGCCCGCCGCGATCCAAAGTTCCGGAGCGCTGCGTGTTTTGCGCTCAAACCGCCCATAGGCTCCTTCGATGCGCAGCTCTGCCTGATTGAGCGTCTGCTGATGCATTCGCGCGGTAAAGTCACCCAATTTGGCCACGGTCATGCGCAGCGTGCCATCCGCACTGGGAGCTTTGCTGATGGTAAAGGGATGGGGTTCAGAGCCATCAATGCTGAGAAAGGCAAATTGTCCGGGCCGGTATTTCAGCCCCCCATTGTGGGGCGTCATGCTCAGCGCCAGCGCGCCGCCGGTCTTTTCAATCTGACTGATCTTATAGCGCCGCGACGGGCGCAGGGCGGCCGGCAGCAATCGATAGGAAAATGCCAGGATTCCCAGCAAACACATGGCGCTGACATAAAGCCCGATCGGGTCGGCGTTTTTGAACGGTTTCAGGATGAACAGATAATGCGCCGCACCAGCCACAAAGAACATTCCCATAAAGCGGTGGGTCCAGCGCCACAGATGATAGGGAATAAAGGTTGTGATGGTGATCATCACCAGGATCAACAGACCATATAGGCTGAGTTCCCCCAGCGTTTCCGCCAGTTCTTCCAACCAGTTCTGCCCGCCAAGATGGCGCATATCTGCATCAATTGTATCGTGTAGCAAGATAAAGACCATGGCCATGATGCCCAGCCACTTGTGCAATACATAGCCTTGGTCCAGCCCGCCAAACAACATCTCTACGATCTTGAAGCGCGTGGCAATCAGCTGAGAAATCGCCATGGCAATCAACGCCGCCATGCCCATGTACTGGCTGACCAAAGCCAATGTATCTTTGCCGTGGTCCAGCGCGGGCAGCCAGATTATGGGTGTCAAAATGGCAGCGGCTGTCACGATAAGACCAAGAGGCTTGAGGCGCATAGGTGATCCTTTTTGGCTAGGCCGCTGTGGGCTTGGCTGGGCCGCTGTGGGCTTGGCTAATTCGCTCACAGGTCTGCTGGCCTAAGACGCGCAAGTCAACAGTGGATCAGCCGGATTTTGCCAATTTGCAACGCCCTAGCGCCCCAGTAGATCGAGCCATGAAAAAAACCCGCCTGTTGCCAGACGGGGTTTTCTAAGTAATCAGAGAGAGAGCAGCTTATTCCGCGTCTTCGATCTCTACCAGGCGGGCTTTGTCGCCTGCGCCTTTGGCGTCAACATCGCGGTCAACGAATTCGATGATCGCCATTGGGGCCATGTCGCCATAACGGAAACCGGCTTTCATGATGCGGATGTAACCACCGTTACGCTCTGCCATACGTGGGCCAAGAACATCGAACAGTTTCGCAACGTACTTGTCTTGTTTCAGACGAGACGCTGCGTTACGGCGAGAGTGAAGGTCACCCTTTTTCGCCAAAGTGATCAGTTTTTCAACGATCGGGCGCAGTTCTTTTGCTTTTGGCAAAGTTGTTTTGATCTGCTCGTGCTCGATCAAAGAGCCGGCCATGTTTGCAAACATCGCTTTACGGTGTTCGTGTGTCCGGTTTAGGCGGCGGTAACCACGTGCGTGACGCATTTTATTAATCCTTGTTTCGTGCCCTTGTGTGGGCGGTGCTTTGTCTGGCGTCCCATGCGGGTGGGCCGCTCTCCTTGGGGCAGGATCGCCCAGATTGTCCCCACTATTGTGGGCATTTGAGCGGGCCGTATATGTGGCCCGCCCGAATTCTTCAAGACGCTCTTAGAAGGCGTCTTCGAATTTCTTCGCCAGGTCTTCGATGTTGTCCGGCGGCCAGTCCTCGACGTCCATGCCAAGGTGCAGACCCATGCCTGACAGCACTTCTTTGATTTCGTTCAAAGATTTGCGGCCAAAGTTCGGAGTGCGCAGCATTTCTGCTTCGGTTTTCTGGATCAAATCGCCAATGTAAACGATGTTGTCGTTTTTCAGGCAATTTGCAGAACGTACAGACAGTTCCAGTTCGTCCACTTTCTTCAGCAGAAGCGGGTTGAACTCCAGACCATCATCTTCGTCCTGACGGCCAGCAGCTTCTGGTTCGTCAAAGTTCACAAAGATAGACAGTTGATCTTGCAGAATGCGCGCCGCATAGGCCACCGCGTCTTCTGGTGTGATCGAACCATCTGTTTCGATCTTCATAGTCAGCTTGTCATAGTCCAGAACCTGACCTTCGCGGGTCGGCTGAACGTCGTAAGACACGCGTTTCACAGGCGAGTAGATCGCATCAATTGGCATCAGGCCAATCGGCGCGTCTTCTGGCTTGTTTTTATCCGCAGAAACGTAACCTTTGCCTGTATTGACAGTCAGTTCAACAAACAGGTCGGCGCCATCGTCAAGGTGACAGATAACCAGGTCTTTGTTCAGAACTTCGATGCCAGCAGAGTCAGAGATATCCGCCGCTGTGACTGCACCGGGGCCTTTGGCATTGATCGAAAGGCGCTTAGGGCCTTCGACTTCCATGCGCAGGGCAACCTGTTTCAGGTTCAGGATAACGTCGGTGACGTCTTCGCGAACGCCCGCAACCGAGGAAAACTCGTGCAATACGTTGTCGATTTGAACGCTAGTGATGGCAGCACCCTGCAGCGAGCTCATCAGAACGCGGCGCAATGCGTTGCCCAAAGTCAAACCGAATCCACGTTCCAGCGGCTCGGCAACAACCGTTGCTTGGCGCGCAGGGTCGTTGCCCGGCTTTACTTCTAGCTGTGTTGGCTTGATCAATTCAGCCCAATTCTTATGGATCATGCGTCCCTCCATTCTTGTCTTACCCCCATGTTCCGAAAGGGTCAGACTCCCGAGGTTTCAAAACGACGAACTGGGGCCGAGCGAATGTCGCGGCCCCAGTTACTAATTTTGGATTAAACGCGGCGGCGCTTTGGTGGGCGGCAGCCGTTGTGTGCCATTGGGGTCACGTCACGAATAGATGTGATGTTAAAGCCAATTGCAGCCAATGCGCGCAAAGCAGATTCACGGCCAGAACCTGGACCCTGAACTTCTACTTCCAATGTCTTAACACCGTGATCCTGAGCTTTCTTGCCCGCATCTTCCGCCGCCATCTGAGCAGCATATGGGGTAGACTTACGAGAGCCTTTGAAACCCATTGTGCCCGCAGAGGACCAAGCGATTGCGTTGCCTTGAACGTCAGAGATCAAGATTTTGGTGTTGTTGAACGAAGAATTCACATGGGCAACGCCCGCTGCAATATTCTTCCGCTCTTTTTTCTTAGTACGAGTCTTTTCGCGTGCCATCTAATCAGCCCCCCTTATTTCTTCTTACCAGCAATGGCCTTTGCAGGACCTTTGCGAGTACGAGCGTTGGTGTGGGTACGCTGACCACGAACTGGCAGATTACGACGGTGGCGCAGGCCACGGTAGCAACCCAAGTCCATGAGGCGCTTGATGTTCATTGTGACTTCACGACGCAAGTCACCTTCAACGGTGTAGTTTGCATCGATGTGCTCACGAACGGCCAGAACTTCTGCGTCAGACAATTCGTTAACACGACGGGTTGCGTCGATCTTAACGGCTTCGCAGATGGCTTTTGCAGAGGTGTGACCAATACCAGTGATGTAAGTCAGGGCAATCGGGACCCGTTTATGGGTCGGGATGTTAACGCCGGCGATACGTGCCAAGTGTCATTTCCTTTTCGTTGCGGTTCCGTAGCTCCAGAACCTTTTTTCACAACATAAGCCCGAGGCGATAAGGCCACCGGGCTACAGCTGATCAGGTGATCCGTTCCCCGGGGGCGACCCAAAAAACGAGAATTTGATTCTCTAATAGAGATAGTGTCGTTTAGGGGGGAATTGGGGGGCGGTCAAGAGAAAGAAAGGGTTATCATCTAACCACCCAAACATTATTCTCCACGATCAAGGTGAAAGAAAGGGTACCCTAAACTGGCGCCAAAACGAGTCATCGTTTCAAAACTGAATAAGAACAACAGCCCGACGCTAACCGAGATGACAAGTCTTAGTAAAATGCGGACCCGAAGTCCCCAAAATGCTATGAAAGCAAATACTAGAGGCAAAACCCAAATCCCAATTAGAAACTCAACGAGAGGCGCATCGCCAACTTTGGACGCAAAATATGCGCTGTAAGCGATCCATGCTAACACAATACTCGCCAAGATACTCAGAGCGATGACAATCCGGTTCCTATCAATCAAAGCTGAACCCTCCATTGAGCAAGCTTTGGAAACCCGTGCGAACAGCCGTCGATAACTGAGCCGAGTTACCTGCTCCAGCGTGCGGTATTCGATCTGCGCCGACAATGCTTACATTTGTATAACCATCAGTAAATGATTTAACAGACCCATACTCTTTGTTAATTTTGTCGATCAATCCTTCATAACTTCGATCACCAAAGAAGCCACCAGCAACAGCGAGAAAGGATCAAACGAAAGACCCTCGAAACGCGCCGCTTGCATCACAGGCAACGCGCGGCATAACCAAACCAACCAGATGAGCCAAACACTCTCTTAGTTTAGGCCCTCTTTGGACCCAAAAACTCTGCCGACGGACAGCACCCAATATACGGAGCTGACGACATCAAACTACATTTGGTCACGATCAGTCAATCGCTGAGAGGCAGCCAACTCCCAGTTGAATAACCAGGGTCGGGCTCGATAAGAACCCAAATTTCTCCAGTTTTAGAGCACTTAAAGTATCGTTCAGCAATTGGTAATTTGAGGTTATCGTACTCGCTTAACTCTGTGCAAATTTCTTTTGCTGTCTGTTGTTTCAACCAAACAACAAACCTTTCATATTCCCCTAAAGATACAAATCCGTGGATCTTTTCCCAGTTACAACTATTCATTTATTTCACTATCCAATTTGGATTAAGTGGATTGATATTGACTTGTTCCCTCTTGAGCCCGCTAATTTAAGTTAGCTCTGTTCAGGTTTTGGTCTTTCTTTGACCGGATCATTCCCCGAGTACGCATACCTATTCGTGCCGACACCTTGCTCTTGTGGGTCTAACCAATCTGGCTGAATGAACAGCGCACTCGCCGAGGATGCAAAAACGCTTAGCGCTACGGCCAAAATCAATTTCTGTAAAATGCGGAGCATAGAACTCCCCTGATTAATTTAATAAGTTGCGCGCGGGTTAGGCTATCTTTGTAGGGGACGCCAACCTAACTCTTCGGCCTGCGAAAATGTGCATTGGTTGATACGTTGCAAATAGGCCAATTAACTGCGCCGGCTCGCAGGCACATCCTGCGCATTTGGGTATTCTGAATGCCCGCCCGTGCCGCAACTGAAGCCGTAAATAAGAAGAGCACGGCAAGTAAAAATTGTTTCAAAATATACTCCAGTAATCACACTCGCAAAACCATGGCCTAGTACCACGGCTCCTACCTTGTCAGAGTTCTTGGGTCTAGCTCAGCCAGTTTGGAACCCGCCTTTACCCCCTCTTCTCCGCCATTATCTCTCCCATGCGCGCGCCAAGCGTGGTTTCAAAATCACCCTGACGTTCTCGGATGGCGTTCAGATAAGCGTCGTTTTCAGCGGCCGGAATATCCGGGTCATAGTGCTCGGCAACGGTCAGCATCCCCTCGCGATCCATGTCGCCAAAGGCCGCAACCATACGGTCGGCTTGATCCCGTGAATACCCAAGACATTCAATCGCAGAACGTCCCATGCGCAGCGAGCTATCATAGGTGTCGCGAATGATGTCACGACACCCTGCTGCCCACAGATCATAGACATGATTGCGGTCTACCGCGCGGGCCACAATATGCACATCCGGGTAATGCTGCTGCACGTATTTCACCAGCTCTGTGATCTGCTCCTTGCCATCAATTGCAATGACAAACAGCTTGGCCTCGGCAATCCCCGCCGCATGCAACAGATCCGGCCGGGTGGCGTCGCCATAATAGGCCTGCACACCAAAGCTCTTGAGCATCTCAAGCTGCTTTGAGCTGAAATCCATCACCGTGGGGTTCATCCCGGCCCCGCGCAGCATGCGGCTTACAATGCCGCCGACCCGCCCGTGCCCGGCAATAATAATATCGCTATGCTCGGCAATCTGATCCATCTCACGCTCTTCTTGGGCAGAAAACCGCGGCGCGATCACCCTGTCATACAGAATAAACAAAGCGGGCGTCAGCAACATCGACAAGGCCACCACCAACAGCAATCGATCCGCCAGCTCTACCGGGATCACCGCATTGGCCACCGTAAACGACAACAGCACAAAGCCAAACTCGCCGGCCTGTGCCAAACCCAGGGCAAACAGCCACCGGTCAGACCCCTGGATTTTAAAGATCAGTGCCAACACCAACAGCACCCCGGCTTTCAGCGCCATCAGACCCAGCGTCAGGCCCACAATCAGCGCCAGATTATCCAGCAAAAGCCCAAAGTTGATCCCGGCCCCAACGGTCATAAAAAACAGGCCCAGCAACAACCCCTTAAAGGGATCAATGTCGCTTTCAAGTTCATGGCGATATTCGCTGTTGGCCAGCACCACGCCCGCCAAAAACGTCCCAAGCGCCGGGGACAGACCAACCAATGTCATCAACAGGGCAATGCCCACCACCATCATCAAGGCCGTGGCCACAAACAACTCGCGCAGCTGCGCATGCGCGATAAAGCGAAAGATCGGGCTGGTCAGAAAGGCCCCGCCGACAATCACAACCGCAATCGCGCCCAGCGTCACCAGTGCCACGCCCCAGCCCGGCAAACCATCCACCAAGCTCATCGAAGCGCCGTGGTCCCCTTCGCCACCGTGATCGGCCGCGTGTGACATCGCCTCCATCAGCTCCGGCATCGCCAGCAAAGGCACCAGCGCCAGCATCGGGATCACCGCGATATCCTGAAACAGCAGCACCGAAAAACTAGACTGCCCGCCGTCACTTTTCATCAGCCCCTTTTCACCCAGCGTCTGCAGCACAATCGCGGTGGATGACAGTGCAAACACCAGACCGATGGCCAAAGCAACCGTCCAGACCTGCCCAAAGGCCATGGCCACCAGCATCACCGCCCCGGCCGTCAATCCGACTTGGCCGCCACCCAGCCCCAACAACTTGGCGCGCATCGACCACAGCAATTTGGGTTCCAGCTCTAAGCCCACCAAAAACAACATCATCACCACGCCAAATTCAGCAAAATGCTGAATAGACACCACATCCACATGCAGAACGGCCAAAACAGGGCTGATCACAATGCCTGCAATCAGATAGCCCAACACCGATCCAAGCCCCAATCGCGAGGCAATGGGCACCGCCACAACGCCTGCGATCAAAAAGATAAATGCCAGTAGTAGAAAATCGGTCATGTCGCGCGCGCCCCGTCATTTGTGCCTGTGTCGATAGCACCACAGGGGGGCCACAAATGCAAAGCGTTAAGTCAAGCCGACCGCCCTCGCACACTGGGCAAACACGAGTCTATCGTGACACGCTGCAATTCAGACAAGGACCACACGGATCTGCACATTCTGGAGTTTTCCAGAACCGTCTTCGCGAAAAACCGCTGTCTCAGACGATCAATTACATCGCCTAGTCACGCGCCCCGTTTAGAAACACGGAGCGCTGTTTTCTCGGAATATAGGTCCAAGCAATGAAACGGCTGGTTTTTTGCCCCTGTGCCATTTCGGCGGTCTTCACATCGACCGCCTTGGCCCGGTCGAGAATTTTATAGAGCGGCTGAAGGTTGTCTTTTTTTGACACAAGCGAACTGAACCATAGGCACTGTTTGGCGAATTCTGTGCTTTCTTTGATCATATTCGCAATGAACCTAATCTCACCGCCCGGGCACCAAAGTTCGGCGTTTTGTCCACCGAAGTTAAGCTTTTTTGACTGCCCTTTGCCAAGGTTGCGCCATTTGCGTTGCGTGCCCTTTTTGGCCTCTTCTTTAGAGGCATGAAATGGCGGGTTGCACATGGTCAGGTGAAAAACATCTTGCGGCTTGATCACCCCACGAAAGACATTCTCCCGCATGTTTTGTTGCCTAAGGGCAATATCCAGCGCGTTGGCGTCGCAAATCCGCTTAGCTGACTGAATGGCACCTGCGTCTATATCTACCCCGGTGAAATGCCAGCCATATTCGCTTTGCCCAACAAGCGGATAAACCAAATTTGCACCCGTACCGATGTCCAACACTTTGACATCACGCCCGCGGGGAATGACTTGATTGTTGCTGTTGGCAAGCAGGTCCGCCAGATAGTGGATGTAATCTGCACGACCAGGGATCGGAGGGCACAGGTAATTGGCCGGGATGTCCCAAAAATCAATGCCATAATAGGCCTTCAACAACGCACGGTTCAGCGTACGAACCGCCCGCACGTCTTGAAAATCAATGGTTGTCCGACCAACAGGGTTGCTGATTGTGAATGATTCCAGGTCAGGTACAAGCGCTGCCAAACGTTCAAAATCATACCCATCGCGGTGTTGATTTCGCGGATGTAGATTAGCTTTCTTGGCCATCACAACGCCTTTGGTTATCTGGGGGGGGGCAGGATATTGTCCCTCAGTCAGGACATCTAGGGCACCATCCAAACATTGTCCTCACCCGTAAACGAAATACCCCGCCTCAATGAGACGGGGTTTTCCAATTCATTCGGTGCTCAAGCGCTTAACCCAGCGCTTCGGCGATCTCTGCTTTCACGGCGTCGATCTCTGCAAGACCATCCACCCAGACAAGATTACCCTTGGCATGGTAATAGCCAATAAGCGCGTTGGTCTTTTTGTAGTATTCCATCAAGCGGATCTTGAGGCTTTCCTCGTTATCATCCGCACGGGCTGTTCCACCAGCAGCCACAGCTTCAGCCGCACGGCCAACGATCCGGTCCACCAACACATCATCGTTCACGGCCAAGGCAACCACGGCGTCCAGTTTTTCGCCAACTTCCGCCAGCAAATCAGCCAAAGCATCTGCTTGGGTCAGCGTGCGCGGGAAGCCATCAAAGATGAACCCACCCTTTTTATCGCCTTCCAGCTTTTCGCGGATCAGACCAATGACGATCTCATCTGTCACCAGTTCGCCAGCATCCATGATGGCCGCAACTTTCAGACCCATTTCGGTGCCGCTACTTTTGGCCTCCCGAAGCATGTCCCCGGTGGACAGCTGGATCATATCACGTGTTTCAACAAGATGGCTGGCCTGTGTACCCTTACCGGCACCAGGTGGCCCAAGCAAAATAATATTCATCGACGAGCAGCTCCCTTTTTACTGCGCTTCTTGCTGCCTTTGCCACGCAGCTGAGACTTTTCAATCAAGCCTTCGTACTGGTGCGCAAGCAAGTGGCTCTGAACCTGTTGGATGGTGTCCATGGTCACAGAGACCACAATCAGAACCGAAGTGCCGCCAAAATAGAAAGGAATTGCCAATTGGCCACGTAAAATCTCTGGAAGGAGACAAACTGCCGCAAGATATGCCGAACCCAGCACCAAAACGCGGGTCACAACATAGTCTAAATACTCTGCCGTTTTCTTACCCGGACGAATACCAGGAATGAAACCGTTCTGATTCTTCAGATTGTCGGCCACTTCGTCAGTCTTAAACGCCACGTTGAACGTATAAAAGAACGCGAAGAAAACGATCATGCCCACAAAGAACAACAGATACAGCGGCTGACCCGGTCCGAAATATGCCAACAAAGTTGACATGATCGGGTTGGTCGAATTGCCAGAGAACGTCGCGATTGTGGTGGGCAACAACAGCAAAGAGCTTGCGAAAATCGCTGGGATAACACCGGCTGGGTTCACCTTGACTGGCAGGTGAGACGAGCCACCGTCATAGACTTTCATGCCAACTTGGCGACGCGGGTATTGGATGTGGATCTTGCGCAGCGCGCGTTCCATGAACACCACAAAGGCGATAGTCGCAACGACCATGATGATCACACCAACGATCACTGCCGGGCTGATGGCCCCAGAGCGACCAGACACAAAGAACTGCGCCAAAGCCGCAGGCAGTTCTGCAACAATGCCCACAAAGATGATCAAGGAAATACCGTTGCCAATGCCGCGCGCGGTGATTTGCTCACCCAGCCACATCAAGAACATAGTACCACCGATCAAGGTGACCATGCAGGCCACAATGAAATACAGACCCGGGTTTGTCACCAAATCACCAGATTGCAGGCTGACCGCCAGGCCGTAAGACTGCAATGTCGCCAGCACCACAGTGCCATAACGGGTGTATTGGTTGATCTTTTTGCGACCCTGCTCGCCTTCTTTTTTCAATTGCTCCAGCGCCGGAACCATTGATGTCATCAGCTGAACAATAATCGACGCCGAAATATAGGGCATAATGCCCAGAGCGAAGATCCCCATGCGGCCCAATGCGCCACCTGTGAACATTGTCAAAATACCGCCAATTCCGGTCGCCGCAGATTCCATGAACTCACGCAGGGCGTTTGCGTCGATACCGGGCACCGGAATATATGTACCAAGGCGGTAAACGATCAAAAGACCAATCGTGAACAGGATTCGATTGCGAAGATCGGTGGCTTTACCAAGTGCTGACCAGCTTGTGTTAGCCGCCATTTGCTCTGCTGCAGATACCATTCGGATCTCTCTATCAAATGAAAACGCCGCCAAGGCCGTTTTCCGGCTCTGGCGGCGTCTTTAGGAAAACTTAGAAGTGTATGTAAGCGGACACGCGCCCGCTCACAACCTCTTATTCAGCCGCTGGCGCGGTTGTGACTGTCAGAGAGCCGCCCGCTTTTGCAACAGCTTCGACAGCAGAGGCAGATGCGCCCGTCACTTCGATGGTTGCTTTGGCTGTGATTTCACCTTTTGCCAACACGCGCACGCCGTCTTTGACGCGACGGACCAGGCCGGATGCAACCAAAGCTTCTTCGGTGATGGTTTCTGTGGCGTTCAATTTGCCTTCGTCGATGAATTTCTGGATCAGGCCTAGGTTTACAACGGCAAACGCCTTGCGGTTACGGCTGCTAAAGCCACGCTTAGGCAGGCGTTGGTACAATGGCATTTGACCGCCTTCGTAGCCTTTGATCGCAACACCGGAACGGGATTTCTGACCTTTGATACCACGGCCAGCCATCTTACCTTTGCCAGAGCCAGGACCACGCGCAACACGCATGCGTTTCTTGGCGGCACCAGCGTTGTCGCTGAGTTCATGTAATTTCATGTCGCTTCTCCTTGCCGGAACTGACCCCTGAAGCGTTAAGCGGGTCAAACACGGCTTTTCTTGATTGTGATTCGAGACCCAATTCGGGCCACTGGCCGCATATACGGCGAAGGAGATGGGGAATCAAGCTTTGACGCACCGCCAAACCACAATTTGCCACCACCCGGTCAGCACTGCGCAGGAAGCGGGGTTTGCGAAGTTTGAGGATCGGCCCAGAAGACATTCGTGAATTTTGCGGCGAATGGCCGGAAAGAGCCCAAACTGACAAATGCTGCGCTCTGTGCGAAAGACCGCATTGATGAGTGATTGAAAATGGTCTTCGCAACGAGGTTAATGGCGGAATACCCCGCCTGAGTTGGTTAATGTCAACATGCGCGCCGATATTGTGTGTTCCTGGTTAAAGCACCTTGCATTTACTTGCGTTTCAATAAATCTGCGTGATCTCAGTCAAGCCGCCGTTTTTGGTTTAGATCTCATGGACCAAATCAGATCAAATGGGCCAAAATCATTCCGAGCGCTTTGTGGAAACACCAGAATGCGCAAGCAACTGATATGCAGGCAGCCAAACGTAGTTTGTCGCTTATGACCGGCAATTGCAGTGCTAACCATCAGCCGCCTCATTGTGTGCGGTTTCTACCAACCAATCACGCAGTAGTTTCGCCTTTTTGCCAGCATGTGGTGATTGGCGAACATAGAAGGTTTTGGATGCGGGGCTGCAAAAATCAGTGAGTACTTGCAACGCACCGCTATTCAACAAAGGCGTTGTCAATCGTTCCCATCCAAGAACGACACCCATCCCATCCCGTGCGGCCTGTAGGGCGATAATATAGTTATTTACTGAAAGGCCATCCGGCACCGGGCCTGAATACCCCATTTCCGCCAGCCAGTCCTTCCAGCGTGTCCATTGTCGGTCTAGCGCGTTCAGATGGATAAGCGGAAGACGTGCAAGGTCCGCCAAGTCTTTAACAGGGTTGAGCTGTGCAAAACTGGGGCTGGTTAGCGGTCGAAGCTTATCCTCGAATAGAAGCCTACACTCTCCACCATCGGATTTCATGTCACCGTAGCGAATAAGCAAGTCATAACGCTCATCGGTCCAAGGGTAATCGTTGACCTGCTGGTTAACTGTGACGTGCGCATGTTCACGCCAAAACCGACCCAGCCTCGGTGTGAGCCAGAGATGTGACATAGCTGTTGTTGCTATCACCTGAACACCGCGTTTGCTTGATTGCTTACGTAGGCTTTCGATGGCATCCGCGATATGTCCGAACCCGTGTTCCAATGCTACGTAAAGCAACGTCCCATCACGATTCAGATTCACACCGCGGTTGGTACGTTCAAAAAGCGTAATGCCAAGTTCGGATTCTAGCGCCTTGACCTGATGCGAAACCGCCGAAGGGCTGACATTTAATTCCGCCGCACCACGCTTAAAGCTGCGATGACGGGCAGCCGCTTCAAAGGCGTCGAGCGCGCTAAGTGGGGGAAGATTGAAGTGAGTTCTAGCCATTCCCGTTTTTCTGCATGACCATGAATGTATATACCCATTTGAAAATGACGAACATTGGAGGTGATTTAGATTCACCTCTACATGATTTTTTGCACCGTTGTAAACCACGGAGGCTATGTCATGACTTTGGACAAATGGGAGATCAGAAATGAACCAATCGACACTTGCACAGCTTGACGACAAATTGCGGGCACAACGCGCTTCCTTCGATAAAATCCCGATGGTGGATATTGCCGCGCTAATTGATGGCAGCAACCCTGGCAAAGTCGCCAAGGAAATAAACTGGGCGCTCGCAAACACTGGTTTCATGTACGTAAAACACCATGGCATTGACGCACAACTGGTTGCGGATGCGTTTGACCAGACCCGTGCATTCTTTGATCTGCCAGTGGAAGAGAAAATGAAGCTGCATGTCGGCAACTCTGGTGTTGCCATGCGTGGCTATATTGAGATGTTTGGCGAAAACACTGACCCCGCCAAAACCAAAGACCTCAAGGAATGTTATGATCTGGGCCCCGAGACTCCAGAGGCAACTACCCCTTTCTTCGGTGCCAACCAATGGCCGGAAGCAACGACCCTGCCTCGGTTCCAGAAGGTAATTTATGACTACCATCAGGCAATGCGAGCATTATCCATGCAATTGCTGCGCGGGATCGCTCTGTCACTGGATTTGGAGGCCGATTACTTTGAGCCGAAAATGCAGAATGCGATTTCGATTCAGCGACTGCTGCATTATCCACCACAGCACGGCAAGATTGATGAAAGCGTGATGGGCATTGGTGCCCATACCGACTATGGCAACCTAACCGTTCTGGCGCAGGATGATGTCGGTGGATTGCAGGTGATGAACCGTGAGGGCAACTGGGTTCAAGCCCCACCGATTGAAGGATGCTTTGTCATCAATATTGGTGATCTTGTGCAGCGCCTGACCAATGATGTTTACCTAGCCAACCTGCATCGTGTCGTAAACATATCGGGCCGCGAACGCTATTCGATCCCTTTTTTCATTGATGCGGATTATGAGGCAGAATTTGCACCGTTGCCATGCTGTATCAGTGCTGAAAATCCTGTACGGTATGAACCTGTAACATGCGGAAGACACAAATTCTCGCGTTTCGTAGCAAGCTTTCCTCATCTTGCAGGGGAGTTCGTATAGTCTCAAAATTTTAACTCGGTGTAACCTTTCCTGGAAGCGTATGCGCTAACGGTAGGAAAGGGTTGATCATGCCGTTTGGCAAAACTAAGTGCGCAAAGCGAACATTGGGATAGCAAGTGAGAAATGGCCGCTTTGTCCGCTAAGCTGATGTTGGCGCTGGTAGCAGCGAACGACCGCTTCCCGCCGTGTGTGCCGCAAAGTCACGTCCGCCCCGGCCCCCCATCAGCCGCTCATCCGCATAGCCCCCCCAAAGCCTCAAATTCCCCCTGCGAATCGTACGTTTCGGGCGCTGAAACGTACAAATTGTACAAATAACCCAAAATAAATCCGCCGTACGGCCCCACCGCAACCGTTTCGCCGCGAAACCTCTCGCGGACCCCATGCGGGGCGTCCCCACCCCATTTTGCTCCGGTCCGGCGTGGCCTTTCCGGTGCGGCCCGCGCCCATGTCATCGGTTGGATCTGGCCGGCTCCTTGGCCGTTTGGCGGCCAAGCAACCCTCTCATGAACACTCAAAAAAATCACATTAAATCAGCACCTTACCCTCACCTTCTATTTGAAACACCGACATCTGAGCCGCCAGAGCCGCAGCCACCCCCTGTGCAGAATCCTCAAAAACCACAACCTCTTCGCGCTCCAGCCCCATGAGGTTTGCTGCCCGTTCAAATATCTGCGGTGCGGGTTTGGGCGGCAAGCCGTCCGAGATGCTCACAAGGTGTGACACCCGATCAAGCAGCCCAATTGCCTGCAACGACAGCAGCGCCACCTCCCGTTCCGCATTCGTCCCCACCCCCACCCGACACCCTTTATCACACAGCGTTTGGAACAACTTTACCGGCTGTTTGATTGGATGCAGTGTATTGATATGATTGCGAAATCCAGAAATACTTCCCTTGATCGCCTTTGCGACATCAAGGCCTGGTGCAACTTGGTTTTTGAAGTCGCAAAACAGTGTTTCGCGGTCAAGACCTGTCCGCGCGCCATACCAGTCCTTTGCCATAACAAACCCCTGGTCCCACGCAGCTACTTGCATAGACCGGCAATGTGCTTCGGTGCTTTCCACCAGCGTCCCGTCGCAGTCAAAAATCACACCCTTGGCACCCAGGCATTCAATCTTGGACAGCCAGTCGTCGGCCACAACCGGAACCTGCTGACCTTTGTGATGCAGCGTTGCACTCATCGAGATCACCGCCCGGTCAACCCTGCACCAAACGCGCCAGGTTTTGATCTATACGCACAGTAACGGCTGCTCCATTGGCAAAGGGTCGTGCTTGAACTGGGGTGACTACATAAAGCGAACCTATGGCTGTCTCGACGGTGTATTGCATTTCTTTACCGAGGTAAGCGGCATAGGTGATTTCGCCCTGAAGCCCCGGTTCCTTGGG
Source organism: Cognatishimia sp. WU-CL00825 (assembly GCF_040364665.1). Taxonomy (NCBI): domain Bacteria; kingdom Pseudomonadati; phylum Pseudomonadota; class Alphaproteobacteria; order Rhodobacterales; family Paracoccaceae; genus Cognatishimia; species Cognatishimia sp. WU-CL00825. Next base: position 2,091,647 of record NZ_BAABWX010000001.1, read on the forward strand.
GGCAACAAGACCCAGAACATGTGGGCGTAGCACCATCTGCGCCTCTCCCTTGCGGACCCCCTGAGCGGGCACGCTGTAGCTGTGCCCGTTCATCGTAACAGTTGCCACGCGGTCCACCACTTGATCCACGCAACAATCCGCCAGATTTGCGTCGCCGATGAAATCAGCGAGAAAGGCAGACGACGGAGCATTATAAAGGTCAGCTGGTGTGCCGATCTGCGCAATCTCGGCGTTGTTCATAACTATAATGTTGTCTGACACAGCCATTGCCTCTTCTTGATCGTGGGTCACATAGACCGCGGTTAGACCAAGGCGTTGTTGGATTTGGCGAATTTCTTCACGAACGTGACGGCGCAGTTTGGCATCCAGATTGGATAGCGGTTCATCCAGCAAAAGCACCTCGGGTTCCAGCACAATCGCGCGTGCCACGGCCACGCGCTGTTGTTGACCGCCAGACAATTCACTTGGCAGCCGATCTCCGAAACCAGCAAGGCCCACCAATTCCAACCCCTGGTCCGCTTTCTCTGCCGCTTCTACCTTTGGCATCGATTTCACAGACAAGCCGTATGCAACGTTTTCCCGCACAGTCATATGCGGAAACAGCGCATATGACTGAAAAACCATCGAAACTTTGCGATAGGTTGCCGTCAGATGGGTAACGTCCTGCCCGCCGATAATGATCCTACCATGGCTGGCCATTTCCAAACCAGCGATCAGTCGCAAAGTTGTTGTTTTGCCACAACCTGATGGCCCCAAAAGGGTTACCAATTTGCCAGGTGCGATTTCCAGATCAAGATGTTTGAGGGCTGTGACTTCCCCGAATTTCTTAACGACGCCATCAAAGCGCACCGAGCCAGATGTTGAATGTATCATTTTGGTTTCCTCATTGGGCTGGCTCAAGTAGCCGATTGAACACGGTCGGTGCGGCGCAAGCGGCGGGCTCCGACAAAAAATTGTAAAAGTAGAATCGCGGCCAACATCGTGATGATCAGGACCGCAGAATAGGCGATGGCAAGGCCGTATTCACCGTTTTCGACCCGGCCAACGATGAACGACGTTGCCATGTTATGTTTTGCGCTGACCAAGAAAATAACAGCACTCACCGACGTTATGGCTCGAACAAAGCTGTAAGTCAGCGCTGCCAAAATGGCAGGCCCCATCAGCGGCATGATAACGCGACGCACTGTGGTAAAACTGTTTGCACCAAGCGTAATTGAAGCCTCATCAAGACTTTTGTCCAATTGGCTCATGGCCGCGATGCCACCTCGTACACCGACAGGCATGTTCCGAAATACAAAGACGATTATTAGGATGATCGATGTGCCTGTCAGCTCTATCGGAGGAAAGTTAAAAGCCATAATGTAGCTGACACCAATAACCGTGCCGGGGATTGCAAAGCTAAGCATTGTCGAGAATTCAAAGACATCTTTGCCAACAAACTTCTGGCGCACCAATAGATAGGCTGTCGAAAGGCCAACCAGCGCGGTGAGCGGCGCTGCGATTGAAGAGATCGTCAATGTGGTGAAGTAACTGTCCCAGGCGACTCCGGTGAAACGGCCTGTGCTAAAATCGATGCTAAAGGCGCGGATATAGTGGTCAAATGTAAAGCTGTGATTGTAGCCCCAGAGTTTGACGAAACTGCCGAAGATAATCATCGAATAGACAGCTGCAGTGAGCGTCGCCCAAGGCAAAGCCGTGGCGTAGCACAATGCGCGCAAGGCCGGGTTGAGACTTGCGTTTTGGCCACTATCCGCCTTTCCAGTTATTGTGGCGTAAGATTTTTTACCAAGCCAGGCACGTTGCGCAATGAACGCCGTAAGCGTGAGGGACAAAAGTGCAATTGCCAAAATTGCGGCCTTTGCCGGGTCCGCGACCGCGCCGACAATGGCAAAGTAGATATCAGTCGATAAAACGGGATACCCGCTGCCCAACACCAGAGGATTGCCGAAATCCGCTAAGCTTTCGATGAAACCCAGCAAAAACGCATTGGCCAAGCCTGGGCGCATTAGCGGCAGTGACACATATCGAAATGTCTGCCAACGGTCTGCATCCAACGTCTGAGAGGCTTCTTCCATTGATGGGCTGACGCCTTGAACAACACCAATAAGCACCAAGAACGCAATCGGCGTGAAGGACAGCAATTGCGCGAAATAGACGCCCCAAAACCCATAAAGCCATCGTGTTTGCTCCCATCCGAATAAGTCAGCGAAAAACGCGGTGACTGTTCCAGTGCGGCCAAACAACAGAATAAGAGCCAGCCCAATGACAAATGGTGGGGTGATAATCGGTATCAGTGTCAGAATACGCAGCATTTTCTTAGCGCGAAAATCTGTGCGGGTAAAAACCAAGGCAAACGACAGTCCAAGCAATGTCGTTCCGGCGCCCGTCATGACGGCAAGGAACAGCGAATTAATGCCAACGCCACAGGATCGGGCTCCGACGAGGCAGTCAAGCCCCCACAGGTCGTTGCTAAAAAATCGCAAGAAGAATTCGTTGATTGCATAGCCGTCATCAACTTGGAAGGCACGCACAAGAATATGCAGAACCGGAAAAAACACAAAGACGGCCACCAAAGCCACAATCAAGCCTATAGTGCCTATAACAAATGCATCCCCTTGCCCCTTGCCAGAGTGCGACAATGCGCTAGTGGCGGCAAACAGCAAAGAAACAGCACAAAAGCCTGCGCCCAACCCCATTCCCAGCTGTCCTGCAAGGACGGTTTCGGTGGTTAAGATGCTTTCAAACATTCGTGGTCCGGCGCGTACGATCACCAGTCCTTGCAGCACCAACAAAATGAGACCAGTAAGGCTGACATAAAGCGTAGCGCGTGCGCGTCTTACGGGGGAAGGCAGGGTCAATTGCACACCAATAGCGGCGATAAATGCCAGCCCTACCGGCCACAACCACCACTGGCCAAAACGCGCCTTATTAAAACCGGTAGAGGCTGCACCATCGCCAATCCAAGCACCGTTTAGGACGCCATCATCGGTCATGTGCCAGGGCAGCATCAGAAAACTCGCAAGCCCAAAGGCCAGCCAAAGGAAAGCTGTGTTCTTCATCGGATTTCCGCAAAAATAAGAGGGTGATGTCACGCTCTTGGCAGGACATCTGAAGCAAACCGGTCCCGACGGGACCGGTCCATCAGAGAATATTATTTCTCTGGATTAGGATCGCCCACTTCTGCATCCCAACGGGCCAGCAGTCGTGCACGTGTTTCGCTGGAGCCATAGGTGGCAAAGTCGTAGTCGATCAATTTGATGGAGGCCAAATCCGGCGATTCAGGTGCGACCTGCGCGTTTGAATTGGACGGCACCTGAAAAGACCCCGATTCCGGTGCCCGAGATTGAATGTCAGCGCGTAGGGCGAATTCAACCCAAGCCCGCGCTCCATCAAGGTTGCGGGCCCCATCAATGACGCTAACCGCGCCAACTTCATATCCAGTGCCTTCGCAAGGCGCGACAATTTTCAATGGAAAACCCTGCGAAGCCAAATTGACCATATCATGCATAAAACCAATGGACACGCCGGTTTCACCACGCGCTGCAGCACGTGACGGGGCAGAGCCAGATTTAGTGTAGGAATTGATATTCTGACCAATCGCGGCCAGTTTTATCATGGCTTCTGTCTCACCAAACAGCTGCACGAAAGTGGCGAGTTCCGTATAAGCCGTGCCGGAACTATTTGGATTGGCAACCTGAACTTCGCCTGCAAATCGTGGATCTTCGAGATCAGCCCAACATTCAGGCGGTGCAATGCCTTTGCCTGCCAATATGTCAGTATTGTAGGCAATACCAAGCGCACCCGCATAGATGCCTATTGCACGGCCCTGGGAAATTTCGGCCATGTTTTGCGCCCAACCCAAAAGCGCGCCCGTATCAACGCCAGAGGCTTGTGTTAGTCCTTCTTCAGCGGCGATCAGATGCGGGTCACCTGTCCCACCCCACCAAACATCGATTTTGGGGTTACCGGCTTCGGCGCGAATTTGCGCCAGCGTTTCGCCAGTGGATTTGCGCACCATTAATACGTCGGTGTCAGGATTTTCCGCCTCAAATGCAGCAACCATCAGTTCGCACCATTCCGGTTCCGCGCTGCAGACAAGACTAATTTCATCTGCCCATGCACCTGTCGCGGACACCAAAAGCGCCGCGGTTGAGATCATTCCAAATCTATTCATTTTTTCCTCCCAAAGTTTATCAAGCGCTTCTCTTGCTCCTCCACATGAGGGCGCTGACCTCTTTCTAGGGGGTGTGGGTGTGTCATGATATGAAGGCCAGATGAACAATGCTACAACGACCCTCTTGCTTCATTAACAAAGTTACGAAAGCCGTCTCCGATTGTAACAATCGAAACAATTAATCCTGCGACTCAACCAACAGTATGGTGCTAACAAGGAGCTACAAAGGGAGGAAAAACGTGTCGCGCCCAACCATAGGCATCGTCGACGATGAAGCAAGCATGCGCGATGCGCTTGTCGCTCTGTTGCACCAAAACCAGCTCGACGCGGTGCCGATGGCGAGTATCGCTGAGTTCAACGACATACAGAAAACGACAGCGTTCGACTTGATCTTGATCGACCTTCGATTGGGCGATGAAAGCGGCCTTGATCTAGCGCTTAGTATCCGCAAAAGCCACGATCTACCCATTGTCATGTTAACCGGACATGGTGATGAAACCGACAAGATAGTTGGATTGGAACTTGGCGCTGACGACTATGTACTAAAGCCATTTAATCCGCGCGAACTTGTGGCACGTATCCGCGCGGTCTTGCGCCGCTACGGAGCTGGATCCCAGGTTACTGGCCCAAACTCCTTCCAAAATGGTTGTCTGACGTTTGGACGATTCACAGTGGATCAAAAGCAGCGCATTCTGTTTGACCAATTTAGCCAGGAAATTGCATTAACCAACGCGGAATACCGACTGTTAGACTATTTCCTTGGCCGCCCCAATGACATCATTACACGCGTCGACTTGTTGGCGGAATTGGGCAGTGACCTGACAAAATATGTGGATCGCACGGTTGATGTCCTGATCTTGCGATTGCGCCGAAAGATAGAAGAAAACCCCTCTAAACCTGTTCACCTCCAGACCCGCCGAGGGCAAGGCTATATCTTTGTGACGAACCACGTCAGGGATGCGGACTAATGCGGTATTTACCTCGCTCGGTTCGCGGTCGGCTCTGGACTGCACTTGCGATCTTGTCCTTGGCCATCCTTGGCATAAGCGGGCTGACATGGACCGCGCTGCATCGCGTGGACACCCAACTTGAAGAATTGCACAGGCAATCCCTCAGTCAGGTTGCTCAGGCCATAGATTTATCAAAGCGCACCTCTGACCTTGCAACTTCAGCTCCCTATCTGCTGAATCAGCGTTCAAATTTTCTAATTGAACAAGAAGGCCAACTACTCGTTGCAATTTTGCGCCGGGTCAGAGAGCAATGGGCTGATCCTGACGGGCCTGACACCAAACGGGATGAACTATTCCCGATCACCATCGCAATGGAAGCTGGTATCAATGATCTGGTTGAAGCGTCAAGATCCTTGGATCTGGTTCAATCCCAAATACGAGCGCGGATCGCGACTTTGAGCATGTTGCGCGAGCGCGCTACCACAGCTATTGAAAATCCGTCTACGTCTGACACAATACGCCTTGTTTGGTGGACGCTGCAGAGCATGAATGCCGACGCCTTGAACGCAGCCTATGCGGACAACTTGATCGGGGTCGGCGAAGAACAGCGGCAATATCAGCGTCAGGCGCAGCCCATTGATGTAGCTCTTTTGAACGGCTCCCAAGCCACCTTCCTGAAGCAGCTGTCAGAACAGGTCTCAGGAGAATTCGGCATCTTTGAATTGCGTCGCAAAGAACTCGGGGCAATTCTGAACGCGCAAAATGCGCTTTTCCGGATTCGTCGGGACGCCAATCAGATCAATGAACTCGCGTCCCAATATGCGCGTGAAGTTGAAAATTTTTTGACGCAAGAACGCAGCGCCTCATCTTCCTTGATCAAACTTACACGGCTCTCGATTGCCAGCATCAGCGCGATCGGACTGGCCTGCGCTTTGGCGGCGGCCTTATTTGTATCCCGCTATGTCGCATTCAACATTGGCCGCGTTTCCGAGGCGATGGTCAATCTCGCAAAGGGCGACCGAAGCAGTGTATTGCCGCGCAAGCTGGGCAATTCTGACGAAATCGGAGATCTTTTTCGAACGTTCCGCAGTTTTCGCGCAAATGCGCTGCGGCTAGACAGGTCACACCGTGCACTTAACCAACGCAACGCCTTGTTCGAAAAGGTATTCGCCAATATTTCTGACGGTATTGCGATCACAGATGCAACTGGCAAACTTACCGCATCCAACCCGGCGTTTGATCACATTCTTGGCTTGATCGCAGACAAAAGCGATCTAAGCGACATTGCGCTGTGGCTCCGTGAAGGCCGATTTGGGCCATCTGCGGTCGCAGCGGGTTTAACGGCCTCGCATCGAGGGTCGATAGAACTCGTCGCCGCAGATGGACAGATCATAGAATTGCGCGCCAGTCGTTTGCCGGATGAAGGGCGGGTTTGGCTGCTGTCAGACGTTACTGAACAACGCAGCATTCAAGCACGTTTGGAACAGATCGACCGAATAGAAACACTAGGAAAACTGGCAGGCGATTCAGCCCATGACTTTGGAAATATCCTCGCCACAATCCGCACCCATGCGCATCTTTTGGGTGAAAGCGACAATGCCGACGCTTCCAAGAATATAGCAGCTATTGAAAATGCCGTAGAGTTTGGCACTTCGTTGACGGATCGTTTGCTAGCGTTTGCCCGAAAACAACCCTTATTGCCGGAAGTCGTCGATCTGAACTCGTTGATAGCAGGCATGATCGAACTGGTCGAAATTGGACTGAAACCAGGTGTCAAAATTCAAGTCACCTATACTAACGACCCTCTGCTGGTTTTGGCAGACCCAGGCCAGCTTGAATCCGCGATCTTGAATCTGGTTTTGAACGCCAATAACGCGATGAATCAGCAAGGTACGATTGAAGTTACCCTGAGCTGCGAAGCTGATGAAACCGCGACTATATCTGTGACCGACACAGGCAGCGGCATGTCACCTGATATTCGAAAAAAGGCCATTGAGCCGTTTTTTACCACGCGCAGTGCAGATGGCGGCACCGGTCTTGGATTATCCATTGTCTATGGGTTTATCATTCAATCTGGCGGCACAATGGAAATTGAAAGCCGCATTGATAGGGGGACGCAGATCCATATCGTTCTGCCCTTAGCCACTGTTGCGACGGCACAAACCGTCTCTCCCAATCGCTTAGCCCTACTTGTCGACGACAATCCAAAAGATCGTCAAGTGACTGAAACCGCGTTGTCCGCATTGGGCTATGACGTCAGGCTATGTCCATCAGTTGAAGACGCAAAATCGGCCCTAGAGAAGCACACCTTTGATTTGATCGTCAGTGATTTTGATCTTGGTACAGAAGAGAACGGATTGGATTTATTGAAGGTAGCACGACGCCAATCGCCCAAGACACGATGCTTACTTATTAGCGGAAAGACCAGTCTTGCCGAGGCGCTACCGTCTGATGTTGTGTTTCTGGAAAAACCCGTGTCAAGAAGCGCGCTTGCTTTGCTGAATTGAAAACGCGTTATCACAAGCTTGACTACTGGGCAAAGCTTCTCCCCGTACAAAACAAAACGCCCCCGGTAAACCGGAGGCGGTGTTCTTAAACCAACGATGTCAGTCGCTTATTTGCCGTAGACGTGCTCGTGAGCAATGTCTGCGATATCGTAGCGAGAGAAACCCAGATCTGCGAGATCACGGTCTGTCAGGTTTGACAACTCGTTATAAGTTGTCCGGTAAGTCGCGCGTTTCGCCTGAGCGGCTTTGAATTCTGTGAACAGGCCCCGGATACGATCAACGATGCCAGTGCCAAGATATGTTGTGTTTACTGCGGTTGCCATGATGCAACTCCTATAGAGAATGCTGAGACGTATTTCCCAGCGGGTTAAGTTGTGTTCTCCTCGTGACACTGAGATAGGACAGCAAGTTAGCGCGAACAACTTACATTATGGGAAAGCTGTTATGCAGGTGCAGCATAGCTAAATTATTGAAACGCCTCTCAAATAAGCGTTTCGTGTACTTTGATTGCAATCGGCGAAAGCTGTTCGCGCTCTAGCGGTGCAACAACAAAGAAAACCCAAGGGCCATCCTGCCAGCGGACGGTTGTCAGGTCTTCTTCTTCAAGGAATCGCAACGAGGTCTGTGCCTGGGTGGACGTGCGGGCCATATAAACCGTTACCCGTTCACCCTGAGCATCCTCATACATATATTGCGCTGCCGCCTGTCCGCCCGAAGGCAACAGACGCCCGCCAATAAAGGTCAGGCCGTGCTCTTCCAGTTGGGGCACTACCATTTGACGGCCCATACGTTTGGCAAGCCAGGTTTCCAGATGGTCGGTTTCCTCGGGGCCAACTTCGACAGCATGGCGCATCTCGGCAGTAAACAAACGGTGCGCCGACGTCGCATCCAAAGTAGCCCGAATGATCACGATCTGCGCTGGATCGTCGGTTTTCTGAACAGTGTTCAAGCCATACCCCCCTAGCCCACCAAGCAAAAACACCAACGCAAGGCTTGCAAACCGGCGCATAGTCCAGCGTGGGCCTTCAGGGCGATTGGCAGCCATAAGGCTTTCCATATGACTGTCAGAGGGCGTTGGCACCAAAGATTGCAAGATGTCGTCCGTGGAAGCCCATTGCGAGACACGTTCGGCAATGCTGGGATCGGCCTCTAGCACCTCTTCGAAGGCCGCGCGATCCACTGCGGACATTTCCCCGTCAAGATACGCACTCAGCCGCTCTTCGATGGTATTGAAGTCGGTCATGTCACGCTCCTTAGCCCGGATGCATTTGCAGTGGCTTCGTCATTCAGCTTTGCCCGAGCCCGTGCGACACGCGACAATATTGTCCCAATCGGCACACCAAGAACTTCGGCGGTTTCGGCATAACTTAAGCCGCCAAAAGCAACAAGTTGCAGCGCATGTTGTTGCGCCTCTGGCAAGCCCTGCATGCGACGCACAACGGCCGCCAGTTCTGCCCTGTCTTCAACAGTTGTGTCCTGAGCCGCCCCAGCGTGTTCATTTAAGAACGGCACCTCGGCAAGTCGCGCGCGTGCACGGTAACGGTCGCGGAATATATTAAGCAGTATTTTCATCAACCATGGGCGCAAGGGTTGGTTTTGGTCCCAAAGCGCCCGTTTGCGCAGGCCACGTTCCACACAATCCTGCACCAGATCATCCGCCTGCGGGCGATCTTGGGTCAGGGAATATGCATATCGCCAGAGATGTGGCATCGCATCTTTGAGTTGGGCTGTGAACCGGGGCATTGAAGCATCCGAATTGGGTCAGATCAATCATGCACGGGCGGGCGATGTGACGCCAGCCCATCTTGGCAAAATCTGTTTGCGGCCAGATCAGGGCTTAGCGATATGCCAAACGCCCTGGACGCCATCACCGGTTGTGTCTCCTGGCTTTTTGTCCTGGATCCACAGATAGAGCGGTTGACCATTAAAGGCGATTTGCATGTCCCCGTTTTTGCGTTTGATCGCCGTAAAACCATCGGGCAAATCCGCCCCTTCTTTGGCCACCAATGGCGGCCAAGCCCGCGCACAGCCGGCATTGCAATTTGATTTGCCTGCCGTGTCTTTGTCAAAAGTATAAAGCGTCATGTCAGCTGCATCGGTGAAGTATCCGGCGTCCGAGGTTTTGACGGGCGCGGCATGGCCCGCTGCATAGGCGGAACACGCGGAAAGGGTTGCAGCGGCGGTGGCAATAATCAGAAAACGAGTCATTGTTGGCTCCTAAATGTCATGCCCTTTTGAAGGGCTGGTATAAGACATACGAAGCTGATCGCCGGTTTATTCCGCAAAACCAAATTTTTTTCAAAAAAAAGCGCCCCCGGGAATCCGAGGGCGCTTTAAAGTCTTTAGAAACTGGCGCTTAGCCCTTTTCTTCGATGATCTCTACCATGTGTGGGATCTTGTTGATCATGCCACGTACGGAAGGTGTGTCTTCCAGTTCACGGGTTTTGTTCATCTTGTTCAGACCCAGACCGATCAGCGTTGCACGCTGGTCTTGTGGGCGACGGATCGGGGAACCGACCTGTTTTACAACGATAGTTTTAGCCATTGGTCAGTCTCCTTACGCGTCTGCTGCTGCAGGTGCTTCATCCTTACGCAGGATTTCAGCAACTTTTTTGCCACGACGTGCTGCAACCTGACGTGGGCTAGACTCTTTGGTCAGGCCGTCAAGTGTTGCGCGGATCATGTTATATGGGTTCTGGGAACCAATAGACTTAGATACAACGTCTTTTACGCCCAGCATTTCGAAGACGGCACGCATTGGACCACCGGCGATGATACCAGTACCTTCAGGTGCTGTACGCATAACGACTTTACCAGCGCCGTGACGACCATTGACGTCATGGTGCAAAGTACGGCCTTCACGCAGAGGCACGCGAACCATTTGACGTTTCGCTTGCTCAGTCGCTTTGCGGATCGCCTCAGGTACTTCTTTTGCTTTACCTTTGCCGAAGCCAACACGACCTTTTTGGTCACCAACAACAACAAGTGCTGCGAAACCAAAGCGCTTACCACCTTTTACGGTTTTGGAAACGCGGTTGATTGCAACCAAGCGGTCCTGAAATTCAGGAGTTTCTTCTTCGCGTTTGCGACCGCGGCCGCGACGATTTTCACGTTCTGCCATTTGGCATTCCTTTGTAATCTGGCGCATGCATTACCACAGTGCGCCTTTGTCCAATCCTAGTGAGCATTTGCGCCCCCGGATCATCGGGGTTCCCAATTGGAAACCCACAAATAGAAAAAACGCCCCCCTAGCGAGGGGCGTCCATAATCAGACTTTCAAGCCACCTTCACGCGCAGCTTCGGCCAAGGCCTTCACTTTGCCGTGGAACAGGCGACCGCCGCGATCGAAATACGCTTCGGTGTGACCCGCTTTGACAGCGCGCTCGGCAATTGCCGCGCCCACTTTTGTCGCTGCGTCGATGTTGTTCTTGCCAACAACGCCCAGATCTTTTTCCAAAGAGGAAGCCGATACGAGGGTTACACCGTTTACGTCGTCGATCAGCTGAGCGCTGATGTTCTTGTTCGAGCGGTTCACGGACAAGCGCAGCTTGCCAGTGTTTACCTTGCGAAGTTTGTTCCGGACGCGCAGGCGGCGCTTGAGGAACAGTTCCCGTGTGCTGTTTGCCATTACTCTGGTCCTTACTTCTTCTTACCTTCCTTGCGGAAGATATACTCGTCTTTGTACTTGATACCCTTGCCTTTATAAGGCTCAGGCTTACGCCATTCGCGGATGTTCGCCGCGACCTGACCTACAAGCTGTGAATCGCTGCCTTCGATGATGATCTCAGTCGGCTTAGGTGCTGTAACAGTCACGCCTTCTGGAACTTCAAAGTTGACATCGTGTGACAGACCCAGCGCCAGCTTCAGGGTTTTACCCTGCATCTGGGCACGGTAACCAACACCAACGATCTCAAGCTCTTTTTTGAAGCCTGAGGTCACGCCGGTGACAAGGTTTTGTACAACAGTACGGGACATGCCCCACTGTTGACGTGCACGCTTGGACTTGCCGCGAGGAGTTACCTTAACGGTGTTCTCTTCGACAGTCAGTGTCACATCGTCGGTTGCGGTGAAGGAATGAGTCGCTTTTGGACCCTTAACTTCGATGGTCTGGCCGGAGACAGAAGCAGTTACGCCACTGGGAAGTTCGACCGGTTTTTTACCAATACGAGACATTCTAAGCTCCTTAGAAGACCGTGCAAAGTACTTCGCCGCCAACATTGTTGGCACGAGCATTTGCATCCGACATCACACCTTTAGGGGTGGAGACAATCGACACACCCAGGCCCTGACGGACAACTGGAATGTCATTGACGCTCATGTAAACGCGACGGCCAGGTTTAGAAACCCGCTTCACTTCGCGAATGACAGGAGTGCCTTCGTAGTATTTCAGGCTGATTTCGATAGCCGGGTGGCCGTCGTTACCAGTCGTTTTTTCGTAGCCGCGGATGTAGCCTTCGTCAGCCAGTACATCCAGAACCCAAGCACGCAACTTTGACGCTGGCGAAGACACTGTGGACTTGCCGCGCAATTGACCGTTGCGGATACGGGTCAGCATATCACCGATAGGATCGTTCATTTTTTAACCCTCCTTACCAGCTTGACTTAACCATGCCGGGGATTTGGCCATTCGAGCCAAGTTCCCGCAGCGCGATCCGGCTGACCTTTAGCTTACGATAGTAAGCATGCGGACGACCGGTCAGTTGGCAACGGTTGTGCAGACGTGTAGCCGAGCTGTTGCGCGGCAGTTTTGCAAGCTTCAGGCGCGCTGTGAAACGCTCTTCCATTGTCTTGCTCTCGTCGTTTGCGATTTCTTTAAGCTCGGCGCGCTTAGCGGCATATTTTGCCACCAGTGCTTCGCGCTTTTTCTCGCGTGCGATCATAGATTTTTTAGCCATGATATCCTCTCCCGCGCTTAAGCGTTGAACGGCATGTTGAAAGCTTTCAACAGGCTCTTGGCTTCAGCGTCGTTATCGGCGGTGGTCGTAATCACGATGTCCATACCCCAGTTTTCGTCAACTTTATCAAAGTCGATTTCAGGGAATACGATGTGCTCTTTCAAACCAGTGGCAAAGTTGCCGCGGCCATCAAAGCTTGGCTTCACGCCGCGGAAGTCACGAATACGTGGCATCGCTACGGTGATCAGACGATCGAGGAATTCGAACATACGGTCGCCACGAAGAGTCACTTTTGCGCCCATCGGCATGCCTTCGCGAACGCGGAAGCCAGCGATAGAGTTTTTCGCAACAGTTGTCAGGGCTTTTTGACCTGCGATCAAAGTCAGGTCAGCTTGCGCGGACTTGGCTTTTTTGCTGTCTTTAACAGCCGCACGACCACAACCGATGTTCAGAACGATTTTTTCAAGTGCAGGTGTCTGCATTGCGTTCTTATAGCCAAACTCTTCTTTCAGAGCGGCACGGATTGTGTCGTTGTACAGCGCCTTCAGACGTGGAGTGTAGTCAGCATTATCAAGCATCGATCACATCTCCTGTCGTCTTAGCAAAACGCACTTTTTTGTCGCCTTCGATTTTGAAGCCAACGCGTGTTGCTTTACCGTTTGCATCCAAGAATGCCAGATTGCTGAGCTGGATCGGCATTGCCTTAGGCACGCGACCTCCTTGGTCAGTCTGGGATTGCTTGGTGTGGCGGATGGCCATGTTAACGCCGTCTACCACTGCTTTGCCAGCTTTCGGGTCAACAGAAGCGATAACGCCCTCTTGGCCCTTGTCTTTGCCAGCAAGTACGACGACTTTGTCGCCTTTTTTAAGCTTAGCAGCCATCTTACAGCACCTCCGGCGCGAGTGAGATGATTTTCATGAAGTTTTTGGCCCGCAATTCGCGAACAACCGGCCCGAAAATACGGGTACCAACCGGCTCACCTGCATTGTTCAGGATCACGGCTGCGTTACGGTCAAAGCGGATTGCTGTGCCGTCTTCACGACGAACTTCTTTAGCGGTGCGTACAACAACGGCCTTACGGACGTCGCCTTTTTTAACGCGACCACGTGGGATAGCTTCTTTAACCGAGACGACAATAACGTCACCTACGGAAGCGTACTTACGCTTAGAGCCACCCAGAACCTTGATGCACTGAACTCGGCGAGCGCCGGAGTTGTCAGCAACATCCAGGTTTGTTTGCATCTGGATCATTTGGTTTCTCCCGACCTATGGGAACTGACGATGCGTGTCAGCTGTGTCCCCAGGGTTTCGACTTTGTCAAGTCGTCCGGGAAGCTTGGTTTAAGCTTCCAGAACTTCCCAACGTTTCGTTTTCGACTTTGGTGCGCACTCAATGATTTTGACTTTGTCACCAACGTTGAAAGCATTCTGTTCATCGTGAGCCCGGTATTTTTTGGACTTACGGATGGTTTTCTTCAGAACTGGGTGCGTAAAGCGACGCTCTACGGACACGGTTACTGTCTGTTCATTTGCGTTGCTGGTTACAACACCGCGAAGGATTCGTTTAGGCATGTCTCAAAGCTCCCTTATTCTGCAGCTTGTGCGGCTTTTTCGTTCAGGATGGTTTTAACGCGGGCAGCGTTGCGGCGTGCCGCTTTGATGCCTGAAGTGTTTTCCATCTGACCGGTTGCCTGTTGAAAGCGCAGATTGAAGCTTTCTTTTTTCAGGTTTGCGAGCTCTTCACGCAGTTGATCTGCGGACTTCTCGCGAAGTTTATTGGCGTTCATGTCGCCTCTTCCTTTCCTACACCAGAGAGCGCCTGACAGTATGTTCAGGGTGACCCATTGATCTGGTGGACCAAAACAAAACACACGAATCCCGTCGCCGGGAATCCGTGAGATACGCGTCTATAGGGGGGTTACTGGGTTAGGGCAAGCGAAAAGGACCAAGTTTCACAGGCGTTTCCATGTTTTTAGCCAGAGGTGGCAATCACCCAAACACCCGGTCCTGAAACCAGATCAAACTTGGGTAAGCACAGAGCCATATCCAAAAGAACCGGTTCAAACCAAACAGCATCGCATTGGCCAAATGGAACGTTCCGGCGATCAGCATCCCGGTTGTCAGCGCAAAGGGATGTAGCAAGGCCAGTGGAAACACAACTTCAAAGCCCATAACGCACCAGCTCATGGTCCACAAAAGCTTTGGGTGGTCCGCAAAACTGCGCAGATCCTCGGCCACGGGATAAGCCGAGAACCGATAGACATCGACCAGCGCCTGCCCGCTGCGCCAATCTGGGTTCACGATTTTCACATAGCCCGACACAAAGTAAGACAGTACAAGTTGCACCGCCAGATACGATATCGCAAGCTCAGCCCAGCGTGGTTCTGGTGCCAAATGTGCCGCCATCAAACAAGTGGTGATCAACACCCCCATTTTATCAGCACCGCCATTATAAGGCCCGTTGAACCGGTGCAGCACCAAAAGATGGCTGAGCCAAAGCACAACAAGTACCAAGCCAGCGTGCCATCCGGTCAAAAGCCACAAGCAACACAGCAAACGTGCTGCGTAAAGCGCGCGATCGCGACCAAGCAACAGATGCTCAAGCGCCTGCTGACCAAGTGCGAGGGCCAACATCACTTCGGTTAGGCGCATGGTTAAAGCCAGCGACAATTCAAACATCATGGTGCAGCTCTGACAAGGCAACCGGCGTGCTTTCAAAAAGCACGTGCCCCGCGATCTTGTCACCCTCGGGCACAAGAAACAGCAACCGAAACTGCAACATGCCCTGTAAGGGCTGTAATGGCTCTGCAACCAGTCGCGTCAGCTCTTGTTCAGAGTGGTCCTTCACGCCAGAAACCAGCCGCTCTGCTAAGGCGACCATATAAAGCTGTGTATTGCGCTGCGGGTTCCAAAACAGGCGCTTGACCATTTGGGTGGGACTGATGGTGGTTGGGATCGGATGACTGGCTTGCCAATTGGTTTCCACGCCCCCTTTTATCACCCGATAT
The DNA here is from genome assembly GCF_040364665.1 of Cognatishimia sp. WU-CL00825. Lineage (NCBI taxonomy): Bacteria > Pseudomonadati > Pseudomonadota > Alphaproteobacteria > Rhodobacterales > Paracoccaceae > Cognatishimia > Cognatishimia sp. WU-CL00825. The sequence goes on from NZ_BAABWX010000001.1 coordinate 2,107,181, forward strand.
TCAATGCGCGGCGACGGCCCAACCGTCTTAAAAAACCGCCAACTGGGAAACAGAGCGGGCAACAACAGGTCTATGGTTTTGCGTATCATCTGTCCTATCTACGGCCCTCAGTTTTCAAAAGGTTTAAATCCATTTTGTTGATACCCGCTCATTCTCAATCAACTAATTGAGACCCAAAGTCCAAAAAAGTGAGGAAAAACAATACAAAATGCGGTATAGTGGTATGGGGCTGGAGAAAAAGACAACAAGAAACCTATTCAATTAAATTCTTTCGCCGGGGCGAAGGAACCAGAAATAGGGGACGAATATATGATTAATTTCAAAATTTGCCGCAATACAGTTTCCGCGGTTTCTATCAGCGCGATGATCGCAGTGACTGCCTGCGCACCGTTTTCCAGCCCATCCAGCGGCCCTTCTAGCAACTATTGTGTGGGCAATCGCACCACCTGTGTGCTGGCTGCAGTTATCATTGTTGCTGGCGTTATGCTGGCCCAAGGCGTTGGGGGCATCAGCCACTATTATCTTTCATCAGATGAACGCCTGAAGACCGACATCAAAAAGTTGAAGGTTCTGGACAACGGAATAACGGTCTATGCCTTCCGCTATGTGGGGGATGATCGCTATTTTTCAGGCGTCCTAGCACAAGACCTTTTGAAAGATCCGCGTTATGAACATGCCGTTAAAACCGGTCCAAAGGGGTATTTGATGGTCAACTATGGCGCGTTGCCGTTGCAGGGCATTGATATGGATATCATGAAAGAAGCTGGCGACGCTGCGTTGAAAAGATCCTAAGCCACTCGCCATAGTCCATTTGCCTAGGAAAGTTTATCTGCGAGCCGCAGGCGCAATTATTGCACCTGCGGCCCACTCTATGAATTTAGATAACCGGCCATCAGGGACACAAACGCGCCCAGATGCACCACCATGATGGCCCGATCTTTCCACATAACGCCAACCGCGAACCAAAGCACGATCCCGGCAAAAAAGAAAAATACATTCCATGGCACTATGTTCAATCCCGTCAGCCCATATCCAACCAGCTGGATAGCAGTTGCGACCCACTTAACCAAATCAACTGTTTTCATATCACACCCACGTTGCCTTTGACGCCTATATGCACCAATTCGCTCTAGCTTAAGCAAAAAAAACGTCAAATTTTCCGCAAATTTCGCTGGAACTCTCGCGCTTTGGGATTGGCTCAGATATCAGTTTGGCATGTCACAGATTGAATCACTTTTCGTTACCCGGCTTTATCGCGCGGCTTTGTCAGAATTTGCCCCCTCCATAGATGGCGCCGAGCTTGAAAACTCGTGTATCACCATCGCCGAAGATGATGATGCCGGCCATGAATGGTGTGAGGCCAATGCCTATCCGGGCTATACCAGCTATGCCTCACTGACAGATTTGCCTTGGCGCTTTCCAATCTTTGCCGATCTGGTCAAGGCGCTGGACGCCCATGTCGCTGCCTTTGCCAAAGATCTGGATTTCGATTTGGATGGGCGCAAATTGGTGCTCGAGGATCTTTGGATCAATGTGCTGCCCGAAGGTGGCAGCCATTCCGCCCATATACACCCGCACTCGGTGATCAGTGGCACAACGTATGTGTCGATGCCTGAAGGCACCAGCGCACTAAAACTGGAAGACCCCCGCCACGCGATGATGATGGCGGCCCCACCGCGCATCAAAGACGCCCGCCGCGAGATGAAAAACTTTATCTATGTCACCCCCGACGTCGGTGATGTGCTGCTGTGGGAAAGCTGGCTGCGCCACGAAGTACCGATGAACATGGCCGAAGAAGAACGCATATCCGTCAGCTTCAACTACAGGTGGGACTAAGGCACAGCGCTTAGACCTTTTACTTCATGTCACCTTTAAGAAGCGCGGCCTCGATACGGGCCAAACGATCCATGACCTCTTCGCGATAGCTGTCCGTGGCCGCATTGTCCTCTTCGGCATGCGCGTCTTGCATGGTGCTGACAATCAAGCCCACAACCAAATTGACCACTGCAAATGCCGTGATCAGGATAAACGGCACAAAGAACAGCCAGGCTTGCGGATGTACCTCCATTACAGGACGCACGATGCCCATCGACCAGCTTTCCAGTGTCATCACCTGAAACAACGAATAAAGCGACTCACCCAAGCTGCCAAACCATTGGGGGAAAGTGTCGCCATATAGTTTGGTCGCGATCACAGCACCGATGTAATAGATCACGCCAGTTAGCAAAAACACCGACGCCATGCCCGGCAAGGCCATGATAAAGGCTTCAACCACGCGGCGCAGGGACGGCACAACCGACACCACCCGCAGCAGTCGTAAGATCCGCAATGCCCGCAAAACCGACAGGCCCGCGCCCACAGGCGACAGTGAAATGCCAACAATCGCAAGATCAAACAGGCTCCAGCCATTCCGGAAAAACGCCATCCCGCGTGCGTAAAACTTTGCCAACAATTCGACGACGAAGATCGACAAACAGATCGTGTCCAATGTGGTGATCAGCTGGCCCGCCTGTTCCATGATGCCGTCAGAGGTTTCCAGCCCCAAGATCACAGCGTTGAACAGGATAACGCCCATGATGATGTTGCGCGTGATGGATCGATCAAGAATGTCTGAAAGTTGCTTACGCATTGTGCCCGCCCGTTAACCTTTGGTGCTGATATGGCACGATTAGGTCGGGGTGCAAGGGCGGTTTAGGATGAATTCAGGTGCGGCGAAAAACGGCTGTAATCGCCTCGCCCAAGATCAGGGTTCCCGCGCCACCAATTGCTGTCGCCGCGATGCGATTTAAGCGCCGCAACGCCTGTGGCTGGGTCATCAGCGACCGCGCTTTGCTTGCCAAAACCGCATAGGGCGCAAGGGCCGCAACAATCACCAAAACCGTCAAGATCGCCAACATCGCCCACTCAAACAAATGCACGTTGTTCAGGTCCATTACGGTTGGCAAAAGCGCCAAATAGAAAACGATGGTTTTGGGATTGCCCAAGGTTACAAAATACCCTGCCAAAAAAGACCCGGAACTTGATTTGGGCCGTTCTGTGCCCACCTTGGTCAGCCCTGCCTTGCTGGTCAAAAACCCATAGGCCAGATACAACAAATAAAGCCCTCCCAAGACCTTGATCACCAAAAAGGCACTGGCGAATGTTTTGGCAATCGCCGCAAGACCAATGACGGCGACGGTCAGATAGGTCACATCCCCCAGTGCAATGCCAGCCAAGAAAAACGCCGATGCCCGTTGATTGCCCCCAAGCGCCTGACCAACCAGCGCCGCAATGCCCGGACCGGGGATAACAGCCGCAATACCAAGCGCGGCAACATAAGCAATAAAGGGGGTAAGGGTTTCCATAAGATGTGTCCTTAAATCAGAAGCGCAGCCAATCATGAGCGCCAGCCAATTTCAATCCCAACTTTCGATATTAAGTGGGGGAAGGAAGCAATCGCTCGGCCCGGAGGAAAAACTTCTAGCTCTGCAATTCAAAGAATTCGCGCGCCACATCCACGGCGAGAAAAAACCCCCGCCGATTTCTCGACGGGGGTTAATAATTTCTTCAGAATGGTAAATTCTTACCAGTCTTCGCGAGCCACGACGCGGGTTTTTACCGGAAGTTTCATCGCTGCGAGGCGCAGAGCTTCGCGAGCAACAACTTCGTCAACGCCATCGATTTCAAACATCACGCGGCCAGGTTTTACCTTGCACGCCCAATAATCAACGGAACCTTTACCTTTACCCATACGAACTTCGACAGGCTTAGAGGTCACAGGCAGGTCTGGGAAAATACGGATCCAAACACGGCCTTGACGTTTCATGTGGCGGGTCATCGCACGACGTGCTGCTTCGATTTGACGAGCAGTCACGCGTTCCGGCTGTAGAGCTTTCAGGCCAAAAGAACCGAAGTTAAGAGTGGAACCACCCTTGGCTTCGCCTTTGATGCGGCCTTTGAACATCTTGCGGAATTTTGTACGCTTTGGTTGAAGCATTTTTCAGTTCTCCCTTAGCGACGGCCGCCGGCACCGCGAGGTGCTGGACCGTCTTGTACTTCTTGTGCTTTACGGTCATGCGCCTGAGGATCGTGTTCCATGATCTCGCCTTTGAAGATCCAGGTTTTGATCCCGATGATGCCATAGGCAGTCACCGCTTCAGTATGCGCATAATCGATGTCAGCACGCAGAGTGTGCAATGGCACGCGACCTTCACGGTACCATTCGGTACGCGCGATTTCTGCACCACCCAAACGGCCAGCAACATTCACACGAATGCCCAAGGCACCCATACGCATTGCGCTTTGTACGGCACGTTTCATTGCACGACGGAAAGACACACGACGTTCCAGCTGCTGAGCGATATTCTCGCCAACCAATGCTGCGTCGAGTTCTGGCTTACGCACTTCGAGGATGTTCAGGTGCAGTTCGCTATCTGTCATCGCGGCAATTTTCTTGCGCAGAACTTCAATGTCCGCACCTTTTTTGCCAATGATAACACCTGGACGTGCTGTGTAGATCGAAACACGGCACTTTTTGTGCGGACGTTCGATGATCACACGAGCAATGCCAGCTTGCTTACACTCGGTTTTGATAAAATCACGGATCTTGATGTCTTCAAGCAGAAGATCACCGTAGTCCTTGGTGTCCGCATACCAGCGGCTGTCCCAAGTACGGTTGATCTGCAGGCGCATGCCGACTGGATTGACCTTATGTCCCATTACGCTTGCTCCTCAACTTGACGCACTTTGATTGTGAGTTCAGAGAACGGCTTGATGATCTTGCCGAAACGACCACGGGCCCGAGGACGACCGCGTTTCATTGTCAGGTTCTTACCAACGTAAGCCTCTGCAACGACCAACTCGTCAACGTCCAGATTGTGATTGTTTTCAGCATTGGCAATTGCGGACTGAAGACATTTCTTCACGTCCTGCGCGATACGCTTGTTCGAGAAAGTCAAATCGGTCAGAGCCTTTTCAACTTTCTTGCCGCGGATCATGCCAGCAACCAGGTTCAGTTTTTGCGGGGAAGTACGGAGCATGCGCAGTTTTGCCATTGCTTCGTTATCTGCCACGCGGCGGGGATTCTTTGCCTTGCCCATGACTTACTTCCGTTTCGCTTTTTTGTCAGCAGCGTGACCATAATAGGTCCGAGTCGGGGAATATTCACCGAACTTCTGACCGATCATGTCTTCTGTGACGTTGACAGGAACATGTTTGCGACCGTTGTACACACCAAAAGTCAGCCCAACGAATTGAGGCAGGATGGTGGAACGACGAGACCAGATTTTGATCACTTCATTGCGACCCGATTCACGAGTAGCTTCTGCCTTCTTGAGGACATAAGAGTCGACAAAAGGACCTTTCCATACAGAGCGAGACATGAATTAACGTCCCTTCTTCTTGGCGTGACGCGAGCGGATAATAAGCTTTTGCGACGCTTTGTTCTTGTTGCGGGTACGCTTACCTTTGGTAGGTTTACCCCAAGGTGTAACCGGGTGACGACCACCAGATGTACGACCCTCACCACCACCGTGTGGGTGATCGACCGGGTTCATAACAACACCACGCACCGACGGGCGCACGCCTTTGTGGCGCATACGACCGGCTTTACCGTAGTTCTGGTTAGAGTTGTCTGGGTTAGACACGGCACCAACGGTGGCCATGCATTCCTGACGTACCAAGCGCAGTTCGCCTGAAGACAGACGGATCTGAGCGTAGCCACCATCACGACCAACGAACTGAGCATAAGTACCAGCCGCACGTGCGATTTGACCGCCTTTGCCTGGTTTCAGTTCGATGTTGTGAATGATGGTACCAATAGGCATGCCTGAGAAAGGCATAGCGTTGCCTGGCTTGATATCGGCTTTGGCAGAAGCAACGACCTTGTCACCAACAGCCAAACGCTGAGGGGCCAAGATATAGGCTTGCTCGCCATCTTCATATTTGATCAGAGCGATGAACGCGGTACGGTTCGGGTCATATTCGATCCGCTCTACGGTTGCCGCGACATCAAATTTGTTACGTTTGAAATCAACGATCCGGTACAGACGCTTTGCGCCACCGCCACGACGACGTGATGTGATCCGTCCGGTGTTGTTCCGGCCGCCCGATTTTGTCAAACCCTCAGTAAGGGATTTGACTGGACGTCCTTTCCAAAGCTCCGAACGGTCGATCAGAACCAACCCACGTTGGCCCGGCGTCGTCGGTTTATACGACTTTAATGCCATGTTTACTGTCTTCCGTTTTAGCAAAGCCGGGTTTCCCCGACTGCGAGTTTGACCTTATGAGGTGTCATTCCCGCTATGTTAGCCCCCTGCCTTTGGTAAAACAGGTGACCGTATGAAGGGCCCCGAAGGTCCCGGTAGAAAATAACAAACAGCCCCAGAACGAATCTGAGGCCGATTACCACTCGCGCGGAGTAACAGGGATTGGGGGGGGAGGCAATGGGGTTGCTAGAATAAGGCTTAACGCGGAATGAAATTTGCATCCAGCTTTACTAGCTCATTAACTTAAACCAAGAACGAACTGCCAAGTTCAATCTTTCCTGCTCCAGTTCGTCGGTCGCATTACAATGAGCAATCGGACCACGCAGCAGATTTAATTGATTTGTGATATTACTTACCGCAATTTTAGAGGAAAATATCGGGTCAAAGATGTCCCAATTGTCGGTGATCAACTGCGAAAGCTCGCCGAAGGTAGTGTAATCGATCAGGTCTTCCGATCTTGGTGTAATTCCGCTGTCGACTTCTTTTTTCTGTCGCGAATTCGCAGGCCGTCGAATTTTATCTTCATTCACACGAGAACTTGCCCACCAATCAGCCCCTTCTGCTTCAATCATAGTGTCTTTAACGAGCCTTCGAATTGAATTTTCGAGGCAATAGAATACTTCGTAAAACTCCGACATTCGAGCCGCTTGCGATCTCATCTCAGCTTCAAACTGCTCGTATTCCGACACCTTACGCCCCCTAGATTCCTTGAGTGTTACCCCTAAATCAATGGACTGAGTATGCTCTATTTGCTGAAGCTCGCTTACTATTTGTAGGCCGCTCATTCCGAAGGCGCGAACCATTCCATCTGGCCGCTTAGGCATCATCATCTCGCAACAAATTTTCCTTCAGGCTTTTAAATATTGCGTTAAACACAGCTGGGTCAGAAGAAGCAGGGAGATTCAAGTTAATTGTATAACCCAAATTTAGACCAATGCCTCCAGCTGGGCTCACTCCAAGCGGAGGCTCATCTCTTGGTGCCTCCGGGCCCTTCAACGGCGTCAACGTCGCCTCCCGGCTGTTTTCAACCACATGCTCTTCATCAAATTTGGCGAACTGCTTCAGGCTTTTTATACAACTGAATCCCATCTTCACCGGATTGGAGTCGCGCGCTTGCCCGGTCTCCTCCACTAAAAGCCCAATAAGTTCATCATCCGTTAGTTCATGCATATATTCGTTTCTGATATAGAGGGGGGCATATGCAAATCTAATAGCTTCTGCGACCGCACGCCCTGACGAAGTTGGGTTTCGAAATCTCGTATATATTTCGGTCGGCCTTCCGTCGCTCTCAGCAAAACCAATTTTCTTTAAATAAGTAGTCATTTGATTGCCCGACCCGCCCGGGATCTTCAAAATAGTCTTAACAAAATCCTGGTTAACCCTTTCAGGGACTGCCGCCGCCTTAATCGCAGTCAAAACCTTCTCAATATTTCCCGATGAAGTAACGTACGGTAGCGTTGCCAATTCTTTCTCCAATACAAAATTCTTAAAACTGTTCCCCCTATAGATTTGAATTTCACCTCTTGATCAAGTCTACCCCCCAACAAAAAAGGCCCCCGCTTTCACGAGGGCCTTTTTCAATTCATTAAAGCTTCGGCTTACAGTCCGGTGGACACGTCGATTGTGTTGCCTTCTTCCAGCGTCACATATGCTTTTTTGACATCCTTGCGGCGGCCGATTGTGCCTTTGAACCGCTTGGTTTTGCCTTTGGTGATTGTCGTGTTAACCGCTTTAACCTTTACACCAAACAGCGCTTCAACAGCTTGTTTGATCTGTGGTTTGTTGCTGTCGATTGCCACTTCAAACACAACCGCACCGTTTTCAGATGCCATGGTTGCTTTTTCAGTGATGATCGGCTTGCGGATCACGTCGTAGAATTCAGCCTTCGCGCTCATTTCAGTCGAGCCTCCAGTGCTTCGATACCTGCTTTTGTGATCACGAGTGTGTCACGCTTCAGGATATCATAGACGTTTGCGCCCATCGTTGGCAGGATATCCAGACCTTCGATGTTGCGGGATGCTTTCAGGAAGTCCTGATTGGCCTCTGTGCCGTCGATGACAAGCGCACGTTTCCAGCCCAGGTTTGCAACCTGTTTGGCCAGAGCAGCGGTTTTGCCGTCAGCAGCTGCATCTTCGATCACAACCAGTTCGCCGGCTTTCGCTTTGGCGGACAGCGCGTGACGCAGACCCAGTTTACGGAACTTCTTGGACAGGTCGTGGCCGTGGCTACGCACAACTGGACCTTTGTAGATACCACCACCGCGGAAGATCGGCGCATTGCGGTCACCGTGACGTGCGCCACCGGTGCCTTTTTGGCGATAGATCTTTTTGGTAGAGTAAGAGGTCTCAGACCGTGTTTTCACCTTGTGCGTACCCGCTTGCGCGTTGTTACGCTGCCAGCGAACGACACGGTGCAGAATGTCTGCACGTGGCTCTAGGCCGAACAGATCCTCAGAGAGGTCAACGGAACCGGCTTTGCCGCCGTCGAGTTTGATCACGTCAAGTTTCATGCTTCACCACCTTCCGCAGGCGCTTCTGTCGCAGGAGCTTCAGTTGCAGCGGATTTCAGAGCAGCTGGGAACGGAACGTTCTCAGGCAGTTTCTTTTTCACGGCGTCTTTGACAGTCACCCAACCACCTTTGGAGCCAGGTACGGCGCCTTTGATGAAGACCAGGCCACGATCGGCGTCAGTTTTCACAACTTCAAGGTTTTGAGTTGTCACGCGCACAGCACCCATGTGACCCGCCATCTTCTTACCTTTGAAGACGCGACCAGGGTTTTGACACTGACCTGTAGAACCATGAGAACGGTGAGAGATCGAAACACCGTGAGACGCACGCAGACCGCCAAAGTTGTGGCGTTTCATCGCACCGGCAAAACCTTTACCGATAGATGTGCCCGCAACGTCAACTTTCTGACCTTCGACAAAGTGCTCGGCAGAGATTTCTGCACCGACTTCGATCAGGTTAGCTTCTTCGACGCGGAATTCCGCAACCTTGCGCTTTGGCGCAACGTTTGCTGCTGCAAAGTGACCGCGCATCGCTTGGGATGTACGCTTTGCTTTCGCAGAACCGGCACCCAGCTGAACCGCTGTGTAACCGTCTTTGTCAGTTGTACGCTGAGCCACAACCTGCAGCTCGTCGAGGTGAAGAACGGTCACAGGAATCTGCTTGCCGTCTTCCATGAACAAGCGGGTCATGCCCACTTTTTTCGCAATAATACCAGAACGCATATCAGAACCCCTTAAACTGAGATCTGAACGTCAACGCCAGCAGCCAGGTCGAGCTTCATCAGCGCGTCCACGGTCTGTGGTGTTGGGTTTACGATGTCGAGCAGACGCTTGTGCGTACGGATCTCGAACTGATCACGAGATTTCTTATCCACGTGTGGACCACGCAGAACAGTGAATTTCTCGATTTTATTTGGCAGAGGGATCGGGCCACGTACATCAGCGCCGGTGCGCTTTGCAGTGTTCACGATTTCCTGTGTGCTGGCGTCCAGTACACGGAAGTCGAATGCCTTCAGCCGAATGCGAATATTTTGGCTTTGCATATTCAATTTGCCTTCTTAGGCTTAGAGTTGAGAGGTCGAGGTCACATCATTGCGCCCCCACTTCGAACCCCAAATGGGCCAAGACGAATCTCAGCCCACCATTCACAAGATGTGAATTGCTGCGCAGTACACCTGAAACGCCTATGTGGCAAGGGATTTTTCGGGGTTTTGACCACGGGGACAGCCCAGACACAAGACCTGGTGGCATTCCGTCACAGAGCGGCGCAGAAAGGCCATGTTATGCGCCAGATCTCGGGCTTGGCCCCAAACAGCTTTGCCACAAGAGACCCCAAACCCATCGCCCAATCCCCCCACCGAGGTTTCGCGGCGAAACGGTTGCTTCCGCTGCGCACGCAAAGTGAATTTTTGCCTAATTGTACAATTTGTACGTTTCAAGCGCCCAAACGTACGATTCGTGGTTCTTTGCCGCGGCGGTTGGGAGCGCTGAGGCACCTGTTGCATCTTGCTGGACTGCTTTGCGCAGGGGGCGGAGTTTGCAAAGACAAATTCCCGGGCCAAACCAGACCTTGGCGCGACCTATCCAAGCTGCATTGTAGGTTTCCGAGAGCAGACGCTGGTCGGTTCTGCAGCATTTTAAGCGCAGCATCTTAAGGCAAAGTAAACTGGCGTTGTTCAGGGTCGCCGATTTTAATACCACTATTCCTCCTTTCAGGGGCAGCTTTTTTCGACAGCAAAGGCCACTTGGACCGTGAAAAGCTAAAATGGGGCTTGCAGTTCACAAAAATTTAACGCAACCCTGAAAAAAGTGGAATAATTGCGAAAAATACGCAAAAAATCCTATTTAATCGGAGGCGTCTCTATGTTGATCGAATTTACAGTATCGAACTACAGGTCAATCTCGGAACCAGTTACGTTTTCAGCTGTCGCCAGCGCTGCGGCCACGAAACAGCCGGGTATTACCTTCGAGACAGGGAATTCTCTTGCACCACATGTACTGACAAGCGCTGTAGTATTCGGTCCAAACGCATCTGGCAAAAGTTCATTGTTCAAGGCAGTGGAGTTCTTTGTTAGATTTGTATGCACCTCAGCAAAGAAGGGTAGCCAAGGGGAGGAGATCAAATTTCCTCAGAATAAGGTCGCGCCAGATTGCAAAGATGCTGCAACTACGATGGAGATGGTGTTCTCTCACGATGGTGAAGTCTTCCAGTATGGATTTTCATTGACCAATGAACGGGTAGTCGACGAATGGTTGTTCGCCAGAACTTCGAAGCATGGTAGCAAGACGCGAACAATTTTCACCCGTGAGTATGTTGAAGCGTCGGAAAGCTACGAGTGGGTTCTTAACGAGGGACAGTTGCCCGGAGAGCGTGAAAGTTGGAGGGCGGCGACGCGTGACAATGCTCTGTTTTTTTCTACAGCGGTGCAGTTGAATTCTAAATCTTTGAAAAAGCCATACGATTGGATTCGGATGGGCATCCACGTTATTGGCGCAAACCAGAGAATTAGCAAAGATTTTACTGCGCAATTTCTACAAGACGAGAAGTACCGAGATAGGGTTGTGGATTTTATCCAGGCTCTCGACCTCCCGATCGTAGGTTTTCGCGTTGAAGAGAAGCAAGCCGTCATTCCAGAGAATGCGAAGCAGATTCTATCTGAGAAAATGCTGTCGGAGCTAGCCAAATCTGTGGAAGACGAAAAAGACTATCGTGTATTTGCAAAGCATAAAAATGCGGCAGGGGACACAGTGGAACTTGCATTGGAAGAAGAAAGCGATGGGACCCAAGCGATGTTCGGTATGGCCGGGCCAATCATCGACGTCCTTGAAGATGGGGATACCCTCTTGATCGATGAACTCAGCAACAGTCTTCATCCATTGGCGCTAAAAGGACTGGTCGGTGTGTTTCACGATAAAAGGCAAAATCCGAAGGGAGCGCAACTAATATTCTCGAGCCATGAAACGTCGATCATTTCGAAGAGTTTTATGCATAAGGACCAAATTTGGTTCATCCATCGTCCGGATGCTCAGAATACAGAACTTACACCGCTATCTGACTTCAAGGTGAGAGAGGTTGAAGCATTTCAACGTGCTTATCTCGGAGGTAAATTTGGGGCGATTCCCAACATCCGGAGGATGCAGAATGCCGGCGCGGAGTGACAAGCTGTTTCAAAAGCGGAAAACCGCAAAAAATCTTAGCCGTCGAACTGCTTCGATTGCGCCTAACCGTCGGGTACTGATCGTCACAGAAGGAGAAGTCACCGAAGTCCAGTACTTTGAAGAACTGAAGCGTATTCTTGCCTTGGTGAATGTCGACCTCGATATTTGCGGTAAAGAATGCGACTCTTCTCCCACGGCGGTGGTGCGTTATGCCATCGCCAGAGCCGATGCAGAGGGTTTGCATAGCAAAGGCGGTTATAACGACGTCTACTGCGTAATCGATCGCGATGATCACAAGGACTTCCACAAAGCACTTGACCAAATTTTGAATGCGAGCAAACAACGGTCCGCATTCAAAGGCGAGCGGATCGTTGCGGTCGTTTCATACCCATGTTTCGAATATTGGCTTCTTCTTCATTTTGCGTTTAGCCGGTCGCCATTCTCAGCTGCAAACGGGAAAACCGCTGCCGAAGTTGTCTCTGCTGAACTCAAAAAACATCCGCCTTTCGAAGATTACGAAAAGTCTTTGACAAAAGATATGTTGATTAAACTTCGCGGATTAACTGACGATGCAATCGCCAACGCGGCCAAATCATTGGCCGATGCGCAAAACACCGGAGAAATGAACCCTTCTTCTACTGTTCATGAACTAGTTGCTGCACTTCGGGCATTGTAGGCAATCCTAGTCCTGCGGCTTACTGCCCATAGCGCCGCCTTTTCATGATGGGCGTTTATGAGTGGTCTTCAGGAAACTTCATATCATTTGACCAGAGACGAGACCGATTACGAATGTCCTCTCTTGCCAATTTTGCCCGACTATTCTGGGCTTGCAGCGAATGACTTCTTCCCGCCCGACGTGTAAATCGGCCAGGCCCGCTTCAGGCTGTCAGCAGCATCTGGGAAACTCAGAAAGCCTAGGCACGCCTCGCCTTTGAACGCCCCGCGGCCCCGCGCGCGCCATAGTTTTGATTGTGAGCGCCGAGCGTCTGGGCTAGGTGAGGACGGCGGCCAATGTGGTCTGCCGAATGCCTCTGATTTAGAAAGCCCCTCGATGCCTGACCCGCAACTCAAGATCGTCTTGGTGACGCCGGAAATTCCGTGGAACACCGGGGCCATCGGGCGCACCTGTGTGGCGCTTAATCTCGAGCTGATCCTGATCAAGCCCTTGGGGTTTTCGCTTGATGAAAAATCCGTGCGTCGGGCGGGAACCGATTATTGGAAACACGTCAAACTTAGCCTGTATGACGATTGGCAAAGCTTTTTAGAGGCCCGCCAGCCAGCGCGTGACAAGCTGTATTTCTTTGAGGAACACGGCCACCAAAGTGTTTATGCGCCGGACTATGCCGAGGATGGGTATTTGGTGTTTGGTTGTGAGTCAAAAGGCCTGTCGCCCGAGCTGTTAGAGGGTTTAGATGATCGGATTTTTCATTTGCCGATGCTGGGCACTCATGTGCGGTCGCTTAACCTGGCCAATACCGCCACGGCGGTGATCTATCAGGCCCTGCGGCCGCAATTGGGCGGCTAGGCCCGGTTGGCCTGCAATCTGATTGACCAGGTGACCAAAGCGCGATCGCCCCTATCATTTGCCCACTTGGCGCATTAGGGAAGCAGAACCCTAAGGAGTATGGTGATGGAAGATGTACAAAGCGTGCCCGAGCTGATTGCAGCGGCGCAAATCAGCGCCAAAGCCTTGGCAGAGCCTCTTTCAGACAGTGCAGATCAAGAGCGATCTGACGCGCAGCGCGCAGCGGTCCGTGCCATTGAGTTGGCGGCAATTGATATCTTTTCGGTGTTTGAAGCGCGCATGCAGCATCATTTTCGACGTGGGCCATTTGCGCGCAAGCTGAAGGCTTTGCTTTTGGAATGCAAACGGGATGATTTGGCAAAGCGGTTTCACAGGTATTACCTGGCGATAAATGTGTTGAAACACGGCAAAGGGTCCAGCCATCGCGAGTTGCTCAAAGCACCGGCGGAATTTCGGGTGCTGACGTCAAACGACGGCCCCGTTGATGACGAAACACAACGCCCCGCGGCTTTGGTGGATGTGACCGTGCCTGGCTTTTTTGACGCGTTGTGCGACACGTTACTTGAGGCGCATCAGTTTTTGGAAAAGCGGTCTGGCACCTAGGGAGGATGCCGGGCTGAAGCCCGGCCTACGGGGTGCAAAACAATACGCAAAAAGGGCCGCTCGTTTGAGCGGCCCTTTATATTTTTTCACTGGGTGGCTTACGGTGATTTGCTTTGCAATTCACCTATCGCCGTGGCCGAAATCCTTGCGGATGTTCGTCCTTACTCAGTGATCTTGGACACAACGCCGGAACCAACGGTGCGGCCACCTTCGCGGATCGCGAAGCGCAGGCCTTGCTCCATCGCGATAGGCGCGATCAGCTCAACGTCAAATTTCAGGTTGTCACCAGGCATAACCATTTCTGTGCCTTCTGGCAGAACAACAGTGCCGGTCACGTCAGTTGTACGGAAGTAGAACTGTGGACGGTAGTTGGCGAAGAATGGCGTGTGACGGCCACCCTCGTCCTTGGTCAGAATATAGGCTTCTGCTTCGAACTTGGTGTGTGGGTTCACGGAACCTGGCTTACACAGAACCTGACCGCGCTCAACGCCGTCACGGTCAACGCCACGCAGCAATGCGCCGATGTTGTCGCCTGCTTCACCGCGATCCAGCAGTTTGCGGAACATTTCAACACCAGTACATGTGGTGGTGGTGGTGTCTTTGATGCCAACGATTTCGATGCTGTCGCCAACATTGATCACGCCACGCTCGACACGGCCAGTCACAACAGTACCACGGCCAGAAATCGAGAACACGTCTTCGATTGGCATCAGGAACGGCTCGTCAACCGCACGTGGGGGCTGTGGGATATATTCGTCAACTGCGGCCATCAACTCGGCGATTTTCTCTTTGCCGATGTTGTCGTCACGGTCTTCCAAAGCGGCCAGCGCAGAGCCCGCGATGATCGGAATATCGTCGCCTGGGTAATCATAGTCAGACAGCAGCTCGCGGATTTCCATTTCAACCAGCTCAAGCAGCTCTTCGTCGTCGACTTGGTCCACTTTGTTCATGAAAACAACCATGGCCGGGATGCCAACCTGACGGCCGAGCAGGATGTGCTCGCGGGTCTGTGGCATGGGGCCGTCAGCGGCGTTCACAACCAGGATCGCGCCGTCCATTTGCGCCGCACCGGTGATCATGTTTTTCACGTAGTCCGCGTGACCTGGGCAGTCAACATGCGCATAGTGGCGCGCGTCGGTTTCATACTCAACGTGGGCGGTCGAGATGGTGATGCCGCGGGCTTTTTCTTCAGGTGCGCCGTCGATTTCGTCATACGCTTTGAAGTCACCATATTGCTTGGTGATCGCTGCTGTCAGCGTGGTTTTACCGTGGTCAACGTGGCCGATTGTGCCGATGTTGCAGTGCGGTTTGGAACGTTCAAACTTTTCCTTAGCCATGATGGCCTCCTATTTGGGGATGCCGGGGCTGAAGCCCGGCCTACAGTGGATGGGTAGGGCGGGCTAAAGCCCGCCGCCCCCGTTAAGCAAATTTCGCCTGAATTTCGTCAGAGATGTTCTGCGGAACAGCTTCGTAATGATCAAACTGCATTGAGAAGTTCGCACGGCCAGAGGACATGGAACGCAATGTGTTGATGTAACCAAACATGTTCGCCAGAGGCACAAAACAGTCAATCGCAATCGCGTTGCCGCGTGTTTCCTGACCTTGAACCTGACCCCGACGCGATGTCAGATCGCCGATGATACCACCTGTATATTCTTCAGGTGTGATCACTTCGACTTTCATGATCGGCTCGAGCATTTTCGCACCCGCTTTGCGCATGCCTTCACGCATACACATACGTGCAGCGATTTCGAAGGCGAGTACGCTGGAGTCAACATCGTGGAACTTACCGTCAAGCAAGGCAACTTTGAAGTCGATCACTGGGAAGCCAGCCAGAGGGCCGGAGTCCATAACCGATTTGATGCCTTTTTCAACGCCCGGGATGTATTCCTTAGGAATCGACCCACCAACGATTTTGGACTCAAACGAGTAGCCTTCGCCTGGCTCTGTGGGTGTGATGACCATTTTGACTTCGCCAAACTGACCAGACCCACCAGACTGTTTCTTGTGTGTGTAAGAATGCTCAACTTCGTGGCCGATGGTCTCACGGTACGCAACTTGAGGTGCACCAATGTTCGCTTCGACTTTGAATTCGCGCTTCAGACGGTCAACAAGAATGTCCAGGTGAAGTTCGCCCATGCCCTTCATGATGGTCTGGCCTGATTCCAGGTCAGTTTCCACACGGAAGGATGGATCTTCGGCGGCCAGACGTTGCAGACCCTGAGACATTTTCTCTTGGTCAGCTTTGGTCTTAGGCTCAACAGCGATCTCGATAACCGGATCCGGGAAGGTCATTGTTTCAAGAACAACAGGTTCGCTGGTGGAGCACAGAGTGTCACCAGTTGTTGTGTCTTTCAGACCCGCCAGCGCGATGATGTCACCTGCAAATGCTTCGGTGATTTCTTCACGGTTGTTGGAGTGCATCATCATCATACGACCGACGCGCTCTTTACGACCTTTGGTCGAGTTCAGCAGTGTGTCGCCTTTGTTCAAAGTACCGGAATAGATCCGCGTAAATGTCAAAGAACCAACAAACGGGTCGTTCATGATTTTGAACGCAAGGCCAGAGAAAGCCATGTCATCATCCGCACGACGCGGGATGTTACGAACTTCTTCTTCGTCGCCTGGCGTAAAGCCCATGTAGTCAACAACATCCAAAGGAGATGGAAGATAGTCGATAACCGCGTTTAGCAAAGGCTGAACACCTTTGTTTTTGAACGCAGAGCCACCCAGAACGGGTACAAACGCCATGTCCAGCGTACCTTTGCGAAGCAGCTCGCGCAGCTTCTCAACGGATGGCTCTTCGCCTTCCAGGTAGGCTTCCATTGCGTCGTCGTCGAGTTCAACGGCAGCTTCGATCATCTTGCCGCGCCATTCGTCAGCCATGTCTTTCAACTCGGCACGAATTTCGCGTTTGTCCCAGGACGCGCCCAGGTCTTCGCCTTCGTAGACCCATTCCTGCATGGTCACCAGGTCAACCAAGCCTTCCAGCTCGGTTTCGGCACCAATTGGAATACCAACAGGCACAGCAGTTGCACCGGTACGGTCTTCGATCATGTGAACGCAGTTAAAGAAGTCCGCGCCGATCTTGTCCATTTTGTTAACGAACACGATACGTGGAACTTTATAACGGTCAGCCTGACGCCAAACGGTTTCAGTCTGAGGCTCAACACCCGCGTTTGCGTCAAGAACGCAAACCGCGCCATCGAGAACCGCCAAGGAACGTTCAACTTCAATGGTGAAGTCAACGTGACCCGGGGTGTCGATGATGTTCAGACGGTGCTTTGGCGTGTCAGCTGTAACACCATCTTCAGTGCGCTCCCAGAAAGTGGTCGTCGCAGCGGAAGTAATGGTAATACCGCGCTCTTGCTCTTGCTCCATCCAGTCCATGGTGGCCGCACCATCGTGCACCTCACCGATGTTGTGGGATTTGCCTGTATAATACAGGATGCGCTCGGAACAGGTGGTTTTACCTGCATCGATGTGCGCCATAATACCGAAGTTACGGTAATGGTTCAGTGTATAGTCACGTGCCATTGGTCAAAAGCCCCTTGGATTACCAGCGATAGTGGCTGAATGCTTTGTTCGCATCGGCCATCTTGTGAGTATCTTCGCGCTTCTTAACTGCGTTACCGCGAGAGTTCACCGCATCCAGAAGTTCACCTGCAAGGCGCTCTTCCATGGTGTTTTCGTTGCGGCCACGGGACGCGTTGATCAACCAGCGGATGGCCAATGCTTCGCGACGCTCTGGACGAACTTCGACAGGAACCTGGTAGGTTGCACCACCAACACGACGCGAACGAACTTCGACGGACGGTTTGATGTTGTCGAGCGCTTCGTGGAACACTTCCACTGGGGCGCGTTTGATTTTGTTTTCAACACGGTCTAGCGCGTTGTAAACGATTTTTTCTGCAACCGATTTTTTACCATCGATCATCAGGTTGTTCATGAATTTTGAAAGCACACGATCGCCAAATTTGGCGTCTGGCAAAATTTCACGTTTTTCTGCGGCGTGACGACGAGACATCTAATATTCCTCTTACTTAGGACGCTTCGCGCCGTACTTCGAACGACGTTGCTTACGGTCTTTAACACCTTGGGTATCCAACACACCGCGCAGGATGTGGTAACGGACACCCGGAAGGTCTTTTACACGACCGCCACGGATCAGAACCACAGAGTGCTCCTGAAGGTTGTGGGATTCACCAGGAATGTAAGAGATGACTTCGAAACCGTTGGTCAGGCGAACCTTCGCAACTTTACGCATCGCGGAGTTCGGTTTCTTAGGAGTTGTTGTGTACACACGTGTGCAAACGCCACGTTTTTGTGGGCACTGCTCTAGGTGCTGCGACTTAGAGCGCTTAATTTTAGGCTGACGCGGCTTGCGGATCAGCTGTTGGATCGTTGGCATAGGGTAATCCCGTTTCCTAACTATATCTGCATGGGTTGCCCCATACGCTTCTCATTTTTTTCCTCGCCACATGTGTCCACATAGCGAAAAAGCCGCATACGTTCCCATTCCGAGGTGAACGTCGCGGTTTGTTTCCAGAGGGTCGAAGCAACAAAACTGCTTTGGACCTTAGCCACTAGAATTTTGATAACGGCACAAGGGTCACCCCCAAAGAGCCGGATAGGCGCGCGTATAGGGGGAGTCGGAGGGTAAGTCAACAGGGGGAGCGGTTGCGTCATGTCTCTGGTCCTGACATGGTCGGGGCAAAAGACAATCAAACCTCAGAGGGTTTATCAATGAGCAGTCAGGATATGCAAGTGGTGGGGCTGTGCCGGTTTTCTTATCCGGCACTTGGCGGGTTTCAGGTGGAACATGAGACCATCGAGGACCGGCGGGCTTATCTGTATGCGCCCGAGCGGATGGAGGAGCGGTTTCGCACCTTTGAGACCATCGCCCTGCCCGGCCTGAAAGCTCAGACCGACCCGAATTTTGAACTGTTGATTGTGGTGGGCGACTGTATGCCCGCGCCTTATCTGGAACGGTTGGCAGCGCTGACGCAGGATTTTCCGCAAGCGGTGATTGTGCAGCGCGCACCAGAGCGGCACCGGCCTGCGATGCAGCGGGTGTTAAATGATTTCCGCCGCGATACCGGGTTGCATACTTTGCAGTTTCGCCATGATGACGATGATGCGGTGGCGGTGAATTTCATTGAGCGGCTGCGCGACGTGGCACAGGATTGCCAAGGGCTGTTGGCGCGCAACAGACTGATGGCCATTGATTTCAACCGTGGGTTTTCGGCGCGGCCAACGGCGCAGGGGCTAGAGGCAGAACCCGCGTTCCTGCCCTATTACGGCGTGGCCTTTGGCATGGCAGTGGCTCCAAGCGTCAAGCAATCGATCATGAATTTTGGCCACAACAAAGTGCATCGGGTGATGCCCACGATCACCCATACGGACGAGGACATGTTTGTGCGAGGCCACAATGATTTCAACGACTCGCGCCAAAAGGCCAATGTGTCAAAGGTAGATCTGCAACCGCTGGACGCCGCCGGCGAGGCGCATTTCAAAGCGCGCTTTGCGATAGATGCAGATCAGGTGCGGGCCGCCTTTGCCTGACTCCGGTTTGCGCGGGCTTCGCGAAACAGCGTGAACAAGCCCGTGCCGACCACAATCGCAGCCCCCAGCAATGTCAAAGCGTCGGGCCAATCACCAAAGACCAGCAGGCCAATCAACAGCGCCCAGACCAACCCGGTATAGCGAAACGGGGCCACAAAGCCGATGTCTCCCACGCGCATCACCATAGTGGAAAACAGATATCCACCACCAATAAACACCGCCATGCCTAAAATAAGCAGCCCATCACCCGCGGCAACCGGTTGCCATGATCCCTGAATCAGCAACACGCCAGAGGCCAAAACGGTGACGCAAACTGCAGCATGCAGGGCCACAAACAACGATGGAACCTCTGCTGAAAGACGTCGTGCTGTCAGATCGCGGATCGTGATGAATACCACCGCCGCCAAGGCATTAAAAGTCGCAGGATTAAAGCCCTCTGGGCCTGGCCTGACGATCAACACCATACCCAAGAACCCAATCCCGATCGCCACAAACCGACGCCACCCTAGAGGCTCTTGAAAAAACAATGCAGCTGCCAAGGCAACCGTTAGCGGCAGCACCTGCAACACAGCCGTCACATTTGCAATTTCCATTTGGCGCAGCGCGGAGACAAACAAATAGGCCGCAAGCAACTCGGACAGAGAACGCAGACTGATTAACATCCAATCAGACCGATTTAATTGGGGGGTCATGGCCCCAGCGCGATAGGTCAAGATGCCGACAAACAGGATGGTTGGCAGTCCACGCAAGACAAAGAGCTGGGACATCGACATGTCGCCGCCCATAAATTTGATCAGCGCATCATTGAAAGTATAGCACGCCATCGCCGCCACCATGAGCAGCGCACCTTGCAGATTATTGGATCCAGAGAAAGCCAAAACGCGACCTCTTTTTTACGGCACCGATCGCCACTTTGGGCCGCGGTTTTCCGCCTTTAATTACAGTCCTGTTCATGACGGGGGATGGCGCAAATGAAAACCCCCGACCAAGGCCGGGGGTTCAAAATCGTTTCGCTGAAAGAGATCTTACTCTTCGCGGCTTTCAGGTGTGTCCACCAGACCGCTGTCAAAGATGTCTTCGGCTCCGAAATCAGCGCTTGGCGCAGCCAGGGCGGCTGCTTGCTCTGCTTCTTCGCGGCGCGCTTCGATCACAACGTTGTCGCGATCAGTTGCAACACGGCGCACCATTTGAGTGGCGCCGCCGGTTCCCGCAGGGATCAGACGACCCACGATGACGTTTTCTTTCAGACCAACCAGCTTGTCTTTCTTACCTTGGACAGAGGCCTCGGTGAGAACACGTGTGGTTTCCTGGAAGGACGCCGCCGAGATGAAGGAACGTGTCTGCAAGGACGCTTTGGTGATCCCCAAGAGGATCGGCGCACCCTGTGCAGGACGTTTGCCGCGAGAAAGGGCTTTCTCGTTTGCAGCATCAAATTCCTGCTTATCGACATGTTCACCCTTCAGCAGGGTTGTCTCGCCAGAGTCAGAGATTTCCCATTTCTGCAGCATTTGACGCACGATAACTTCGATGTGTTTATCGTTAATCTTAACACCCTGCAGACGGTAAACGTCTTGGACTTCGTCGATCATGTAGTTGGCCAGAGCCTCGACACCCATAATACCAAGGATATCGTGTGGCGCTGGGTTACCATCCATCAGGTAATCACCTTTCTGTACGAAGTCGCCTTCTTGTACAGGAATGTGTTTCCCTTTTGGCACCATGTATTCGATGGTTTCCATTGTGTCATCTGCTGGCTCTACCGCGATGCGACGCTTGTTCTTGTAATCCCGGCCAAAGCGCACATAACCATCTGCTTCTGCGATGATCGCGTGATCTTTTGGACGACGTGCTTCGAACAATTCCGCAACCCGTGGCAAACCACCGGTAATGTCTTTGGTTTTCGCACCCTCGCGTGGGATACGTGCAACCACGTCACCCGCTTTGAGGTCCTGGCCATCTTCGACCGACAGAATGGCGTCAACAGACATTGGGTAATGCACGGGGTTGCCAGCTGCATTGCGCACTGGTTCGCCATCTTCACCCACCAAGATAACTTCGGGTTTGAATTCGTTGCCTTTTGGCGCAGAGCGCCAATCGATAACGATTTTCTGTGTCATACCAGTTGCTTCATCGGTGACGTCGCGCACGGCAAGACCAGACACCAGATCAACGAATTTCGCTTTACCAGCTTTTTCCGCAATGATTGGCAGTGTGAACGGATCCCATTCAAACAATTTGTCGCCACGACCGATTTTGTCGGCGTCTTTCACAAACAGTTTGGAACCATAGCTCAGCTTGTGCGTGACGCGCACATCGCCGTTGCCATCGATGATTTCCAACTTCATGTTACGGCCCATGACGAGGGTTTCACCCGCTTCATTTTCCAGAACATTGGTGTTTTCGAAGTGGATCACACCTTCTTGGCTTGCTTCCTGGAAGGACTGCTGACCACCCTGCGCAACACCACCAATGTGGAATGTACGCATGGTCAGCTGAGTACCAGGTTCACCGATTGACTGCGCCGCAATAATACCGACCGCTTCGCCTTCGTTGACTTTTGTACCGCGGGCAAGGTCACGACCATAGCACTGCGCACAAACGCCTTCTTCAGCTTCACATGTCAGCGGGCTGCGGATACGCGCCGAAGCAACGCCTGCTTCATGCACCGCATCAGACATCAATTCGTCGATCAACTGACCTTCGGCGATCAGAACTTCGTCTGTGCCTGGACGCATGATATCTTCGGCGGCCACACGGCCCAGAATACGCTCTGCCAAAGTTGCAACAACTTCACCATCGTTGACCGCTGCGACCGCAGTGATCGCGCGTTCTGTGCCACAATCATCCATGCGCACGATGCAATCTTGTGCAACGTCCACCAGACGACGTGTCAGGTAACCAGAGTTCGCTGTTTTCAACGCCGTGTCCGACAGACCCTTACGGGCACCGTGGGTGGAGTTGAAGTATTCAAGAACGGTCAGGCCTTCTTTAAAGTTCGAGATGATCGGTGTCTCGATGATGTCGCCGTTCGGTTTGGCCATCAGACCACGCATACCGCCCAACTGTTTCATCTGAGTAACCGAACCACGCGCACCAGAGTGGGCCATCATGTAAACCGAGTTTGGTTCCATTTCAGCGCCCGCTTCGTCCGTTTTCGCGGCCGAAATGGCGTTCATCATCGCATCGGTGACTTTGTCGTTACATTTTGACCAAGCATCGACAACTTTGTTGTATTTTTCACCCTGAGTGATCAGGCCGTCCATATACTGTTGTTCGAAGTCTTTGACCAACCCGCGCGTGTGATCAACGATGCCCCATTTGTCATCGGGGATAACCATGTCGTCTTTACCAAAAGAAATGCCCGCTTTGAACGCTTCTTTAAAGCCGATGGACATGATCTGGTCACAGAAGATGACCGACTCTTTCTGACCGCAGTAACGGTAGACGGTGTCGATGACGTTTTGCACGTCTTTCTTCCGCAGCAGGTTGTTCACCAGCTCGAACGGTGCCTTGTTGTTTGTTGGCAGCAAAGCACCCAGCTTGACGCGACCAGGGGTCGTTTCAAAGCGCTTCATGACCTCAAGGCCGTTTTCGTCGATCTGTGGGATACGCGCCTGGATTTTTGTGTGCAGGTGGACAACACCCGCATCCAAAGCGTGCTCGACTTCCTCGATGGACGAGAAGATCATGCCTTCGCCCTTCATGCCATCGCGCGCGATGGTGAGGTAGTAGAGACCTAAAATCATATCCTGAGACGGAACGATAATAGGCGCGCCGTTTGCAGGGGACAGAACGTTGTTGGTGGACATCATTAGAACCCGTGCTTCCAACTGAGCTTCGAGGCTCAGAGGCACGTGTACCGCCATTTGGTCACCGTCAAAGTCCGCGTTAAACGCCGAACAGACCAGCGGGTGCAGCTGAATGGCTTTACCTTCGATCAGTATGGGTTCAAAGGCCTGGATGCCCAAACGGTGCAATGTTGGCGCACGGTTCAGCATGACCGGGTGTTCGCGGATGACTTCATCCAAGATATCCCAGACTTCCGGGCGCTCTTTTTCCACCAGCTTTTTGGCTTGCTTCACAGTAGAAGACAGGCCTTTGGCTTCGAGGCGGGAATAGATGAACGGTTTGAACAGTTCGAGGGCCATCTTCTTAGGCAGACCACATTGGTGCAGCTTAAGTTCAGGACCCGTCACAATGACCGAACGACCAGAGAAGTCGACGCGTTTACCCAAAAGGTTTTGGCGGAAGCGACCTTGTTTACCTTTCAGCATGTCAGACAGCGATTTCAGCGGACGCTTATTTGCGCCAGTGATCACGCGGCCACGACGGCCGTTGTCAAACAGAGCATCCACGGATTCCTGCAACATACGTTTTTCGTTACGTACGATGATGTCAGGTGCGCGCAGCTCGATCAGACGCTTCAAGCGGTTGTTCCGGTTGATCACACGACGGTAAAGGTCGTTCAGATCAGAGGTCGCGAAACGGCCGCCATCTAGGGGCACCAATGGGCGCAGTTCTGGTGGGATCACAGGGATCACGGTCAGAACCATCCACTCTGGACGGTTGCCAGATTCCAAGAAGGATTCCACAACTTTCAGACGTTTGATGATTTTCTTTGGTTTCAACTCGCCAGTTGCTTCGGCCAGTTCGGCGCGCAGCGTTTCAGCTTCGGATTCCAGATCGATCATCGACAACATGTCACGGATCGCTTCGGCACCGATATTGGCGGTGAAAGCGTCCATGCCATAGGCGTCTTGAGCGTCCATGAACTCTTCTTCGGTCATCATTTGGCCGAACTGAAGGTCGGTCAGACCCGGTTCGATGACAACGTAGTTTTCAAAATAGAGAACACGTTCCAGATCACGCAGTGTCATGTCCAGCATCAGACCGATGCGGCTTGGCAGCGATTTCAGGAACCAAATATGCGCGACGGGTGCGGCCAACTCAATGTGGCCCATACGCTCGCGACGTACTTTTTGCAGCGTGACTTCCACACCACATTTTTCGCAGACAACACCGCGATATTTCATACGCTTATATTTGCCGCACAGGCATTCGTAATCTTTGATCGGGCCAAAGATACGCGCGCAGAACAGGCCGTCGCGTTCTGGTTTGAACGTCCGGTAGTTGATGGTTTCTGGCTTTTTGATTTCGCCATAGGACCATGAAAGAATCCGTTCCGGTGACGCCAAAGACACTTTGATTTCATCAAAGACCTTTGCTGGTGTCAGCGGGTTAAACGGGTTGTTGGTCAGTTCCTGGTTCATTTTGATACCTCAAATTCGTGCGGAAGGGGGGACGGGAAAAGGGCCAAGGCCCTATTCCTCAACCTCCGCATCCAGGAGTTCCATATTCAGGCCAAGACCACGGACTTCTTTCACCAGAACGTTGAACGATTCTGGGATGCCTGCCTCGTAGTTGTCTTCGCCTTTAACGATGCTTTCATAGACTTTTGTCCGGCCAGCCACGTCATCGGATTTCACAGTCAGCATTTCCTGCAGGGTGTAGGCTGCGCCATAGGCTTCCAGAGCCCAGACTTCCATTTCCCCAAAGCGCTGACCACCAAACTGTGCTTTACCGCCCAATGGCTGCTGGGTAACCAGCGAGTATGGACCAGTAGAACGCGCGTGGATTTTGTCATCCACAAGGTGGTGCAGTTTCAGCAGGTATTTGACACCAACGGTGACAGGACGTGCGAATTGCTCGCCTGTGCGGCCATCAAACAAGATGGACTGACCGCTTGTGTCAAAGCCAGCACGTGTCAGAGCTTCGTTGACGTCAAGTTCCTTGGCACCATCAAAGACCGGTGTCGCAATCGGCACACCGCGTGTCACGTTGCCCGCGGCTTCAACCAGTTGCTTTTCGTCCATGCCAACGATGCCTTCGGCGTAAACTT
The DNA here is from genome assembly GCF_040364665.1 of Cognatishimia sp. WU-CL00825. Taxonomy (NCBI): domain Bacteria; kingdom Pseudomonadati; phylum Pseudomonadota; class Alphaproteobacteria; order Rhodobacterales; family Paracoccaceae; genus Cognatishimia; species Cognatishimia sp. WU-CL00825. The sequence continues at coordinate 2,132,685 of NZ_BAABWX010000001.1, forward strand.
CTGGACCATAAGCATGTTCCATAGCTTCACGCACCGGAGTCAAATCGCCTGTACGACGGTAGTCTTGCAGAGCATCGTCAATTTTGATGCCCAGACCGCGTGCGGCCCAACCCATATGGGTTTCAAGGATCTGACCAACGTTCATCCGTGACGGAACACCCAGCGGGTTCAGACAGAAATCAACCGGTGTACCGTCTTCGAGGAATGGCATGTCTTCCATAGGTACAACCTTGGAAATAACACCTTTGTTCCCGTGACGACCCGCCATCTTATCACCCGGCTGCAGCTTACGCTTCACCGCGATAAAGACTTTGACCATCTTCATGACGCCCGGTGGCAGATCATCGCCGCGACGGACTTTTTCGACTTTATCCTCAAAGCGGGCATCAAGCGCGCGTTTCTGGATTTCGTACTGTTCGTGCAGGGCTTCTACGATCTGTGCATCTTGCTCGTCTTCCAGAGCCAGCTGCCACCATTGACCGCGTGTCAGCATAGACAGCAGATCTTCGGTGATTTCAGAGTTCGGACGCACGCCTTTGGGGCCTTTGACCGCAACTTTTCCGATGATCATATCGCGCAGACGTGCATAGATGTTGCGATCCAAGATCGCCAGCTCGTCGTCACGGTCACGTGCCAATGCTTCGACTTCTTCACGCTCGATCTGCAGCGCACGTTCGTCTTTTTCAACGCCGTGGCGGTTGAAAACACGAACCTCGACAACAGTCCCGAAGTCACCTGGCTTTACGCGCAGCGATGTATCGCGCACGTCAGAGGCTTTCTCACCAAAGATGGCGCGCAGAAGTTTTTCTTCTGGTGTCATCGGGCTTTCGCCTTTTGGTGTGATTTTGCCGACCAGAATGTCACCCGGTTCAACGTCCGCACCGATGTAAACGATGCCCGCCTCGTCGAGGTTACGCAGCGCTTCTTCACCAACGTTTGGAATGTCGCGTGTGATTTCTTCTGGGCCAAGCTTTGTATCACGTGCGGCGACTTCGAATTCTTCGATATGCACCGAAGTAAAGACGTCATCACGCGCGATGCGCTCGGAGATCAGAATGGAGTCTTCGTAGTTGTAGCCGTTCCAAGGCATAAACGCGACGATCACGTTTTTACCCAAGGACAATTCACCGATATCAGTGGATGGACCGTCCGCCAGAACTTCGCCTTTGCCGACTGTGTCGCCCACTTTGACCAACGGACGCTGGTTGATACAGGTGTTTTGGTTGGACCTTTGGAATTTGCGCAGACGATAGATGTCAACGCCAGCATCGCCCAGTTCCAGATCATGCGTCGCGCGCACAACGATACGCTGCGCATCAACTTGGTCGATGATACCTGCGCGTTTCGCCATGATCGCCGCACCAGAGTCACGGGCCACAACTTCTTCGATACCTGTGCCAACAAGCGGTGCTTCGGCGCGCAGCAGCGGAACTGCCTGACGCATCATGTTCGAACCCATCAGGGCCCGGTTCGCATCGTCGTTTTCGAGGAACGGAATAAGCGAAGCCGCAACCGATACCAACTGTTTTGGGCTAACGTCGATCAGGTCAACATTGGCAACAGACGCCATTGTATAGTCGCCCGCCTGACGGGTGTTGACCATTTCATTGACAAATCTGCCGTCGTCATCAAGCGAAGCGTTGGCCTGTGCCACAGTGTGGCGCATTTCTTCGGTCGCTGACATATATTGAACTTCGTCGGTCACCTGACCTTCGATCACCTTGCGATAAGGTGTTTCAATAAAGCCGTATTTGTTGACGCGGGCAAAAGTGGCCAGCGAGTTGATCAAACCAATGTTCGGACCTTCAGGCGTTTCAATTGGACACATCCGACCATAGTGGGTCGGGTGAACGTCGCGAACTTCAAAGCCCGCACGTTCGCGTGTCAGACCACCTGGCCCAAGCGCTGAGAGGCGACGCTTGTGCGTCACTTCGGACAGCGGGTTGGTTTGGTCCATGAATTGCGACAGCTGCGAAGAGCCAAAGAATTCACGAACGGCAGCCGCCGCTGGTTTTGCGTTGATCAGATCCTGTGGCATCACAGTGTCGATTTCGACAGAGGACATACGCTCTTTGATCGCGCGCTCCATGCGCAGCAGACCAACGCGGTATTGGTTTTCCATCAGCTCGCCAACAGAACGCACACGACGGTTGCCCAAGTGGTCAATATCGTCGATGTCACCTTTGCCGTCACGCAGCTCTACCAGAGCTTTGATGCAGGAAATGATGTCTTCTTTGCGCAAAGTCCGCTGGGTGTCGTCAGCGTCCAAAGCCAAACGCATGTTCATTTTCACACGGCCAACCGCGGAAAGATCATAACGCTCTGAGTCAAAGAACAACGTGTCAAACAGGTTTGACGCCGCTTCAACGGTGGGTGGCTCACCCGGACGCATCACACGGTAGATATCCATAAGTGCTGTGTCGCGACCCATGTTTTTATCTGCCGCCATTGTGTTGCGGATGTATGGACCAACATTGATGTTATCGATGTCCAGAACCGGTAGATCGAAAATACCCGCTTCCAGCAATTCTGAAACGGTGCCGCCAATGATGTCGCCATCTTTGTCGTATTCAACCGTCAACTCATCGCCGGCTTCGACATAGATCGCGCCGGTTTCTTCGTTGATGATGTCACAAGAAACAAACTTGCCATAGATTTGGTCATGCGGCACCAGCAGCTCAGTAACCTGAGCTTCTTCGATCAATTTCTTGACCGCACGTGGTGTCACTTTTTTGCCTGCTTCAGCGATCACTTCGCCAGTTGCGGCATCCACCAGATCAAAGGCAGGACGCGTGCCACGAACCCGCTCTGGGAAGAACTTGGTGACCCAACCTTTGCCCTTCTCGAGACGATAGTTCACTGTATCGTAGTAAGCGTTACAGATGCCTTCCTGGTCCAGACCCAGCGCATACAGCAGGGTGGTGACAGGCAGCTTCCGACGGCGGTCAATACGCGCGAATACGATGTCTTTGGCGTCGAATTCGAAATCCAGCCAAGAGCCACGGTATGGGATAATGCGGCAAGCAAACAGCAATTTACCCGAAGAGTGGGTTTTGCCTTTGTCGTGATCAAAGAACACGCCAGGCGAACGGTGCATCTGGGAAACGATCACACGCTCGGTGCCGTTCACAACAAATGTGCCGTTGGGTGTCATCAAAGGCATATCGCCCATGAACACGTCTTGTTCTTTGATGTCCTTAACGGATTTCGCGCCAGTATCTTCGTCGATATCAAACACGATCAAACGCAATGTGACTTTCAGCGGTGCGCTGTAGGTCATGTCGCGTTGCATACATTCTTCTACGTCGTATTTAGGCTTTTCCAGCTCGTATCCAACAAACTCCAGAATGGACGTTTCGTTGAAATCCTTAATCGGGAAAACCGATTGGAACACGCCTTTGATGCCTTCGCCGTCCAGCGGCTGAGGCGAATCTCCGGAGCGGAGGAAAAGATCATACGAGGATTTCTGAACCTCAATAAGGTTCGGCATTTCCAGGACTTCGCGGATTTTACCGAAGTACTTGCGCAAGCGTTTTTGGCCTAGGAAGGTCTGAGCCATGTGCAATGACACCTTTCAATTTCTCAACGGATGAGTATGCCGTCGGGCCCCGGCACCTCGCCCTTTCGAGACAGACGATGGATCAATTCCCGGCCCTGTCCCACCAGAGGCCTCCCGATCCGTAACCTCGTCTTAGAAAAGCTCTTACAACAAAGAGCCTTTCTAAGACAGGTTAAGCAGGGTACGGAAATCCGCACCCTGCTCACTAATCACTCCGGGCAAAACCCGGAAAAGATTACTTAAGCTCGACTTCTGCGCCAGCTGCTTCCAGCTTGGCTTTGATGTCTTCTGCTTCTGCTTTGTCGACGCCTTCTTTGACAGCTTTGCCGCCAGCTTCAACAAGCTCTTTTGCTTCTTTGAGGCCCAGGCCAGTGATGCCGCGGACTTCTTTGATGACGTTGATTTTCTTAGGGCCAGCGGCTTTCAGAATAACGTCAAATTCAGTTTTTTCCTCAGCAGCTTCACCTGCGTCAGCTGCACCAGCAACGACGACGGCGCCACCAGCAGCTGGCTCGATGCCATACTCGTCTTTGAGGATTGTTTTCAGTTCTTGTGCTTCCAGCAGGGTCAAACCCACGATGCTTTCTGCGAGTGCTTTCAGATCAGCCATTTTAGACTCTTTCCGTTATAAGATGTGTGTTCCAACGTTCAGCAATCAACCAAACGCGGTTCTCAACAAGTTGCTTACGCAGCTTCTGCCTTATCCTCGATGGTAGACAGAATGCCCGCGATGTTCGAAGCAGGTGCGCCAATTGCGCCAGCGATATTGGAAGCAGGTGCGCCAAGCATACCAGCGATAGTAGCAATAAGCTCTTCGCGGGATGGCATTTTGGACACTGCTGTAACGCCAGCACGATCAAGAGCGTTCTCACCCATTGCACCACCAAGGATCTCGAAGTTCGAGTTATCTTTGGCGAAGTCTTCAGCCACTTTGGCCGCAGCCACAGGGTCTTCAGAATAGGTTAGAACGGTCATACCCGTCAGGAATTCACCGATGCTTGCGCAAGGCTTTCCGTCGAGGGCGATTTTGGCGAGCCTGTTTTTGGCAACGCGAACTGCAGCACCTTGATCGCGCGCGGAGGCACGAAGGGTCTGCATGTCAGCAACTGTAAGACCCGCGTAGTGGGAAACCACTACAACGCCAGAGCTTTCAAAGATCTGGCCGAGTTCGTCGACCAATTTCTCTTTTTGTGCTCTATCCACAGTTTTTCTCCAAATTTGGAAGGCTTGCGCCCTCCGGCTCATATTTGCTGAGTAAAACCCAGCGTTCAGGTCCGAATTACGGGGCTGAACCAAAACCACCCGAGGAATATCCCGGTTAATCTGGTCTTTCCCGTCTCAGGCAAGAAATTAAGAAGGAAACCTTCACTCACCGTCTTGGACGAAATACAAAACAGCGCACGAAGAATCGCACGCTGGTTCGTACAGGATCATTTAGTTTGGAAACCCGCACAGTGCAAGGGGGAACCTGCGACATTCGTCGCCTGCTCTGTTTTCCGCCTATGTGGTATTTACCTGTATAGCATATTTTCTGGACGAGATCAAAACCCCCGGCCTTCAGTGGTCGCGCTCATGCACAAAAAACAACACTATCGCCGTCAATCCGAACTGAAACACCAGATAAAGACTCTCCATACCCAGAAACAGCATCGCATTCGGCACATTTTGCTTGGCCATAAGCGCGAGCACATGCAACGACCAGTGAAATAGACCAATCAGCAGCACAAACCGGGCTACTTTTTTGGCCCCCGAGGTGCCGGGCTGATAATGCGGATAGAGCAAAGCAATCATCGCGCCCTGAATGAAGATCGTCAGAAACCCAAGTGGGATATTTGGCTCTCCATCAAAGTAACCAAACCTAAGATAGAGCGGCTCAAACAAAGTCAGGTGCCAAATAAAGGCCAGCGGAAAGACGATCACCGCATAGCCTAATGTTGTCGCAATAGCGGCACGCATCAGTTTGCACCGCCACGTTTCCAAAGCGCCAAAACCGCACCCCCCGGATCACGCACAAAACTCGCGCGGCCCGCTGGGCCCTCCATATCTTCAACAACAATCTGCGCCCCGGCAGCTTGGGCTTTTGCAACCGCGGCCTGAAGATCATCAACTTCGACATAGGGCACCCACCCTGACACCTCGAGCATCGCATCGCAGGTTGCCGCAAAAGGCATCTGCTGATCCGGGTTGGTTAGAAATGTCATGGCATCGGTCGGCGCATCACTCAGATCAAACATGTCTTTTAGAAAATCTGTGGTTTTGGCGCGCGCGGGACCAATGTTGTCAAACCATACAAAGGGAGAATGCATGTGTAATTCCTCTTTCATTTTGCAAGTGGATTTATCGGTAGGCGATTCACTTGCATATTGCAAGATAAATTCACGACCCTATATTGTTGTTATGAACGCCAAGCCCCCTAACCCCCCCCCGTCAAAATCAGGCCGCAAGCCGCCCTGGACAGGCTGCCCCACGCGGTATGTGGCGGGCATTATTGGGGACAAATGGTGCTTTGTTCTGCTGCGCGACATCCTGTTGCATGGCAAACGATTTTACAGTGAATTTCTGGCCTCGCCTGAGGGGATCTCGACCAATATTCTGGCCGATCGCCTTGCCAAACTGGAAGACGCAGGCATGTTGCAGCGGGAAACCGACCCACGTAAAGGCAGCAGGGTCTGCTATTTCCCCACCCAAAAATCCCGCGCATTATTGCCCGCATTCTTAGGCATGATGGTCTGGTCAACGCAATTTGACACAGAAACCGAAGCACCTGACAGTTTTGCCAGCGCGTTTCTGGATGACCCGACGGCCACGGTCAAATGGTATGAGGCGGAAATTGAGCGTGTAGATGCCGAGATCAGACAGGGCTGAGGTCATAGGCACCCAACAAAAAAGGCGCCCACCGAAGTGCGCGCCTTTCTAATTCTAAACTGAGCGAGGCTTACTCGGCAGCAGCATTGTCTACGCTGATGGTGACGCCTGGGCCCATAGTAGAGCTGAGCGAGACCTTCTTGACGTAGGCACCTTTTGCACCGGCTGGGCGGGCTTTTTGCAGCGCTCCCATAAAGGCGCGGACGTTTTCAACCAGCTTGGCTTCGTCAAAAGAGGCTTTGCCAACACCGGCGTGTACAACGCCTGCTTTTTCAGCTTTGAACTGAACTTCGCCGCCTTTTGCTGCTTCGACGGCCGCTTTCACGTCCATAGTCACAGTGCCAACTTTTGGGTTTGGCATCAGGTTGCGTGGGCCAAGTACTTTACCCAGACGACCTACAACAGGCATCATGTCAGGTGTCGCGATGCAACGATCAAAGTCGATCTTGCCGCCCTGAACAGTTTCCATCAGGTCTTCTGCACCAACGATGTCTGCGCCAGCCGCTTGAGCTTCTTCAGCTTTCGGGCCGCGCGCAAAGACTGCAACGCGTACGTTTTTGCCTGTGCCGTTTGGCAGGCCAACAACGCCGCGGACCATTTGGTCGGCGTGGCGCGGGTCAACACCCAAGCAAACTGCGATTTCAACGGTTTCGTCGAATTTTGCGCCAGCGTTGGATTTCACCAATGCAACCGCTTCTTCAACTGTCAGGTCTGCTTGACCTGCGAATGCTTCACGCGCTGCGCGTGTACGTTTACCAAGATTTGCCATCTTACTTCACCTCGATGCCCATAGAACGTGCAGAGCCAATGATGATTTGCATTGCTGCTTCAACGTCGTTGGCAGTCAAATCTTTCATCTTAGCTTCGGCGATTTCGCGAACCTGCTTCACAGAAACCGTACCAACGGTCTCGCGACCAGGAGTTTCCGCGCCACGTGGACGGTTACGCTTGCCAACTGGCTTAAGACCAGCGGCTTTCTTCAGGTAATAAGACGCAGGTGGCGTCTTGATGTCCATGGTGAAGGACTTGTCCTGGTAATATGTGATCACGGTTGGGCAAGGCGCGCCGGACTCAAGTTCCTGAGTCTTGGCGTTGAACGCTTTACAGAATTCCATGATGTTAATACCGCGTTGACCCAGAGCAGGGCCGACAGGCGGGGATGGGTTGGCTGCACCTGCAGGGATCTGCAGTTTCATTGTGCCAGCGAGCTTTTTAGCCATGAGAGGCTCTCCTATTACAACACCCCGCAGACGCGTCTTTGGGGCAACGAGTTGTGTGGTTGGGTTTGATCATCGCGATGACCGCGCCTCCCACATGGAATCACCGAAAAATCGGCTTAGACGCGCGGCATACAATGGGTTTGGGGGGTTTGCAAGGGTGGTGCTGTTGTTTGGGTCAGAGGCTGGTTTGCGTCCAATTCTACAGAATGCTATTTTGTAGCGAATGTCGGCTTTATGCTGTGTCCGGTGGGAACTTTTGTTGTTCTACACCCAAGTCAAACGCACTTTGTCCTGCTCAACTGCTGCAAGAACTTGCCTATTGTCGGTCTCGAATTTGAATAGAAACGTTGGTGGAGAGTGCAGACCCACTCCAAATTGTTTTTCTCGGGTTTCTATCTTGTCGAGTTTTGCGATTGTTTCGAACGCTGCTTTCGCCTTGTCCGGCTCATCAAAAAACATGACTTCTTCGTCAACCCAAGTGTATGCGAGCAATCTGACGTCTGAGCTTTTGGTAAGCTCAAAGACTTTGTCTAGCGCAAGCAACGCAGCGCCATTAGCATCGGTATATCCTTGCCTTGGAATGCAGGACAAAAGGCCGACAGCCATACGCTTCCACGCTAAAGCAGACTTCTCAATGCGGTCTCCGTAAAAGAAAGCCGCTGCAATCGCAGAAAATGGCACAAGGCTGTTCAAGACTTCATACGCGACCGTTGGCCAATCCGCACCAGCTCCAAAGTCGGCCTCGTAAGCCGACGAGTAGCGATCGCGATCGAAGTCGCGCAACTTAAGCCCAACCGTGTCTTCGAACAGCTCTGAGTCGTAATCCAGGGCAGTGTCAAAAACCGTGATCGAGTTTTCAGGAAAAATAGCCTTGCCATATCTGTCTTTGATCATCCCTGCAGGATTACTCAAAGCGGTCGTTCGCGCAAGGTTGATTGACAGCAGCTCTGTCCGCTCTGCCGACATTGGATCACATTCCCAACCACAAAAAAAGCCGCCCCAAAAGGCGGCTCTTTCAAAATCTCGGGTCTCTTTAAGCGAAGCCTCAGACCTGCTTGGACACCTGGGTGAATTCCAATTCGACCGGGGTTTCGCGGCCAAAGATCGACACGGTTACTTTCAGGCGCTGGTTATCATCATCGACGCTGTCGACCATGCCGTCAAAGCCTTCGAACGGACCGTCGTTGACCTGAACCTTTTCGCCGATTTCAAAGGAAATAAGCGTACGCGGTGCTTCTTCGCCCTCGGCCACACGGCCAAGAATCGCTGCCACTTCGGCGTCGCGCATCGGCATTGGGCGTCCTTGTGGACCCAAGAAACCTGTGACGCGGTTGATCGAACTGATCAGGTGATAACCCTGGTCGCTCATTTCCATGCGCACCAAGACATAGCCGGGCATAAAGCGACGCTCTGCGGTGACTTTTTTACCGCGGCGCACTTCGATGACTTCTTCCGTCGGCACCAGCACTTCTTCGATCTGATCGTCTAGGCCGCTCTCTTCGGCGGACTGGCGGATCTGTTCGGCGATCTTCTTCTCAAAATTTGAGAGGACGCTTACAGAGTACCAACGCTTTGCCATATGACCGTTCTTTCTCGTCCGTTCGGCACAGTGCCGAAAATTCTTAATGTTTTGAGGTTTTACCCCTGCTTCCGCAACAAAATCGGCGCGCAACTCGAATCGAAGCGCGCCATGTTTGAAAGTAGGTCGTCACCTACCGGGGAAGCCGGGAAATTTCAAGCGCTTTGTCGTGTGGCGACTTAGCCAAACATCGACAGCACACCTTCAAGGCCGCTGCGGATGATCACGTCAACCAAGGCGAAAAACACAGCAGTCAAGGCAGCCATGATGAACACCATGACGGTGGTCAAAAGCACCTCGCGACGGGTCGGCCAAACGACCTTGGAGATTTCGGCGCGGGTCTGTTGAATAAACTGAGCTGGGTTGGTGCGGGCCATGATGCAACTTCTTTGATGAGATCAATGGCTGACATACGCCGCAAAGCTGCTGAATTCAAGTGGGCGATTACAGAGAGCGTGACGAAACATAGGGATAGGCCCGTGCTTCGGCAGCCAATTGTGCCATGCGCACAACATAGGCGTTTTCAGCGTCGGTCACGGCAGTTTGGCTTTGCCAGACCGGGAGATGGATTTTTTCACCCACTCCTTTTGGCAAACGATCCAACCAGCGCTGGACCCGCTCTGTCAGCAGCAAGACCTTAAGGCGCATGGTTTCCGCAGCCTGCGGATTGCGGCGCGCGCGCCATTGCCAGATTGCTTGACCTGCCCGCGCCAACCGCGCGCGACCGGCAACCAATAGAACCAGGGCGATCAGCAGCGCAACATAGGCGGCAAGCGTGGGCAAAAACCATGGCTCTAGAATAATAGCCGCGATGATAACGACAATTGCCAAGCGACGCGGCGTGACCAATGGCCCTTTGGGGCGCTGTGCGGTGATCTTGCGCAACAGATTTTCCTCGGCCTGCAAATGGGCAGCGGCGTCTTCTCTGACGATTTCCCGGATCATCTGAAGGGTTTCAGGGCTTAACATATAGTCAGGCTGTGCTTCTGATGCGCCGGTATGGATTTCACTCTTAAACATGGCTGATACCTCCGAACCGGTTAATTGTGGCGCGGATGCGGCGGCCTGGCAAATCAGAGCGTCTTATTTGACTTAATGCCGGCCCATTCATGGCAGAAATGGGTCATTGTCCAACAGACGGAAACAAAAACCGCAAAATAAAACCATTATATTTGGCGCATCTTTTAAAGCTGTCACCAGAATGGCGTTACCGCTGAGCTGACCGATGTTTCGGTGACACAGCTTCTAGGGCATCCAAATCCGAGCCACAGATTTCAGCTTCGTGCGCCAGAATATGGTCAATGGGCCAATCCCACCAGGCAATGCTTTGTATGCGCCTGGCGTCATCTGTTGAAAGCCGCTGCCGCACGGGCCGCGCCGGATTGCCAGCCACTATAGTATAGGGGCTGACCACGCCGCTCACCACGGCACCTGCCCCAATGATCGCCCCATCGCCTATCTGTGCGCCGGGCAGGATCATGGCACCGGTGCCGAACCAGACATCATGGCCAACAATTGTGTCAGGCCCGGGCGCGGGTAAACTGGCGCGCCCTTCCCATCCGCCACCAAAAACCAAAAAAGGGAAGCTCGACAGACCATCAGAACGATGATTGGCTGAGGCCGTGATAAACTGCACCCCATGGGCGATTTGGCAGAATTTACCGATCACCAGTTTTTCCGGAGAAAAGTCGTAAAGATAGGGGGCCAGTCGAAATGCAACGTCGGCGGCGCTTTCCAGCGGCTGATGCGCAGACATATAGGTATAGTCACCCACGCAGATGCGTGGATGGTCGAGAATGGCGTTCAAAAAGACCGTGCCCCTGTGGGACGAGCCGTCTTGGAGATGAATGGGGTGTGTGGTGGTGGGATGTGGAAAGGGCATAACAAAGCTCCGAGCTGAAAATAGATGGAATTCAGGCCTGTGCTTTAATCATTGTCCTATCTCCGGCTTTGAAAATGGCAGGGGCACCAGGGTTCGAACCCGGGACCTACGGTTTTGGAGACCGTCGCTCTACCAGCTGAGCTATACCCCTACGGTGCGGCATGAATTACGAGAGACTCAGCCAGACTGCAAGACAAAAACGACTCTGGTGTTGAAAGAATACTCACAAAACGCTCACGCCAACGCACCGCAATTCGCGAGATGCGCTCGTTTTCGTGAAGCACCTGAAACAAAGGCACAAAAAAAGTACTGCACGTTTTTGTGACAAGGTTGCTGCCATTTTTTTTCTTGTTGATTTCTCGCGAAATTCTCGCGCGATCACACGCCCAAAATTTTGCTGGAACCCTTGTTTTATTGGCGCGCACCTAACCCCTGCAGCAATGCACAGCACCCTGTTCCCTGCATCCTCGCTTCAAGGCAGAAAAGCGTGATTTGCTGTGTGCGTTTTCGTGAATTCAAACTTCCGAACCGCATCCCTAATTTGGTTGGTGTCAGCAGGACAGCTGGCAAACGAAATTAAAACCAACCGCCGCCGAGACATCTTGGCCCCATAAAAAAGGATACCTAAAATGAAACGTATTATCGCAACTTCCGCCGCCGCTCTTGTTGTTCTGACCGGTGCCGCATCCGCAATGACCTCTGCTT